>JBGMQT010000004.1:49791-69200 GCA_048060695.1 Acidiferrobacterales bacterium
GAGGAATATCACCTGGCCCCGGTTTCCTGACGCAATTGCAGAATTTTGATTAACCGGTCCCGGTCAACCCAGCCGACCACATTCCCACCATCCGTAACCGGCACCTGATTATAGGAATGCGCAGCCATGAGCTGCATCACCTGCATAATATCGGTAGATATATCGACGGTTTTCAGGTTCGAGAAAGGGGTCATCACCGCAGAGAGTGGCGTATTTTGCCTCTGCGGCGGGGCAATCTTGTTGCAATCTACCGGCGTAATCAAACCAACGATGGTATTACCATCTACCACCAAATAAGCGCGTTGACCCCGCTGCAACACGTAGTCTTCCAGCCATTCAGACAACATCAGCGTAGCGGGCACCGTGGGAACGTCGGTTTCCATCAAATCTCCGGCGATGAGTCTTTTGAATATGCGGTTGGCGGTGAATGCCCGCCCACTGGCCTGTGCCGATATCAGCAGGAACCAGCCAATACCTATTAGCCAGATTCCGTTTATAAACATATGTGTCCATATCATCAGCACCAGCCCTAGCCCCATGAGAAAATAAGCGAAGAGTTTGCCGGCTGTCACGGCCCAGCTCATTCCTTTGGTCGCGTCTCCGGTTACACCCCAGACGATGGCACGGAACACCCTGCCACCATCCAGCGGAAAACCGGGAATCATATTGAATATTGCCACCAGCAAATTGATCGTTGCCAGCCAGTCCAGTGCCACGGCCGCCACCGGGGATATTGACCCCAGGGATTGCGATAAAACATAAAAAGCTGCCGCTAAAATTACACTGACCGCAGGACCCGCTATTGCCACCCAGAACTCGGTCTGCGCCGAGTCCGCATCCTTTTCTGTCTGTGCAACACCACCAAAAATGAACAGGGTAATACTGCTGACCTTGATACCGCGACTGAGTGCGACGATGCTGTGACCCAGCTCATGCAGAACGATACTGCCAAAAAACAGCAGTGCCGTAATAATCGCCGTTACCAATGCAATGGTTTGTGACCAGTCAGGTTGATTGGCTCGAAATGAAGCATAAAGGGTGAAAACCAGGAGGAAGAGTATGATGAACCAGGTGTAGTGCACGCCGATGCGGATACCGGCGACAGATCCTAACCGCGTTGCATTTTCAAACACGTGAATGCATTCCCATTACAACAGAATTATTTACATCCAAAAATTATTTCTCCAGATTGCGCGATACAATCTCGTAGACAGCCTTGGATAGTCCCGGTTGGGACAGAATTTTTTCCAGCTGGTTCCGAGCCAGCACCTGTCTATTGGCATCATATTTCTTCCAGCGATTAAATGCACCCACCAGTCGGGCAGCAATCTGTGAATTGCTTTCATCCAGCCGCATCACCTGCTCGGCAAGAAACTGATATCCCCTGCCGCTGGCAGCATGGAAGTTCACGAGGTTGCGATGACAAAATGACCCAATGACCGATCGCACTTTATTGGGGTTATTAATATCGAATTCCGGTTGCTCCATGAGCGAACGAACCGTGTCCAGTGTATCAGGTAGACTGGATGACGCCTGTACAGAAAACCATTTGTCCTGAATCAACGCGTCTTCGCCGGCAAAATCATGGAACGCATCCAGAATTTGCTGGCGCTCGGCACAATCAATATTTACCAGTGCATTTACTGCCGCCAGCCGGTCGGTCATATTGTTGGCGTTTTCATACTGTGCAACAGCCATGTCGATAACGTCCCGGGTTTCTGCTGTCGCCAGTATTCGCAACACCCGGTTCCGTAACCGTCTCTGCCCGGATGCCCGGGCGTTAAACTGGTAGGGTCCATGCGTTTTATTCCCGGAATAGCACGCGATCAATTGTTGTTTTAACTCCACCGCCAGAGTTTTCATGACCAACTGGCGTGTCTGATGAATGGCTTCGGGATCGGCAATGGTCATACGTTCTGTGAGATCGCCCTCCGCAGGCAGGACCAGTGATTCCGCAACAAGGGCTTTGTCCAGCGACCTGTCCGTCAACATCTTGCCTATCGCGTTAATATATAGTGGATCTACTACAACCTGACGAGCCTCAGTGAGATCATCAATCATATTTAGAATCAAATGAGTAACTAACTGTTGTCCGGCTTCCCAACGATTAAAGCTGTCTGCATCATTGGCGAATAGAAATGCCAGGTCTTCATTCGACAGCTTCATTTCCAGCTTTACAGGCGCCGAAAATCCCCTCAGAAAAGACGGCACCGGTTTTTGTTTGATACCGGTAAACTTGTAGGTGGTCGATTCCTGTCTGAAATGGATCGCTTCGTCCGTTGAAATCTCGCTGCCGTCCTCCAGCACCAGCGGCATGTCGTTGCCGTTGGCATCCAGTAACCCCATACGAAACGGAATATGCAGTGCTTTTTTTGACTTCTGACCCGCGGTCGGCGGCGTACGCTGTCGCAATGTGACGATATAGGTCTGCTCAGACTTAATGTATTCGGTATCAATTGTTACCACCGGCGTGCCGGCCTGGCGGTACCAGAGCCGGAACTGGGTAAGATCAATTTCGTTGGCGTCTTCCATTGCCTGGACAAAATCGTCGGTAGTAACGGCCAGTCCATCAAAGCGCTCAAAATAGAGATCCATGCCTCTTCTGAATCCATCAGCACCGACAAGGGTATGGATCATACGCACCACTTCTGCGCCTTTTTCATAAACAGTTGCAGTGTAAAAATTATTAATCTCGACGTATGAATCTGGTCGCACCGGATGCGCCATGGGCCCAGCATCTTCCGGGAATTGCCGCGCCCGCAACGCCCGCACATCGTTAATGCGCTTGACAGCACGCGACCCCATGTCGGCACTGAATTCCTGATCACGAAATACCGTCAGCCCTTCTTTCAGGCTTAACTGAAACCAGTCGCGACACGTCACCCGATTTCCGGTCCAGTTGTGAAAATATTCGTGACCGATAACACCCTCGACATTCTCGTAATCTGAATCGGAAGCAGAATCGGGATTAGCCAATACGTACGCGGTGTTGAAAACATTGAGGCCCTTGTTTTCCATCGCACCCATATTAAAGTCCCCCACCGCGACGACCATGTAAACACTCAGGTCGTAAGCAAGACCAAATACATCTTCGTCCCACTTCATGGCCTTTTTGAGTGAGGCCATTGCATGGTCACACTTGCCCAGATTGCCGGGTTCGACATAAAACTGCAGATCAATGGAATTTCCTTCCCTGGTCGTATACGTGTCTTGCAGGCACTCCAGATTACCGGCAACCAGCGCAAACAGGTAAGAAGGTTTACGGAACGGGTCTTCCCATCGGGCCCAGTGACGTCCATTTTCAAGCTCACCCTTTTTCAGCAGGTTGCCATTGGATAACAGCACCGGGTATTTCAGTTTATCGGCAACAATTCGGGTGGAAAATTTTGCCATTACGTCAGAGCGATCGAGGTAGTACGTAATGTGGCGAAACCCTTCGGCCTCACACTGTGTGCAGAACATGCCGCCGGATACATAAAGCCCTTCCAGTGCCCTGTTGGCAGCAGGGTGTATTATAGTAACTATTTCAAGATTGAAGCTCTCCGGCACACTTCGGATCGTTAGCGCTTCATTATTCTTTTCGTAAGCTTCTTCGCCCAACAATATGCCATCGAGTCGAACGGAAACAAGTTCAAGTAACTCGCCATTCAGCACCAGCGACTCGTCCCGGGATGCCTGAGAGCTGTTACGTCTTATACTAAGTATTGAAGTTACCCGGGTGCGCGACTCATCGAGTTCAAAGTTGAGCTCGACCTTGTCTATCAGGTAGTTCGGTGGCGTATAATCATTCAGGTAAGTAACAATTGGAGTGTCTTTCAACATGGTAGCGAATCGGTCTTGGTTGGATTAATCTGATTTAACAATTTTCGAGCAGCTTACGACGATAGGACTGTACCAGTTCACTGTCATCGCCCAGCATGTTAAAAATAGTCAATAGCCCACGTCTGGCACGGGCGTTATTGTATTCCGGATCCTGTTGGTGCAATTTGAATAATTCATTTAGCGCGGCTTCGTAATTGTCGGACAATAATTGCTGTGCCGCCAGTTGAAAGCGCTGGTCCAGCGCCCCGGGGTTGTCTCGTATGGCCCTGATCAGAAAATCAGTATCCTCCGCTGTGTTCGCGGCAACGATAAAATCCAGATGCCCAAGCAAGCCGGCGATGTTTTTTTGCTTTCTGAATTCCTCCGGCAAACAAGACAATAAATCCATTGCCTGCTGATGGCGCCCCTCACGCATCAGTAATTTGGCCAAATCGAGCGGAATGTCGATGTCGTCGGGATCCTCCATCGCCGCCTGTGCCAGCAATGTTAGTGCTTTTTCCACTTCACCTGCTTCGTAAGCTGCATGAGCCTTCACCCGGGCGGGACCGGCGATTCTTGGCAGGTATTTATTGAGAACTCGCCTGAAACTTGCTTCCGATTCGGCGCCACACACGCCTTCCACTCGCTCGCCGTTTATGTACATGTGGGTACTGGGTATGCTCTGAACATCGCACTGCCGTGACAAATCGGCCTGGGCATCGGTATCGACATGGACCAATAAAAACCGGCCACCGAACTCGGTTTTCAGACTTGAGAGTTGCCCCAGGGTGAGACCACAGGGGGCGGCAGTGAATGACCCGAAATTGACCACCACCGGTCCCTTGCGGGAATTTTCAATGACCCGGGTTGAAAAATTCTCTATCGTTGCATCATAAATAGCGGGTTTTCCGGACATTTGTTTACCTTACCGGAGCCGGAGCACACATTAAACAAGCCGTGTTATGGCACTTTTTCAGAGACATGGTGTCCAATTCTCAGGTGTTCTTTTGTACCCAGCGGTATAGTTGACTATTTTAATCAGGTATTATAATGTTTGCCGCATCAGGTAGCCAGCATCTTTGAAATCAGGCTCGCAGCACAATTTTCAGGAGGCAAAAACATGAAAATCTCCAGAAAGGCACGTTTTGCAGTTTCAGCAATGATTCGCCTGGGACTACGTGGTGATCAGGGCACAAAAACCCTCACCGAACTCTCCATGGACCAGGGCATATCACTGTCTTATCTCGAGCAATTGTTCGCCCAGATGCGTCGCAAGGGCATTGTGGTTGGCGTGCGTGGGCCGGGAGGCGGGTATCGCCTTGCCAAACCCAGTAGTGAGATCGATATCGCCAGCATAATTAGCGCGGTTGAAGATCAGCAAATGAAAAGCACTGGCTCCGACAAGCTGAGTGACGAAAGCAATTATAGCGATACCCAGTCAATGTGGGACGATCTTAGTCACCAGTTGCAAGCTTACCTGGGCACGGTAACACTGGCGGATGTCATCCACTCCGATGCTAACGGATCTGAACATCGCAAGGTTGCCTGATTGGCTGAACTGATCAGCTTGATCAGGAGGCTTTAAATTTACCTGAAAACCCGGTACCCCGGGAAAGCCGGTCAGGATACGGGTTGGCATTCTTCGCTATGGTGCAGTCTCTACCGGTAAGCGCACCGTAAACTCCGACCCTTTATCCAGTTGACTTCTGGCGTGGATCTCGCCGCCCATCAATCGACTGAACTGCTGCGAAATCGCCAGACCCAGGCCACTGCCACCATACCTGCGCGTTGCAGAGGGGTCGGCTTGTGTAAAATACTGAAACAGATTTTTTTGTTGTTCCTGCGTCATACCAATTCCGGTATCGACAACCCTGAAGACTATCGTTTCCCGTTTACCCTTGTTCTCACGAAATACATCGAGCGTTATATTACCGTCGTGTGTAAATTTTAAAGCATTTGATAAAAGATTACTCAGCACCTGAAGCAAGCGCGTACGATCAGTTACCATGTTGCCAATGTCAGAAGGACAATGAACTATCAGTAAATTGTTGTTGGTATTCATCTTCTCCTTTATCATAAATTCAGCTTCATTCACGACACCACTTATACTGAATTGCTCCCGAAACAACTCCATTTTGCCTGCCTCGATCTTGCTGAGATCAAGAATGTCGTTGATCAACGCAAGTAGCTGATGGCCCGCACTGTAGATACGATCCAGATCATTTTTACGATCTGTCTTATGTTCCAGATTGGCGTCTTCCCGCAACAGTTCGGAATATCCAATAATGGCGTTCAAGGGAGTCCTTAGTTCATGGGACATATTGGCGAGGAAGGCAGACTTGGTACGATTGGCCTGTAGCGCTTGATCGCGTGCGTCACTCAGATCGCGGTTTGAAGCTACAATCAGTTCCTCCGCCTTCTTCTGTGCAGTAATGTCATTGATAAAGAGCAGTGTTCCAATCCGCTGGCTGGAATGGTTAATCGGATTTCGACTGACACTGACATATTTTCTATTGCCATCGTTCTGAACTGCAAAATCGATTTGTTCATTATTCTCGTTTTCTCGAAACATCCGATTGATATCCTGAATACTGTTTTCGATAGGCTCTCCCAGGCTACCGGCCAGCAGACTCCGCGCCGCATCGTTGTGCTGAACAACTCCGTCACTCGTATTAAGTATAACGACACCGTTCCGTGTACTGGAAAACAGTTCGCTTGCTGCGTCCCCGACGCTAATCGCCAGAAATCGGTACTTGGTGATTGCTATATAAACAGACAATAGAAATACAATGAGACTAAAAGAGTGTACTGGTAATACATCTATCCCGAGACCATGCGGCAACAACACGAAAGAAGTAAATCCGGTGGCAAGTCCTATTGTGGTTCCAGTCAGAAACAAAACAAGTCTTCTGCGTTCCGCTGGTGAATTCCTGATCTTCAAATCCAGAACCAGCAACACAATCGAAAAGGCTATCGGAATCCCCCCATTAATCGTAGCAAACGGCAGGTACCATGGTCCGCTCACGACGGCGTTACCCCAATACATCGGCTTGTAACCCGCAATAATCAGGTCAGTACTAGCAATTACTATCAAGGCAACGAACGGCATCACACCAAATAGATAAAAAAGCGCGTCTCGACTGCGGCCGACAAATCTATATGCAAAGTTTACAAATACGATACCGATAAAATTATAAACGACAGCGTGGGTTTTCATGAGAGGGACTATCCACTCCGGCTCGATCGGTGACCAAATCACCACATCAAACACGGTCCATAGCGAAAACAATATTGCAACCCAGATAAATGCCCGATTAACCGGTGTGCGATGATTCCGTGCAAAAACAAATGTCGTAATGACGATGTTTATGAAAAGCGCGGTAAGTGGAATAGCAATGTAAGGATTCAAATCGACCTTCGCCCCGACGCTCGAGTTTGATGTAGAGCGGAAAATTCTTCTGATAAGCTAAAAAACCGCGATCTCAATTCGCCCCATCAGTTAATACTAGCAGCCACACGCCCCATGTGGGGCTGGAGCGCAACGCCCGGGTAGCCAGAAAAAACTACTCGGGGACAACCAGCGGCAGTCGCATGCAGAAAGTGGATCCTTCCCCGGGGTCACTTTTCACCGAAATCTCGCCACCCATCATATGGCAGTATCGCTGTGAGATCGCAAGCCCCAGCCCGGTCCCGCCATATTTTCTTGTAGTGGAAGGATCAGCCTGGGCAAAGTATTGAAATAATTTTTGCTGTTGATCGGCTGTCATACCAATCCCCGAATCCTTGACGCTAAACAACACGTTGACGGGTTCAGTCTTTGCCCGCTCAACGATAAGTACGATTTCACCTTTCTCGGTAAACTTACTGGCATTGGAAAGCAAGTTGAACAGCGTCTGCCTCACCTTGGTCAGGTCCGAGGTCATTTCGCCGAGAGTACCACGGCAATCGACCGTCAACGTATTGGCATTTTTCTCCACCAGCGGTAGCACAAAAGCGGCCGTTTCACGAACAATGGCGGCTATGTCAAATGTCTCCAGGTAGAGTTCGGTTTTTCCTGCTTCAATCTTGGAAAGATCAAGAATATCGTTAATAAGCGCCAGCAGATGTTTTGCCGATAAATTTATCCTCTCCAGATCAGGCACGATGGCAGTCTCACCCAGATCTTCCATTTCCTCAGCCACCATTTCGCTGTACCCGATTATGGCATTCAACGGCGTACGTAATTCATGCGACATGTTTGCCAAAAACTGGCTTTTTGACTGGCTTGCTGCCATCGCCTCATCACGCGCTGCTGCCAGGTCACTATTCATCTGCTTGATGTCTGCTTCGGCCTGCTTCTGCCTCGTGATGTCCCGCACAATAACAATTTTTCCGATCTCCTCCCGAAGCCCGATCACGGAGGTCTGGGATATTGAAACAAGTCGCTCACCGGCTGACTGTGCCAATCGGGCTTCATAACGATCGTCATTGGCATGGCGGGGAAAGTCGTCGATCAGCATGGACGCCACAATTCCCGTCGGGGGCAACTCTGCAAGATTAAACAGCTTCCTGGCGGCCGCATTCATTTGCATTATCGATGACTTCTTGTCCAGTATTAGCACCGCATCCTGCATCCGTGCAAACAAATCCTTGGCTACATCCTCGACATCAATAGATAGAAACTTGTAACGCGATATTGCCGCGAACATAAGCAGGTTGTATACCAGCAAGCTGGGTGTGATCAATTCCATGACCGGTATCCCAAACCAGTGTGGTAATACTATAACTGTCACATAACTCAGGATCAGCGGTACAAAGGTCGCGTTAACAATTATTGTTAACTGGATGCGATATTCCCGATCTTTTGAAACGCGAAATTTTGTGATTAACAGAAAGAGCGAAAAAGCAAATGGAAATACAATCGTTACAACCGTGACGGGGTCATACAATGGTCCTCCCGAAATTCGAATACCCCAGTATTCACGAACGAACCCGGCAATAACCAAATCACCAAACAGTGTCGGAATAATTAATACGATGCTGGCCGCAAGAATGAAGTAATAGAATTTGTCCCTGGTGCGACGAATAAAAATATAGGTGAATCGAGTAAACCAGAAACCCAGTGTTAGCCATGCCAGCGATTCCGCTTTCAGTACCACTACGGCCCACGAATCCGGCACCGGAACCCACAATAGAAAATCGCCGAAGATCCACAGCGTTACAACAAGTGAGAGCGCAAGATAGGCACGATTTACTGGCTGGGTTCTGTTATAGGCAAATACGTATACTGTCAGCATGGCGCTGACAAAAAGAGAAATTAATGGAATGGTAACCCAGGGATTCATTACGTGGCCAATGTGAAAAACTATCGGGGTGGACTATGTTTTTTATAATAGTCTATTAGTCCGCTTGTGGATGAGTCGTGGGTACTGCCGGTATCGGATGCAGAGAGCTGATCATAGATACGACGCGCCAGCTCCTTACCCAATTCAACACCCATCTGATCGAAAGAATTAACATTCCAGACAATGCCCTGTGCAAATATCTTGTGTTCGTACATAGCCAGAATTGTGCCAAGCATTCGCGGGGTCAGTTTCTGGTACACAAAGGTATTGCTTGGACTATTCCCGGGAAATGTCTTGAACGGAAGTAAACGTTTGATCGTTTCTGCATCCGCGCCGCTGGCCTTCATTTTTTGTTCGGCCTCTTCAGATGTGTTACCACGCATCAAAGCCTCAGTCTGGGCAAAACAATTTGCCACCATTATCTGGTGATGCCGGACCAGGGGATGATAACTCTCAACCGGCACCAGAAAATCTGCCGGTACCAATCGCGCGCCCTGGTGCAACAGCTGAAAAAATGCATGCTGGCCCTTACCACCCAACTCACCCCATAGTATGGGTCCAACCGCATAATCAACGGCAAACCCGTCCCGATTAATACGCTTGCCATTGCTTTCCATATCGAGCTGCTGCAGATAAGCGGGCAAATTCTTAAGGTGTTGTTCGTAGGGAAGAATGGCATAGGTCGATGTGTTAAAAAAATTGTTGTACCAGATTCCCAGCATAGCGAGTATAACGGGAATGTTTTCGCGCACAGGCGCTTCAAGAAAATGCTGGTCCATTTCATGCGCCCCGGCTAGCATTTCCTTAAAGGTATCCATGCCAAAATAAAGCACGGCAGACAGGCTGATCGCCGACCAGACAGAATAGCGGCCCCCCACCCAGTCCCAAAACTCGAACATATTCGCAGGATCAATACCGAACGCCTGGACCGCTACTTTGTTTGCCGATATCGCAACGAAATGATTTGCTACTGCAACTTCTTCGCCGGCAGCGTAGAAGATCCACTCTTTGGCAGTTTGTGCATTGGTCATCGTTTCCCAGGTATCAAACCCTTTTGATGCCACCAGAAACAGCGTCGTCTCCGGGTTCAGGCCTTCCAGTGTTTCGGCAATATCACTACCTTCAACGTTGGAAACAAAATGAACATTCAGCTCACTTTTTTTAAACGGCTGTAATGCATCTGTAATCAGACCGGGGCCAAGACCTGAGCCACCGATACCGATATTGACTATATCGCGTATGGGTTTTCCGGAAAAACCCAGCCATTCGCCTTCGTGCACAGACCGGGAAAACTTCTCCATTTTTTTAAACACACGCCGAATACGTGGCAAGACATCCTCACCATCGACAATAACGGGATGGTCCCCCGAGCTGCGCAGGGCGGTATGCAATGCCGCACGTTGCTCGGTGATGTTGATCTTGTCACCAGCAAACATGCGTTGCGCCCACCCGGCAATATCTTCCTGCTCCGCCAGGCCGGCCAGCAGCGACATGGATTCACTCGTCACTCTGTTCTTGGAATAGTCGAGCAACAATCCATTGAACTCGAGCGAGAATTTTTCGAAACGCATCCCGTCCTGTTCAAATAGATCGCGCATGTGCACATCCCGAACAGACTGGTAATGTTGCTGCAGGGCCCTCCAGGCCGGTGATTTCGTTAGACTCACGAAGTGGTCCTGCTATTGGCTTGAGAAATCATATTGCAACGCATTATAGAGGCATATTTCCGCTGACACATCTTTTGTTAGCGCGGATCTATTGCCAAACCTGCATAGGACAGCAACGCGACCGCGGCCGTTTCAGTGCGCAGGATTGCCTCTCCCAACGACACCTTGCCCGCACCCTGATCCTGCATAAGCTGCACTTCAGCTTCGGAAAACCCGCCTTCCGGTCCGATCATTATTGTAAGTGACTTCGGATTGTCGATAGCCTGCGCCAGCTGCGCCGGGGTACTACCGTCGGGATGGGCAAACCAGACTGCGCCCTGGCTATCTCTCACCACCTCCAGCGGAGACGCCGCAGGCCGAATTTCAGGTAGAAAAGTTCGGCGACTCTGTTTACAAGACTCGATCACAATCCGCCGAAAACGCGACAGAGATTTCTCGCTCGCCTTAACCACGCTGTGTTCACAGTGAAGCGGCGTAAAACTACTGATCCCCAGTTGCGTAAGCATATCCAGCATCACCCCCTGTCGGTCTCCTTTTGGCAGAGCGCTCGCCAGATGCCACGCGACGCGCTGCGGAGATTGCTGAGCCACTTCCTCCAGCAGCAAAACAGGATTTTTACCGCGATTACCCAAGGTTCGAATTCGCGCAACCGCTACCAACCCGTTACCGTTAAACAAACAGACGCGACTGCCGACCTCGAGTCGACGCGAACCGGTCGCGTGGCGTGCCTCACTGTCCGATAACACTACTTCATTTTCCTTATCCGGAATCTCATCCAGATAAAACCAGGGGTATTTCAAATTAATGGTCATTGTTATCTGGAATCTGCGCTTAAGTCAGGTATTGCGAAGTAACTTAACGAAGACCGCATTTTGATATCTTCAGACATTAAAACACTCATCCGATTTGGTTGCATGAGTGAGGTAAACATCATAACGCACCAACTTGCCGACCAGCGCAAAATCCGGGCCGGGAATAAGCGGTTTGGCATGTTGGGGCCGCTTCACCACCACACGATTTCGCGCATGTGCGTGGGCCATCTCAAATAACTGTCCGGCGTCGGCATCCTCCCCAACAAGATCACGCAATATCCTCATCTCCTTTCTGGCCAGCGCCGATTTACTGCGCCTGGGGGGAAACATGGGATCAAGATAAATGACGTCAGCCGGGTCCAGTGCTGGAACAATTTTTCGCGCATCGCCGTAGATAAAGGACAGCCGTCCTGCCAATACTTTTTCCACGATTGAGTTTTGTTGCGCGCGTGACAATGCATCCTGCAGCAAGGCAGCAAGCACCGCATTGCGCTCAACGGCGATTGCCTGAAAACCCATTGCCGTCAACAAAAATGCATCCTGGCCCAATCCGGCGGTGGCGTCGATGATGGACGTATTTTTCTTGCCCATGGCACGGGCCAGAGGTTGGCGCCGGGATAAATTGGCGCTGTGGGGTCGAATATCGATTTTGGTGAAATCTATACAAACAGGACGTGTGCGATGGTCGCGCAAATCACGCAAATTTAACCCGTCCTCTCCGTAAGCAAGTACCAAGTCAACGTCAGCTACCGGCTCTGCTATAAAATCCAGCCCAAACTGTTGTGCCAGCGTCCTCGCTTGCGCATCAAGAACAGGATTTTCATCGTGGCCCATCACAGCAATTCGCAATTGTGCTTTGGTGTCCCGGGAGATCAGCGTCATAATGATTGGCAAAATTTGCGGCTAGGAGGACAAGCATAATATGGAATATCGTCGTCTGGGAAATACCAACATCGAGGTGAGTGTGATCTGCCTCGGCACCATGACCTGGGGCCAGCAAAACACGGAAGCAGACGCCCATGCGCAACTGGATACTGCTTTCGAGGCCGGCATTAATTTTATTGACGCGGCCGAGATGTACCCCATCCCGACCAAAGGAGAGACCTGCGGCCGTAGCGAGCAATATATCGGCAGCTGGATCAAGGCGAGAAGCAACCGCGACCGCATCATCCTTGCCACCAAGGTAGCAGGGCCCGGCAACTGGCTACCCCATATCCGCGGCGGCAAGGCACGACTCGACAAGCCAAATATTGAGGCAGCGGTGGATAGCAGTCTCCGGCGCCTGCAGACCAACTACATCGATCTGTACCAATTGCACTGGCCGGAACGTAAAACCAACTTTTTTGGCAAACTTGGGTATGTCCATGACGACACAGAAAATCCCGTCGCTATCGAAGAAACACTGCGCGCGCTCGCCAGTATCGTAGCCAGTGGCAAAGTACGTTATATCGGCCTGTCCAACGAAACACCCTGGGGTTTAATGCAATTCCTGCAACTGGCGCAACAATACAATTTACCCAGGGTTGTCAGCGTGCAAAATCCCTACAATTTGCTAAATCGCAGTTTTGAAATTGGCAATGCCGAGATTTCTCACCGAGAGAAGGTGGGTTTACTGGCTTACTCCCCCCTGGGTTTTGGTGTCCTCAGCGGGAAATACCTGAACGATGCCAGACCGGAGGGGGCCCGGTTAACCCTGTTTGAAAACTACAAACGCTACACCAAACCGGTGGCCGTCGAGGCAACTGCGGACTACGTGGCACTTGCGACGGAAACCGGAATCGACCCTTCCCGGATGGCGCTGGCCTATGTCAACAGCCGGCCGTTCCTCACCAGCACCGTCATTGGAGCGACTTCTCACGAGCAACTGAAATCCGACATCGACAGTATCGACGTGACACTGTCCGATGAGGTGGTGGATCGTATCGAGGAGATTCACCGGCAGCATCCCAATCCGGCGCCGTAGCAACACAGTCAATCTTCGGTTGCTGGTAGAGGCCGTGGTTTGTGGTTCTCATCAAGCGCCACGTAGGTAAGCAGGGCTTCGGTAACCTTGTCACATTCACCAAATTTTCCGCTGCGCAAACCACGCTCGGCATAAACTGTGACATCAACAGTAACCGAGGTTGTGCCTGTCTTTTTTATCTCGGCGTAGAAACTCACTATGTCACCGAGAAAAACAGGTTTCTTGAACTGAAATTCATTCACCGCCACCGTTACCACACGTCCCCTGGCCCGCTGTGTCGCCACCACCGCACCGGCGATATCGACGTGTGACATGATCCAGCCACCGAATATGTCGCCAGCGGTATTGGTATCTCTCGGGCGTGGTACGACCCGCAATACCGGCTGAATATTTTCAGATAACGGATTCATCGCGTTTAATTGTAATGTTTGGATTCACGACGGCGCCCGGGTGTCGCCCGTTGAACAACGACGCCACGAATATGGCAGGGGCCGGTAATTTCAATCGATTCGTACTTCTCGTTCAGCGGATTGAGGTGTCGTCGCATGCCATCGATTTTAATCTGGCGCAACGTAGTTTCGCCATCATAATCAACCACCACGAAAGCACCGTCTGCCGCGTGCATGCCAGGATCGACAATAATAATATGGCCGTCAATAAATTCCGGCTCCATGCTGTCGCCAATAACGCGCAACGCATAGGGTTCGGCCGCTGAACAACCTTCCTGTCTCATGGTAATTAAAACTCTGTTTTTGATTGCAATTCGATGATATGAGAATTTACACATGCTGTCATGACAATTCCCTTACGGAAAACCTGATATGTGATCGAATCGAGCGCATTTGTACTACTGGTTTTCCCCCGTATCGATTCACTATGAAGTCACGGCGGGTAACCCCGATCCGGGGTCACTAGCCCGGTTCTGCAGTGACTGTGCGCCGGATCACCGCTTCCACCATCGCCGTATCCACGCGTTCTTTATTTATAATCTCGGGTAGTAAATTCCGCACGCTATACAGTCGCTCCGCCTGCTGGCAAGCCACCAGTTCCAGCCGTTCACGTGTGCTTTTTGCCAAATCGCTATGGGTCAGGAGATACGGCGCCTGCCAGTGATGATAGTCACACACCAGTTCCTCATGCGTATTCGAAGGCCAGACCTCGCGCACCAATAGTTCCGGAAACAAAGCGGTATTCAGGGAACGTCCCTGCAATTCGACAGAAAGATTCAGGCCGTCAAGCCCGATCCCACCGTCTTCAGATCGACGAAACCATTGAGCCTGCGGCAAGGTTCCTGCGGCGGCGCGGACACAACGATTCAATACCTCGGCGTGGGCAATAGGGACATTGTCATCCGGGTTTAACGAACCCGCAGCAGCAAGACTGGGGGCGTAGAAACTTTCATCATCGCGAAACCCTGCCAGCCAGACCGCCTCGGTCACTCGGGTCGGCCTTTGCTCCGGCGTCAGTGAACGCAGTAACGCCAGCGGCAATAGTGATTCCGCATCCAATAGCCACAATTCGACGGTGTCACGTCGTGGAAACGGGGTTTTTGGCCGATTATGCAACAATTCGAACCCCGGTTGCGTCTGCTCTATTTCCAGCTGCTCGCCGTCGTGCTCCCGCCAGGTCCCGTGTACTGCTCGTCGACCACTGCCAGCACGCATACGGACACGCCAGGTTTCCCCATCCCGGGAAAGCGCACGAAAACCGTCTGTTTCAACGACCTGAATCGTACCTTCATAAGGCGACAAACTACGGAGACTGTAATAAATGACAGGATTCATGGTCGCTGCTTGTAGTGCGACAGGTGATCCAAAATTGTGATGTATCCCGCATCAACTGACAACAGGTAAATTGCCGGGAACGGGGTTTAAGCCGATAGGGAGACCGAGACTAACTCAAATACGCTGGTTGAACGTAGGGGATAGGTGCAGGTCGTTTGTCGGTAAAAGTCACAAATTCCCATGCCTCGGCATCGTCCAGCAATGCCCGTAACAATTGGTTGTTAAGACCATGACCGGATTTGTGTCCACTGAAGGCACCGATCAGGCTGTGGCCGAGAAGGTAAAGATCACCAATTGCATCAAGTATCTTATGCTTCACAAATTCATCGTCATAGCGAAGACCGTCGGCATTAATAATACGATAATCATCGACAACAACGGCGTTATCAATGCTGCCGCCCAATGCGAGATTCCTCTGACGCAGAGCTTCAACATCACGCATGAAGCCGAATGTTCTTGCACGACTGACTTCTTTCACGAATGACGTCGAGGAAAAGTCCAGTTCCGCATTTTGACTACAGGCCCGGAACGCAGGGTGATCAAAATCAATCGCAAACGATATTTTGAAACCTTCGTGGGATTCGAAACGAGCCCACTTGTCACCGTCTTCCACCTGCACGGTCTTTTTGATGCGAATGAATTTTTTGGCGGCATTCTGTTCGCTGATACCAGCGGACAATATCAGAAAAACAAATGGAGATGCGCTGCCGTCCATGATGGGCACTTCGGGAGCAGACACATCCACATAGGCGTTATCAATTCCGAGACCGGCAAACGCGGAGAGCAGATGTTCAACGGTAGAAACGCGAACATCACCCTTGACCAACGTGGTCGAGAGACTGGTTTCACCGACGCAACGGGGGCAAGCGCGAATCTCAACGGGTTCATCCAGATCAACGCGACGAAACACGATGCCGGTATTCGGCGCCGCAGGGCGCAGGGTAAGGTAAACCTTCTCTCCTGTATGAAGTCCGACACCCGTGGCGGAAATCAGATTCTTGAGTGTCCGTTGTTTGTAGTTACCCAGAGGCTCCATGAACTCACATTCTTCTTTGTTGCGATGACGCCCCGCTAGGTGTTGGCGTCAATCGATTATTGCATCTCATTTAAGGTCGCGGATTCTACCCGAATTATTATCTTAACGGGAGGTATTTTTCTTTAAGTTTCCGTGATTTATATAGCACATGCCAAACAATGCGCCAGTTCCCCCGACACCACCGGTCGGCTCGCACGGGGCCAACCATCGGATAGCCATCTTGCCCGATATCACGTCGCACCACCTCCACGCTTGCGCCGCGCCCGGGGATGGGCCGCATCATAGACACGCGCCAGTTGCTGAAAGTCGACATGGGTATAGATTTGGGTGGTCGAAATATCGCTGTGGCCCAGCAATTCCTGCACTGCCCGCAGGTCGGCGCTGGATTCCAGTAAATGGCTGGCAAAGGAATGGCGTAACATGTGGGGATGGACCGGCGTGCCCGGAAGTTGTCGTTTTGCCCAGTATTCCAGCCGCTTCTGTATCGCTCGCGGTCCCAGACGACGGCCCTGCTGGCTCACAAATAATGCTGTTTCACTATCTTTTAGCCACTGACGCCGCACGTCCAGCCACACTTGCAAGGCGCCACGGGCCTTGCTGCCCACCGGCACCACCCGCGTTTTCGCACCCTTGCCGGTCACTCTGACCAGGCCATCGTGGAAGTCAATATTATCGACATCGAGGCCAACTAACTCCGAGAGTCGCAGACCCGACGAATACATCAGCTCCAGGATGGCGCAGTCACGGATCGCCAGCTTGCTGTCGCGGTTTTGGATGGACACCATAATCTCGGCCTGCTCAACGGACAGGACTTTGGGTAGTCGCTGGGCGACTTTGGGCGCCGGAATGCCAACAAAGGGGTTGGATGATACCTGCGACTGCCTGAGCAAATAGCGGAAGAACGAGCGTGCGGCTGACAAATAACGTCTGATGCTGCTGCCGGAGGAGCCACCGCGATGGGTCTCGGCCACAAATCGCCGGGCTTTCGCCACATCCAGTTCACCCCAGTTCTGAATCGAATGACGGTCGCAAAACTCACTCAGTCTGACCAGGTCTCGCTGGTAGCTCTGAGTCGTGTGGGGTGAAAGACGGCGCCCTCGGGCCAGGTAGTTCAGGTAATCTGCAAGCTGATCCAGGGCAGACGGGTTCATTACGGGGTCGCCAGGTGTCGCTCAATAGTACAGGCGACAAGGTCACTAAGACGGTTCAGATAATCCGTCGCCATATTTTGCTCAAATCGGTGGGGATCTTGACTGCCAAGACAGAAAATTCCTCTCACGTTCTTTGTTTTGAGAGGCAGCAGTGCGCAAGACTTGATTTCGGTTTCGCTGCGAGAGAACAAGAAATCTTTTTGCGGTTGATCAAGAAAGGAACCACAAACCGGTTCGCGATTAGCCAATAATAACGCGAGTTGTATAAACTGTTCGTTGTTTTCATCGACAAGTTCCGGACGCACCATGTCCGAGACGCCATTTTGGACAATGCGGACACTGATGGCGTCGAGATGAAATGCGTCCCGCAGTCTGGTCAACGCAGGACCTAGCACCACATCCAGACTGTCAGCGCGAAGTAAATGCCTGGCAAAATCATGCAATCGTCCCGACAATACCTCGTTCTCACGAGCATTGCTTATTAACTCGCGTAACTGACGCTCCAGTTGGAGTTTTTGCTCACGCAAGACACCTACTTGGCGCTCGATCAATGAAACGGCACTGCCGGCATCAGGATGGGGGATAGATATGTCAGACAGCAGCTCCGGATGGTGAGTAAAGAAATCGGGGTTATCACCCAGAAAACGTGACACTGTCTGTTCCCAGGAAATTTCTTCCTGCTGGTCCTTCTTTGGCATATTCCTTACAACCCGTCGAGATTAATCTCGCCTTCAAATACACTGACTGCGGGACCGGTCATAATCACCGGCTTGTCATCACCCACCCAGGTTATATCCAGCCTTCCGCCCGGCAGGTCTACTGCTACCCTATCATCAACCAACCCCATTTGGCGACCCACTGCCATGGCTGCGCAGGCGCCGGTTCCGCAGGCGCGTGTTTCGCCCACCCCACGCTCATACACACGCAAACGAATATGGTCACGATCGATAATTTGCATAAACCCGGCATTCACTCGCTGCGGAAATCGCGGGTGGTTCTCGATTAGAGGCCCCTGGGTTGAAATCGGTGCACTGTCTATGTCACCCACAATCTGCACCGCGTGGGGATTGCCCATGGAAACGGCGCCGATGGAAACAGATTGGCCGGCCACATCGAGCTCATACTTGGTCTGGATTCCATCTGCCGTAAACGGGATTTGCTTGGGATCGAATCGGGGAGCCCCCATATCTACTTCCACCAGATTGCTGGAAAGCACTCGTGGCGTAATAACGCCGGAAAGCGTTTCGACCGCGATTTCAGTTTTGTCCGTAAATCCCTTTTCGCGGACGAACTGGGCAAAACAGCGAACCCCATTGCCACATTGCTCAACCTCACCACCATCGGCATTATAAATACGATAGCGAAAATCGACCCCGGACCGATTGGATGATTCGACGAGCAGCACCTGGTCGCAGCCGATTCCGGTCCGTCGATCGGCGATCTGGCGGATCAATTCGGGCGACAAGGCAACCGTTTGCCGAATGGCGTCAAAAACGACAAAATCATTTCCGAGACCGTGCATCTTCGTAAATTTGAGTAGCATGAATCAAGACTACCGTTAACCGAGGCGCAATTAAACCGGATGAACCAACACAAAAGATTTGAATTCCAAACGCAGCTGTCACGCTGGCTACATCGGATAAAGAATCACCCAAACCAGCTATTGCGACTGGCGGTGGGGATCCTGTTAATTATTGGTGGCCTGCTCTGGTTTCTGCCCGTTCTGGGTCTGTGGATGCTGCCGTTGGGGCTGGTAATCCTGTTCTCGCGCTCCCCGGTGTATTGGCGCCTGCGCCGGCGGTACGTGGCATGGCGCCGTGAGCGTAGGCTGAAAAAAACACAAACTAAATCCTGACGTGGATCGGATCACT
>JBGMQT010000005.1:0-2720 GCA_048060695.1 Acidiferrobacterales bacterium
AGATTAGTCTGGTTTGAATATCGTTTCGGACATTAGTTCAAGGGTAGTCGAAATTGGTAGAATGTAACACCGCGTGTGTATCGGCCGGGGGGCAAAGAGCGTGAACTGCTTTGCATTTTCGCTGGATTGTACGGCCAAATATTGACCATTCAGTTTGTAAGGCGTTTAATCTTCTTGGTGGGACAATCCAGCATGTCTAAGGAGAAGGAAGATGAATAAAACTTTAGTAGCAATCGCAGTTTCAGCAGTTCTGGCGGCACCCGCCGCTGCATACGCAGAAAATGATGTAATGTTTGGTGGCGGAATTGGCGTTGCCAGCGCTGCCGGCGTGTCCGTTACCGGCTTTACGCTCGGTGTCCAAATGAAATTGACCGACTCAGGTGCAGTTGCCCTCGACTACGCGGAGGGCGATCTTTTTTCGGGCACCTATCGCGGTTATATAAATAATTATGCAGATGGCGTGTTTTGGGAGGCGGGCATCCTGACTGGTGGCGGGGCAACAGCGGGGCTGGTAGGAGCCGGTTATGACATTGCGCAGAGCAAAAACATTGTGTTCCGTGTTCGAGGTGGCGCGATATTTGATAGCGCCGGCACTGCTTTTGCTGCAGCAATTACGGCTAATTACGTCCCCTGAGGCGACTCGAAAGCGTGACTAAAAAGCCGTGGCTATGCCGCGGCTTTTTTTGTGCTGGTGGCCAGGACTCTGGTTTATCTTTAAAATCCAGCGCCTCTATAAGACACCCCGTATGATAGTAGCAATATGCAAGAATCCAGCGCATACGATGTAATAATTATTGGCGGCGGCCATGCCGGCACCGAGGCCGCCGCGGCCAGCGCCCGCATGGGTGCGCGCACCCTGCTGCTGACGCAAAATATCGAGACCATCGGTCAGATGTCATGTAATCCCGCCATTGGCGGCATCGGTAAGGGCCATCTGGTAAAAGAAGTCGATGCCCTTGGGGGTATTATGGCGCGCGCCGCCGATCGCAGCGGCATCCAGTTTCGTATACTCAATTCGCGCAAAGGTCCGGCGGTACGTGCCACCCGTGCCCAGGCCGATCGCGTTCTTTACAAGGCCGCAGTGCGCTCGTTGATCGAAAACCAGGAAAACCTGACGGTGTTCCAGCAGTCGGCGGATGACCTGGTGGTCGAGGGCGATCGTGTTACCGGCGTGGTTACCCAAATGGGCGTGACCTTTCGTGCCCGCGCGGTGGTTCTAACAACCGGTACCTTTCTCGGTGGCCGAATTCATGTCGGGTTGTCCAGTTACGAAGGCGGCCGTGCCGGTGATGCGCCAGCCAACGCGTTGGCGGCGCGGCTACGCGAATTACCGTTCCGGGTGGATCGCCTCAAGACTGGCACGCCACCGCGAATCGACGGCCGCAGCATTAATTATGATGTGCTGGAAGAACAACCGGGCGATACACCGACACCGGTATATTCGTTTATTGGTAATGCCAACGATCATCCCGAACAGGTGTCGTGCCACATTACCTATACCAACGAACAGACCCACGACATTATTCGCCAGGGGCTGGATCGTTCGCCGATGTATACCGGCGTGATTGAAGGCACCGGCCCGCGGTATTGCCCGTCGATTGAAGACAAGATTCATCGCTTTGCCGACAAGGACCAGCACCAGATTTTTGTCGAACCCGAAGGGCTCGACACGCACGAGGTCTATCCCAACGGCATCTCCACCAGCCTGCCATTCGATGTGCAACTAAAGTTGGTGCGCTCGATCAAGGGTTTCGAGCAAGCGCATATCACGCGTCCAGGATATGCCATCGAATACGATTACTTTGATCCACGCGACCTCAAGCCGACGTTGGAAACACAATCAATGAATGGCCTGTTCTTCGCCGGCCAGATTAACGGAACGACGGGATATGAAGAAGCCGCAGCACAAGGGTTATTGGCCGGTATTAATGCTGTATTGCAGGTTAACGACGAGCCACCGTGGTTTCCTCGTCGCGACGAGGCCTATCTCGGTGTATTGGTAGATGACCTGATCACACGCGGCACCAGCGAGCCCTACCGAATGTTTACCTCGCGCGCCGAATATCGCCTGTTGTTGCGCGAGGACAATGCCGATCTGCGCCTGACCGAAACCGGTTATCAACTGGGCCTGGTTGACGAAAAAAGATGGGTGCGATTTTCGCAAAAACGCGAAGCGATTGAGCGCGAGCAAAAACACATGGCCGGTACCTGGGTCCGACCGGGTACCGACATGGCGCGGCAGCTGGAACCGATTCTGGAAAAACCCCTAAGCAAGGACGCAAGCCTATGGGATCTGTTGCGGCGACCGGGTGTGGCCTATCGTACGCTAATGGAAATAGTTGGCAGGCCTGTAGACGATGATGAGGTCGCGCAGCAGCTGGAAACCCAAGCCAAATATGCCGGTTATGTAAATCGCCAGAGAGATGAGATTGAACGCCATCGTCGGCATGAAGATACCGTATTGCCGGATGACATAGATTATGACCTGGTGCCGGGGCTCTCCAGTGAAGTTCGTCAAAAGCTGGCAGACCATCGGCCCGCTACCCTTGGCCAGGCCAGACGTATTTCCGGCGTCACGCCAGCAGCGATTTCGTTGCTGTTGGTTCACCTCAAACGACGTGCTTAAAAAACCCCTCGCCCCGGACCCGGGGCGGGGGTTTTTCCTCACCGTAACAAGTAATTTTTCTTTTCGGGCGTCTTTTTGTTTTCCTAGGGGTTTC
>JBGMQT010000005.1:2730-66665 GCA_048060695.1 Acidiferrobacterales bacterium
CCCGGTACCGGGCGCGGGGTTTTTCCATCAAGCAAACAGTTAGTTACTGTTTCGGCGCCTTATTCAGTTCCATAGGTGTTTCCACCGGCTGAGCCGCCACTTTTTCATAGCTGAAGGTATTGACCGCCAGCGTACCGCCCGACTGATCGATCACCGATACTTTCCACTCACCCTGCCAGCCCTGTTCCAGATTCTTACTGGAATATACGCGCCAGCGATTGCCATTAACCGTGAATGGCACCTCGGCCATAATCTTGCCGCCATATTCCCAGCGATGGGTCACCGTCTGGCCGGCCATGTCACGCAGTTCGCTAAAGTAATAGATCTTGTTGTTATCGGTACCAAGCGTGCTGATAGTATCCACGGGTTCGCGTTCGGTTATGCCTTTGGTAAAAGTGGCTCGGGCGACGGTGCCACTAGCAAGTTTTTCGGCGATCGGCTCCGCTGCTGCTGCCGGCGATTCGGCGGTCATTTTTTCCGCCAGTACGGGTGTGACCATCGCCAGGCCGGCGATGACTAATAGAATTTTTCTCATGAGTTGTTCTCCTTGCGTAAACGTAATGTATAAAACGTGTGGAAGTTAAGAATTTTCACATCCCTGTTTTCCCTGGTGGGAGACCTTAACCCGCGTTTTGTGTTGGAATACAGCATCTTTGGATAAAGGGCAGGGAAGCGAGGACAGGCGTCAGGCGGTAAAATCATGGGTGATCAGGAGGTAGAAAACAGGCGACAGTCGGCCCAATTGCGCGTGCAACTATTAGCTGGCGCAAGGGTGCTGGGTATCGAACTTGACCGGCAGGCAACCGAAAAATTAATGGCCTATATCGCCCTGCTGGTCAAATGGAACAAGGCTTATAATCTCACTGCGATTAATGACCCGCCGCGCATGGTGTCGCATCATCTTCTCGATTGTCTGGCAATCGCGACCTATGTCAACGGTAACCGGGTGCTGGACATCGGGTCAGGCGCCGGTTTGCCCGGCATTCCTCTGGCACTAGTTTATCCCAACAAAAAAGTTGTACTCCTCGATAGTAACGGCAAAAAGACCCGCTTTCTGACACAGGTTGTTTCCGAACTGGAGTTGAAAAATGTTGAGGTGGTGAATGCCCGGGTTGAAAAATACAGCCCGGCGGCTTTGTTCGACACGATAACGGCCCGCGCTTTTTCCAGCATGGTGCAGACGCTGGATCAGTCCGCACATTTGTGCGCACGCGTTGGCTCGTATTTGTTAATGAAGGGACGTGAACCAGCACAGGAGATTGCTGAAATTGGCCCTAATTTTCGTATTGTCGACACACACCTGTTGAATGTACCCGGCATCGATGGCCAGCGGCGGTTGCTAATCGTGAAAATAGAATGAATAAATAACGCAGAGATCGCAGTGGCGTTGAGAACAAGAGCCTGAAATGAGCCTGAATTCAGGTACGGGCTGGGCCTGACCCAAATCTAAGGTATGATTGGCGCCATTATTCGCAGTCCTTTGGAGCATTCATCATGGGCAGGGTCATTGCCGTTGCTAACCAGAAAGGCGGGGTTGGCAAGACCACCACCAGCATCAATCTCGCAGCATCGCTGGTGAGAACCAAACGTCGTGTCCTGCTTGTTGATCTCGATCCACAGGGCAACGCCACCATGGGCAGCGGCGTCGACAAGAGCCAGATTGAATACAGCACCTACGATATTTTGATCGGCAATATCTCGCTGGCGGATACCCGTGTGGCTGTCGAAGGTGGTTATGACATTGTGCCCACTAACAGTGATTTGGCGGGGGCGGAAGTGGAGTTGGTGAACATGGAGCATCGCGAAACACGATTGCGTAAGGCCATCAATACCGTTTGCGATGATTACGATTTTATCCTGATAGATTGTCCACCCGCTTTGAGTCTATTAACTGTTAACGCTTTTGCCGCCGCGCAAACGGTGATGATTCCCATGCAATGTGAATACTACGCACTCGAAGGCCTCTCGGACCTGGTGCAGACTATTCGGCTGGTCAGGCAGAACCTGAACCCGGAGCTTGAAATCGAGGGGTTGCTGCGCACCATGTTTGATCCGCGCAATAATCTTTCCAACGAAGTGTCGGCACAGTTGCGCAAGCATTTCGGCGACAAGCTCTATCGCACTATTATTCCGCGAAATATTCGCCTGGCCGAGGCACCGTCATTCGGTAAACCCGTAATCACCTATGATCTGCAATCCAAGGGAGCGCAGGCCTATCTGGCGCTGGCGGGAGAAATTCTACGTCGCGAAACAGCCACCTGATGGCCAGCAAGCGTAAGGCCCTGGGCAGGGGCATGGGCGCCTTGCTCTCCGGCGGGCTTGAAGACGTGCTGGCGCCGAAGGGCAAGAACAAGGGCAGTGAAGAACTGCGCAATATCCCGGTTGACCTGCTGCAACGCGGTCGCTACCAGCCACGCACCCACATGGACCAGGCGGCGCTGGAGGATCTGGCCAGGTCTATCAAGGTGCAGGGCATTATCCAGCCGATTGTCGTGCGCAATCTAAGTGGTGGAAATTACGAGATAATTGCTGGCGAGCGCCGCTGGCGAGCGGCTCAGATTGCCGGTCTGGACAAAATACCAGCAATAGTGCGCAATATACCGGACGAGGCCGCCATTGCTGTCGCACTGATCGAAAACATCCAGCGTGAGAATCTTAACCCCGTTGAAGAGGCCATGGCGCTGCAGCGGTTGGCGACTGAATTCAAGCTTACCCACGAACAGACCGCGGACAGCGTCGGTCGGTCACGCGCCGCAGTAACCAACCTGCTGCGGTTGCTGTCGCTGAACCCCAATGTGCGCGAATTGCTGGAAGACGGTACTCTCGACATGGGCCATGGTCGTGCCCTGCTGGCGCTGCAGGGCAACGCCCAGAGCCAGGCAGCAAAAGACGTCGTGCGCAAGGGCCTGTCGGTACGCGAGACGGAACAGCTGGTGCGGCATTTACTCGACAAAAAGGGCGGAAATCGCCAGAAAAAGAAGCCTGGCGTCGATGCCGATACCCGCGCTCTGCAGGAATCTCTCTCTGACAAGCTGGGTGCGTCAGTCAAGATCCAGCACAGCGCCAAGGGCTCCGGCAAGCTCACTATTGAATACAACAGTAATGACGAGCTGGAGGGCATTCTGGCCCATTTTAAATAGTGGTTCGACAGTGGCAGTATACGGCCAGGCAAGACCAGTCAGGAGATAGCGGACAATGAAACGCGCGATATCAATGGTGGTGCTGGGGTTCTTTCTCAGTGGAATCGTTTATGCGGCCGAACCAACGGCGCCGGAAGACGTGCTGCGCGATGCCCGTGGCGGTGACGCGGAAGCGCAGGTGGAAATGGGCATCCTCTATGAATACGGGTTTCGCATGAAAGGAAATCGTGTCGTTGCGCTTGCCTGGTACTATCTGGCGGCGGACCAAGGTAATACGCGGGCCGCTAAATATCGCGATCGTCTGCAGTCAAAACTTGGTGCCTCACAGGTGAAAATGGCCCGTAAACAGAGTCAGGCCCTGATTGTTCGCCAAGTCGATAGCGGTAGGCTCGGCCCCTGATTCGTTGACCCCCGCCGCCAGGTCGGGATGATGAAATAACATCTATTTATCGGGCCATAATTGACCGCTGTATACCCACTCATTATACTTCGCGCGCCTCGGGAGTGGTCCCCTCGGAATTATCGGCCAAGCGACGGCATTGAGCCAAATCGAATACATGACATTTGCAGACGCTAGACTGCAAAAAAGCGTAATCAGGGTCATAGTCGTTCAGTCCCTGACCACGACGATTATTGCGGCAGGCGCCCTCGTTTATTATGGGCCACAGCTCGCCCTGGCGGCGGTCTACGGTGGCGGGTTGGCCATGGTAGTGGCCTTTTTTACCGCGCGATGGATTTACGACGCGGGTGAAGCAGCGCGAAAACAGCCCCGCTTTGGTGGTGGCGCGTTTTACCGGGTGGCGGGCCGGCGACTCATGCTGGTGTTACTGGGTTTCGGTATCGGATTTGGCGTTTTCAAGTTGCTTCCGGTGCCGTTGTTGCTAGCGTTTGGGACATCTTTTTTAGGCTATGTCTTCGCCAGTCGGCGCGGGCGCTACTGAACAGTTTAAAATTTTGAGTACGAAGAAATGGCAGGCGAAGCACTAACGGCTTCAGGATACATCAAACACCATCTGCAAAACCTCACCTTCGGTCAGCACCTCGATGGGCACTGGGGTTTCGCTAAAACAGCAGCAGAAGCCAAGCAGATGGGTTTCATGGCAATTCACGTGGATACAATGGTTTTCTCCATTGGTCTCGGGTTTCTGTTTGTGCTGCTTTTTCGCATGGCGGCGAAACGCGCGACTACCGGCGTGCCGGGCGGTTGGCAAAACTTCGTCGAATGGATCATTGAATTCATCAATACCAGTGTTCGCGGATCGTTTTCCGCCAGGAACGATCTGGTCGCACCACTGGCGCTGACTATCTTCGTCTGGATCTTGCTCATGAACCTGATGGATCTGATTCCGGTAGATTGGCTCCCGGAGCTGGCAAAGCTGATCGGTGTCTATGTGTTCGGTGTTGACCCGAAACTTGTTTTTCTTAAAGTTGTGCCGACTACCGATCCCAATGTTACCTTTGGTATGGCCCTGTCGGTATTCGTGCTTACGCTTTATTACAGTATCAAGATAAAGGGTATTGGCGGTTTTCTTGGCGAACTGACACTGCAGCCGTTCAGTTCCAATAATATCGCGTTAAAAATTTTGTTCTTGCCGATCAATTTTTTTCTCGAATTCGTATCGCTCCTCGCCAAACCTCTTTCGCTGGCGCTGCGTTTGTTCGGCAATATGTACGCTGGTGAAATGATCTTTATCCTGATTGCACTGATGTACGGTGCCGGTATTGGCTTCGGTATTTTTGGAGGCTTTCTGCAAATGGGTTGGGCCATATTTCATATTCTTATTATTACGCTGCAAGCATTTATTTTTATGGTGCTAACCGTTGTCTATCTCGAGATGGCGCACCAAGATCATTAGGCAGGTTTAGTTATAGTTATTCAGGTTTAAGTTCCCAGGAGACACAAATGGAAAACGCTGTATTATTTATCGCCGGTTCTTTGATGATGGCCGGAGCCGCAATTGGCGCGGCAGTGGGTGTGGGCATATTGGGTGGACGTTTTCTGGAAGGCGCCGCGCGTCAGCCGGAACTGATCCCGATGTTGCGTACCCAGTTCTTTATTGTCATGGGCCTGGTTGATGCCGTACCGATGATCGCGGTGGGTATTTCCATGTATATCCTGTTCGCGGTCGCTGCTTAGTCGCTATTGTCGATAATTTAACCTACGCAAAGGTTCTGTCATGAATATCAATCTGACCCTTATCGGCCAGTCTATCGTTTTCATTTTTTTCGTATGGTTCACCATGAGGTTCGTGTGGCCACCGATCGCTGACGCGCTCGAGGCACGAAAAAAGGAAATCGCTGACGGGCTGGCAGCTGGTGAGAAAGGTAAAAACAACCTGAAACTGGCGGAAAAACGCGCTGTGGGTGTGATCAAGGAAGGCAAAGACAAAGCGGTCGAGCTTGTCAGCAACGCCGAGCGCCATGCCATTGAGATCGTCGATGGCGCCAAGGAGCGCGCCAAACGCGAGGCGGAAAAAATCGTCGAGGCCGCCCAGGCCGAGATCGAGCAGCAGGCCAATCAGGCGCGCGAAGCCTTACGCCAGCAGGTTTCTGAAATTGTGGTAGCGGCCACTGGCAAGGTATTGGAAAAAGAAATTGACCCCCGATCTCACGCCAAGTTGATCGACAACGTGGTGAAGGGACTGTAAGACAGATGGCGGAACGCCAAACATTGGCACGTCCCTACGCCGAAGCGGTATTCAAGCTTGCGCAGGAGCAGGATCGTCTGCAGGCCTGGTCGGATTCGCTCGGCTTTATGGCTGCAGTGATGGCCGATAAAGGCATGCAGAGCGTGCTTGACCGGCCTGATCTCGAAAACGAACGTTTTGTTGCGTTGATAAAGGACATTTGCGCCGGGCGGATGGACCAGCAGGCTGAAAATCTTTTACGGGTTTTGCTGGAAAATAATCGTATTTCATTGTTCGCGGAAATTGTTTCGTTGTTCGAATCATTCAAGGCCAGGGCTGAAAGCACAATTGAAGTCGAGGTCTTGTCCGCCTTTGTGCTCGATGCCGGCCAGGAAAAATCCATTGCCGCAGCAATGGAAAAGAAACTCGGTTGTGCGGTAACACTGCATATTAAAGAAGACGAATCGCTAATCGGCGGTATTGTTATTCGAGCTGGCGATCTTGTCATTGATGGCTCGGCAAAAGGCTATCTCGACGAACTTGCGACACATCTGACTCACTAGAAGGTACCACAATGGACCAATTGAATCCCTCCGAAATCAGCGATCTGATCAAGGACAAAATCCAGAGCTTCGAGGCCAAGGCCGAAGCTAAAACCGAAGGCACGGTTGTAGGCCTGACCGACGGCATAGCCCGTATTCACGGTTTAAGCAATGTCATGCAGGGAGAGATGATCGAGTTTCCCGGTGATACTTTTGGTCTGGCTCTGAATCTCGAGCGTGACTCGGTAGGTGCCGTCATTATGGGTCCATACCAGCACATCACCGAAGGCGACAAGGTTAAATGTACCGGCCGCATTCTGGAGGTGCCGGTGGGTCCGGAGCTGATCGGTCGTGTTGTCGATTCACTCGGCCATCCCATCGATGGTAAGGGTGCGATCGACGCCAAGCTCAGTTCGCCTATCGAAAAAGTGGCCCCGGGTGTTATCACCCGTCAATCCGTTTCGCAACCGGTTCAGACCGGCTTTAAATCCATCGACTCCATGGTGCCCATCGGCCGTGGCCAACGTGAATTAATTATTGGCGATCGTCAAACCGGCAAGACCGCGCTCGCCATTGACGCCATCATCAACCAGAAGGGCGCTGGCGTTATTTGCATCTATGTTGCCATTGGACAGAAGGCCTCTTCGGTAGCTGCAGTGGTACGCAAGCTGGAAGAACACGATGCCATGACCCACACTATTGTGGTGGCGGCTACCGCTGCTGAAAGTGCTGCGCTGCAATATATCGCGCCCTATGCCGGCTGCACCATGGGCGAATACTTTCGTGATCGCGGTGAAGATGCATTGATCGTGTATGACGATCTTACCAAGCAGGCCTGGGCCTATCGTCAGGTGTCGTTGTTGTTGCGCCGCCCACCGGGGCGCGAGGCCTACCCCGGCGATGTGTTCTATTTGCACTCGCGTCTGCTGGAACGCGCCGCGCGCGTCAATGCCGACTATGTGGAGAAGTTCACCAACGGCAAAGTGAAGGGCAAGACCGGATCGCTGACCGCGCTGCCGATTATTGAAACCCAGGCTGGTGACGTATCGGCCTTTGTACCTACCAACGTGATTTCTATCACTGATGGCCAGATTTTCCTCGAAAGTGATTTGTTCAACGCCGGTATTCGTCCCGCGATCAACGCCGGTTTGTCGGTGTCGCGAGTCGGTGGTGCGGCACAGACCAAGATCATCCAGAAACTGGGTGGTGGCGTACGTCTGGCGCTGGCGCAGTATCGCGAGCTGGCGGCTTTTGCGCAGTTTGCATCCGATCTCGATGAAACCACCCGCAAGCAGATTGAACGTGGCCAGCGCATTACCGAGTTGATGAAACAACCGCAATATCAACCCATGACCGTGGCCCAGATGGCGATGTCACTCAATGCTGCAAATGAAGGTTATCTGGACGATGTCGAGGTATCAAAGGTGCGCGATTTTGAAGACGCCTTGCATGCTTACTTGAAATCGAATCATGCCACTTTGATGGATGGCATCAACGCCGATCCGTCCTACAACGACGAGGTGTTGGCGAAGATGAAAGCAGCACTGGATGATTTCAAGGCCAACCATACCTGGTAATTTCTGATGGCAAGTGGCAAGGAAATTCGCACCCAGATCAAGAGTATCAAGAATACTCAGAAGATCACGCGCGCCATGCAAATGGTGGCCGCTAGCAAGATGCGCAAGGCACAGAACCGGATGCAGTCAACACGTCCCTATGCCGACAAAATGCGCAACGTCATTGGTCATCTGCATCTGGCGCACCCGGAATACAAGCATCCATTTATGATCGAGCGTGAGATGAAACGCGCTGGAGTGATTATTGTAACGTCCGATCGCGGTCTTTGCGGCGGTCTGAACACCAACGTGTTGCGTGCCTCGGTGGCTGAGATGAAGCGGTGGTCGGAGAAAAATATAGAGATGGATGTCTGTGCCATTGGGAGCAAGGGGCTTGTTTTTCTCAAGCGCCTGGGCGCGAGTATTATTTCCGAGGTATCACATCTGGGTGATGCGCCGCGTATTGAGGACCTGATCGGTTCCGTCAAGATCATGCTCGACGCCTATAGCGAAGGTCGTCTCGATCGCCTTTTTATTGTTTACAACAACTTTGTAAATACCATGACTCAGCGGCCAGTGGTCGATCAGTTGTTGCCGTTGCCCGGTGAACAAGATGAATCACTTAAGCACCATTGGGATTACATCTATGAGCCCGACTCGAGAGAAGTCATTGATGACCTGATGATTCGTTATATCGAATCACAGGTGTATCGCGCCGTGGTCGAGAACATTGCAAGCGAACAATCTTCGCGCATGGTGGCGATGAAATCGGCTTCAGATAACGCCGGCAATCTGATAGAGGAATTGCAGCTCAAATACAACAAGGCACGACAGGCCGCCATTACCCAGGAAATTTCAGAAATCGTGGGCGGCGCGGCGGCGGTGTAATATTTTCCGACGCAAAGGCGCGAAGACGTAAAGAATGAAATTTTGTATGCTTTTCTTTGCGTCTTCGCGCCTTTGCGACAAAGATTATTTTTATTGAGGCTAGAGACATGAGTTCTGGACAAATCGTGCAAGTGATCGGCGCTGTGGTTGACGTGGAATTCCCGCGCGACGCATTGCCCAAGGTCTATACTGCCCTGACGGTAGACGATGCCGGATTGACGCTGGAAGTGCAGCAGCAACTGGGTGATGGGGTGGTGCGCTGCATCGCCATGGGCACCACTGACGGCGTCAAACGCGGCATTGCCGTAGAAGATACAGGCTCCCCTATCGCGGTTCCGGTGGGTCTAAAAACGCTGGGCCGCATTATGGACGTGCTGGGCAATCCAGTAGACGAAGCCGGCGACATTGGTGAAGACAAACGCATGCCGATTCATCGCCAGGCACCGACCTACGCGGAACAGGCGGCCAGTACCGAGTTGCTCGAGACCGGCATCAAGGTGATCGATCTCATGTGCCCGTTCGCCAAGGGCGGCAAGGTTGGTCTGTTCGGCGGCGCCGGTGTCGGCAAGACCGTAAACATGATGGAACTCATCCGTAACATCGCCATGGAACACAGTGGATATTCGGTTTTCGCCGGTGTCGGCGAGCGCACCCGTGAAGGCAACGACTTTTTTCATGAAATGACCGACGGCGGCGTTATCGACAAGGTGTCGCTGGTGTACGGACAGATGAACGAACCACCGGGTAACCGCCTGCGCGTGGCGCTAACCGGGTTGACCATTGCTGAGGACTTCCGCGATGAGGGCAACGACGTATTGCTGTTTATCGATAACATTTATCGCTACACACTGGCCGGCACCGAGGTATCGGCACTGCTGGGCCGTATGCCGTCGGCGGTGGGTTATCAGCCGACGCTGGCGGAAGAAATGGGTGTGCTGCAGGAGCGCATCACCTCCACCAAGACCGGTTCCATTACCTCCATCCAGGCGGTTTATGTGCCAGCCGATGACCTGACCGACCCGTCACCGGCGACCACCTTCGCGCATCTGGATGCCACCGTGGTGTTGTCACGCCAGGTGGCCGAGTTGGGTATTTATCCGGCGGTAGATCCGCTCGATTCCACCTCGCGCCAGCTTGATCCCAACATTATTGGTGAGGAGCACTACAAGACCACCCGCGATGTGCAGCAGGTATTGCAGCGGTATAAAGAGTTGCAAGACATTATCGCTATTCTCGGTATGGACGAACTGTCGGAAGACGACAAGCTGATGGTACAGCGCGCACGCAAGATTCAGCGCTTCCTGTCGCAGCCTTTTTTCGTCGCCGAGGTATTTACCGGCACGCCTGGTAAATACGTTTCGCTCAAAGACACCATTCGCGGGTTCCGTGCCATTGTTGATGGCGAATACGACCACTTGCCGGAACAGGCTTTCTACATGGTCGGAACTATAGAAGAAGCCGTTGAACGGGCTAAAACACTATAAGAGAGGGTTGTTGCCATGGCAATGACAATGTATGTCGATATCGTTTCCGCCGAAGAGGAGATCTACTCCGGTACGGCGGAGATGTTATTTGCACCCACTGTTAATGGTGAGGTGGGCATCCTGCCGCGCCATACCCAGTTGATTGCGCGCATGAAGCCGGGTGAGGTACGGGTGCGAAAGGGGAATGATGAACAGATTTTTTATGTCTCTGGCGGTGTGCTGGAAGTGCAACCCAATGTTGTCACGGTACTGGCGGATACCGCTATTCGTGCCCGGGACCTGGATGAGGCACAGGCACTGGAAGCCAAGAAACGCGCCGAAAGCGCCATGCAAAACATGAAAGCGGATATGGACTATGCGCGTGCACAGGCGGAATTAATGGAAGCGGTTGCGCAACTACACACCATTCAGAAAATCCGTCAAAAGCGCGGTAAGTAAGCGCCTGTTCTCAGGGAAAATATACCGACACCGTATCGGTTAAAGAGGTAATCATGTCTACACCCCGGATTGAGACCAACAAGGTTGTATCGCTCACTTATTCTATTCTTGATGACATGGGCGAAATTCTCGAACAGAGCGATTTGCCCATCAGCTATGTCCACGGCGGCAAGAGTGAATTATTTGAGAAGCTGGAGGCCGCGCTTGCCGGTAAAACCATCGACGACCAGATCAGCGTCACCCTGAACCCGGATGAAGGTTTTGGGCAGCATAATCCCGACCTGACCTTTACCGATGATCTGGAAAACGTACCGGAGGAACTGCGTTTCGTGGGTGCGGAACTGGAGGCACAAAATGCCGACGGCGAATCTATGAAATTCCTGGTGAGTAAAATCAAGGATACTGAGCTGACGGTAGACGCCAACCACCCCATGGCTGGCAAGACAGTGGTTTTCAAGGTTAAGGTCACCGATATTCGCGATGCCTCCAGCGATGAGGCCCGTAGCGGGAAAGTTACTTCGGCCGGCCCGGGGCAAGGTCACCCGCTGCAGTAGTATTGCCGAGCGCCGCCATCGCGACGTTACCCGGCTATTGTGCTTAAATCCCAGCCAATCATGGCTGGTCCAACCCCACCACTAGAGGTCATTGTTCTCGCCGCCGGCAAGGGCACACGCATGTGTTCGGATCTGCCCAAGGTATTGCACGAAATCGGCGGCAAACCGATGCTGGCGCATGTGCTTGATACCGCACATCGCTTATCGGTTGACCGGGTACATGTGGTGTATGGCCACGGCGGCGAACAGGTACCAGTCCAAATCGACGATGGTTCGGTCAACTGGGTGTTGCAACAAGAGCAACATGGCACCGGCCATGCCGTGAAACAGGTTATGCCAGGTGTCGATGATGACGCCACCGTGCTGGTGTTGTACGGCGACGTGCCACTGATAGGGCTAGAGACACTGCAATCATTGGTCGCCAGGGCCGATAAAGGTGCGCTGGCGCTTCTTACCGTGAATCTGGAGAATGCCGGAGTCTATGGTCGCATCGTTCGTGGAGACAATGGAGAAATAGAGAGAATTGTCGAGCACAAGGATGCCAGCGAGGACGAGCTGGGCATTCGCGAAATCAATACCGGGTTTCTGGCGGCACCGGCTGGCCGATTGCGCCAATGGCTCGACCGCCTGTCCAATGACAATGTCCAGGGTGAGTATTACCTCACCGACGTTATCGCCATGGCCGTCAATGATGGCTATTCGGTAGTTACCCGGAATCCTGATACAGTATTTGAAATTGAAGGTATTAACAGCAAGATCGAACTCGCCAGCATGGAAAGAAAATACCAGCAACAACAAGCCAGGAAATTGATGGAAGACGGCGTCACCTTGCGTGATCCCGCTCGCTTCGATTTACGCGGCAATCTTTCTGTCGGTCGTGACGTGACGATTGATATCAATGTCATCATTGAAGGTGATGTTGAACTGGGTGACGGCGTTTCCATCGGGCCCAATACGATACTTCGGGATTCAAAAATTCAGGCAAATACTCACGTGCTGGCGAATTGTCTGATCGAACAGAGTGCTGTTGGTGCCGGCTGCAGAATCGGACCGTTTGCGCGGCTGCGCCCTGGCGCAACGATTGACGATAACGTGCATATTGGCAATTTCGTAGAGATTAAAAATTCCAATGTAGGTGACGGCAGCAAGATCAATCATCTGACGTACGTTGGCGACAGTGATGTCGGTAGCAGCGTCAACATCGGTGCCGGCGTGATCACGGCGAACTACGACGGCGCTAACAAACACCGCACACGCATTGAAGACAATTCATCAGTCGGCGCCAACAGCGTTCTGGTTGCGCCCATTAGTGTTGGCAAAGGTGCAACACTGGCTGCTGGCACGGTATTACGCAAAGACGCACCCGCCGGGGAGCTGACATTGAGCAGCACACAACAGCGTACGGTCAAGGGTTGGAAGCGACCAGCCAGGAAAAAGTAATGGCGTCCATATATAAGGTATCCCCATGTGCGGCATAGTTGGTGGTATCTCGCGGCGGGATATTGTGCCACAACTGGTCGATGGTTTAAGACGCATGGAGTATCGCGGCTATGATTCTGCCGGCGTTGTAATTGTAAACGACAAAGGTTGTGTGGATCGCATCCGGCGCGCCGGCAAGGTAGAGAAGCTGGCCAGCGCTATTCATGGCAAGCTGCACGGTAGTGTGGGTGTTGGGCATACGCGTTGGGCCACGCATGGCGTGCCGAATGAGTCAAACGCTCACCCCCATGTATGTCGCAACAGTGTCGCCCTGGTCCATAACGGTATTATCGAGAATCACGAAGACCTGCATGCGTTACAGCTTGCGAAAGGCTTTGAGTTTACCTCGGACACCGATACCGAGGTGGTGGTGCACCAGGTGTATGATTACCACATCGATCAAGGCCTTGATTTAGTCAAGGCAGTGCAGTGCACCCTGTCGGACATTCGTGGTACCTATGCGCTGGGCGTGATAAGCAACACCGACCCCAACCGAATTGTCGCGGCACGTTTTGGCAGTCCACTGGTGATCGGTCTTGGTGAAAACGAAAATTTTATCGCCTCTGATGCCGCCGCCCTCTTGCTCGTAACGCGACAATTTATTTATCTTCACGACGGCGACATCGCCGATATCACACCGGACAGCGTTACCATATTCGATGCCAGTGGCCAGAAGGTCACCCGGCAGGTACATGAGAGCACACTGACCGCCGATGCGACCGACAAGGGCGAGTATGATCACTTCATGCTCAAGGAGATATTCGAGCAGCCGGCCGCCATTGTTGAAACCATTGAGGGTCGCATCAGTGATAGCCGTGTACTGGAAGAGGCCTTCGGTCCCGGGGCCGGCAAGATATTTGATCGGGTAAGAGCAGTACAAATTGTTGCCTGTGGTACCAGTTATCATGCCGGTTTGATTGCACAATACGGCTTTGAATCACTTGCTGGCGTGCCTTGCAGCGTTGAGGTGGCCAGCGAATTTCGCTATCGCCGCCACGTGGTGGCAGCCGACACCCTGTTTGTCACCATCTCCCAATCCGGTGAAACGGCGGACACCCTGGCCGCACTACGCGAGGCAGACAAGCTTGGTTATGCCAATACACTGGCGATTTGTAATGTGCCCGAAAGTTCGCTGGTGCGCGAATCTGAGCTGGTGTTAATGACCCGCGCGGGCCCGGAGATTGGTGTCGCCTCGACCAAGGCATTCACCACCCAGCTGGTTGCGCTATTACTATTGATCGTATTGCTGGGCCGGCGTCGCCAGCTAACCGCAGACACAGAAGAGAAAATCGTCAAACAGTTGCGCCACTTGCCGATACAAATAGATGACATGCTGGGTTTGAGCGACGAGATCGCCGAACTGGCAAAGCAGTTCGCTGACAAGCAGAACGCCCTGTTCCTGGGTCGCGGGGCACACTACCCCGTGGCTTTGGAAGGTGCGCTGAAACTGAAGGAAATTTCCTACATCCATGCCGAGGGTTACCCGGCAGGGGAGCTCAAGCATGGACCGCTGGCGTTGGTGGATTCAGAGATCCCGATTGTGGCCGTCGCACCCAATGATTATCTGCTGGGCAAACTGAAATCCAATTTACAGGAAGTGCGCGCCCGCGGTGGTGCCTTGTATGTATTTGCTGATCCGGCCTCTGAGGTGCGATCGGAAGATGGTGTAACCGTTATTGAAGTTGCGCCCGCAGAGCAGGCGGTGTCGCCAATCGTTTATAGTGTGCCGTTGCAGTTGCTGGCTTACCACGTTGCGGTTCTCCGGGGCACTGATGTTGATAAGCCTCGTAATCTCGCCAAGTCGGTAACAGTTGAGTAAGCTTCCTTCTCCCTCAATTTTGACGAATAGCGGCTATCGCCGCAATCAACCTAATTAGTAATATGACATTAGAGCCAACACCATCGCTTTTAGATAGTTTGTACTGGATAACATTGCTTGCGGTTATTGTCTCGTCAGTTTCAGGTGTTCTTAAAGCTGGTTTTAAACGTTATGACTTATTCGGTGTAATTATTATCGCGATTGCTACGGGATTAGGAGGCGGTTCATTACGGGACATGCTTCTTGGCCGGGACGTATTCTGGGTCAATGATCAAATATTTTTTATTGCATCGCTTGGCAGCGCCGCTGCTGTTTTTGTAATGGCCAGACTAATAGTAGTTTCGCCCAAATATTTCCTGGTTGCTGATGCTGCGGGGTTAGCTACTTTTGGTGTTGCCGGAACATTGGTTTCACTGATGGTTGGAGCGCCCCCTCTTATTGCAAGTTTTATGGGAGTAATGACAGGAACTATGGGAGGAATATTTCGTGATATTTTGTGCAACGAGACACCTGTCGTGTTTCTAAGCCCGCTTTATGCGACAGTATCCTGGATTGGCTCTTTGCTCTTTATCGGGTTCTTGCATTTCGATCAGGAGGTAACGATAGCAGCAATTATTTCTGGACTAAGTATATTTATATCTCGTCTGTTGGCGATGTATTATAATGTCAGCTTGCCTAGATTTCGCTTCAAATCTTGAAGTGGCTACACATAAAACATAAATACATACCAGAACTTGCTTGGCAAATAGATCCCGTGGCTTACAATCCGCTTGCCGGGCGCGGTACACGCCCTGCAGCATGCTTGACTACGCAATGGAGAATTGCAATGGCGATCTGGATTTCAAAATTCCTGGGCCCGATCATTCTGGTTCTTGTCATTCCCATGATTGTTACGCCCACAAAGTTTCAAGAGACGGCTAGACGTTTCCTGGCCGACAGCCCGCTGGTGCTCATTTCCGGTGTTCTTGCAATGACCGCCGGGCTTTCAATTGTGAATACGCATAACGTTTGGGTATTTGACTGGACACTGATCGTGACACTGTTTGGCTGGGCGCTTGTCCTTGGCGGGGCGTCAAGAATCATCGCGCCGCATGTGGTGAAGAAGATTGGTGACCAGATGATGGACCGTCCTGCGACGACCAGAATTATCGGTGTCTTTTGGACTTTTCTGGGGACTTTCCTGGTGTTCAAGGGTTATGCCTAGAGAACACCGCGTATATGCACCACCCCGGAGATACTGAATAATCTGGCCCAGACGGATTGATGCACCCATTGGACACGCCTGCCTGTATTCTTGCTGAGGGGTGAGCCTTCCCGGTTGGTAATAACAAAAAGACATCAGGAGCGGATTATGAAATTTGTCACGGGTCTACTATCGGTCTTTCTGCTTGTGTCGGGCATGCTGGTGCACGCCGGGGGTTTTGAGGTAGAGGGGCCGTGGATACGCGAGGCGCCACCTGGAATGAAAATGTTGTCGGGTTATATGAGGCTCGAAAATGAGAAAGATGCTGCACTCAATCTCGCGGGTGCGACCAGCTCTGATTTCGGGTCAATCGATATTCACCATACCGTTTTCAAGGACGGCCTGGCCTCTATGGTGTTACTGCAGTCCTTGAAAATTCCCGCTTTTAGCACGGTTAAATTTGAACCAAACGGACTTCACTTGATGCTCGCAAATCCAAAGCGCGAATTAAAGGCAGGCGATAAGGTAAGAATTACGTTGAAGTTCAGCAACTCTCGCAGGCTGAAGGTCGTTTTTCCGGTGCGCAAAAGCGGGGCTGCTCCGCGTTGAAATCACCAGAGGCGCTACTTTTTGTGTTCGAGATAAATTCCCGTTATTTCTATTCCTATCGCGAGACCAATGAGCACCAGGCCCGGACCGGACTCTGGCGCCAATGCCAGCAGTAACGCGCCAAACGCAAGCAGCGAGCCCCCGAACAGGCGTCGATTCCTTTTTGTCATACGGCCTTACCGTTTTTTGTGTTACCTGCCTGCCACTAGCTTACAATAGCCGGCACAAATGAAGTAGAACCAATATCCGCAAAACGTTTGCTAATAGCCTGGAGCAATATACTCAAATGAACACAGATCAGCCCGGGCCAACACCAACGGAAATCGCGCTGCAACAACAATCGAATACGCTCAAAATCGATTTTGATGATAGCAGCAGTTTCGAGCCTCCCGGTCGCTATTTACGAACATTTTCGCCGGCCGCCGAACCAAGGCGCAAGCGCGAAAACTAAAAACGAAACACCGGCCGATATCGATGACAAGGATATTTCACAGTGGCGGACGATTTATATCCTCTACTTTGGCGCGCTGGTAGATCAAATCGAACGCGATCGGGAAGAAGTGAAAATACCCCCAAGCGTGACCACGGTGCAGGCCCTGGTCGACTGGTTAGCCGAGCGCGGGACGCATTGGGACACCGCTATTAGAAAGAACCCGGTCAAAGTTACGATAAATCGCCAGTTTGCCGAGAATATCTCGCGGATCGCGGAAGGGGATGAAGTTGCTTTCGTGCCGATAGTACCGGGCAGCCAGTAGGAAGCAATGTCAGTTCGATCAGGCCGGTTTTGTTGCCTTGAAAAACAAAACCTCCGCGTCGAGCCAGATACCCTCCTCGTCTCTGAGTTGTTCCACTTCGGCAAGGTGTTCTTTACGAAATTGATCTAGTTTGGCTTCGGGTACTTGATCCACCATGCCACGAAAACCGGCGTTCCAGACGACTTCCCACCACTCCATTGCTGATCTGAGGTGAAAGCCGAGCTGCTCGCTAACGACTTCTGTTTTAGTGAGGTCGGCCTGATGCATTAGATCTTTTCCTTGTTCTGCTGTCGCCAGCTTATACCAACCCATTTTTGTGCGATCTTTGGGGGTCTCGACGCCATAGTATTCCAGGCGGTCGAGCAGCAAACGGGTCATGGGCTGGAACGCGTTTTGACCAAAACTGGTAAACATTAACGTGCCGCCGGGTTTGATGACTCGCACCCATTCCCTAAGCCCTGTAAGCATATCGGGCAAGAAGAACAAGCCAAAGGAGCATACTGCTGTATCGAAATATTCCTTGCGGAATTCGAGAGATTCCGCGTCCATAATATGGGCGTCTATGTTGTCGATGCCAAGTTTCTCTATCGATTTGTCCAGTTGGGCCAACATGCCCTCAGACAAATCTATGGCGTGAACCCGGCCGGGCTCGATGGTTTTGGCCAGCGTAGTGGCGACAACACCAGTGCCTGTGGCGATATCAAGAATTTTGTCGCCGCGTTTGGGTTTTAACAGAAACAGGATTTTGTCTGCAGCAAACGGGAAATAACGTGAATAGGGGTGCTCATAACCCTCGGCAACTTTATTAAAAACGGCCGTTATCGCTTGTTTGATTTTATCGGGGTCCACGCCGGGTCCTCTGTGCTGATGGGCAAAGACAATTGTAACCACAGCCGTACCGGTTAAGGAAACGGCCAGACGCGGTGACGAATTTAACTGAATAGTTAACGTCTTGCCGGTGCCGGGAAATACAGTTCCACCACAAAGAGGTGATTTAGGTCATCTTTTTTGCCGCCGGCCTTGCCGTACCCGCCCGTGTTAGCCAAAATCAACGTTCTTATGCACGGCCATCATGAACACACGCACCACAGCGCTATTACAGGCAGCAAGGCTTTGTTGCTGGCGTTGGCGCTAACGCTGTCTTTTGCCCTTGTTGAGGCCATCGTCGGGTGGCAGTCGGGATCCCTGGCCTTGCTGGGTGACGCCGGCCATATGGTGTCCGATGCTTTCGCACTGGGTTTTGCCGCGCTGGCGGCGTGGATTGCAAAGCGACCGGCGAGTACACGCCATAGCTATGGGTTAGGCCGTGCTGACGTTGTCGCGGCGATGGTCAACGGATTGTTTATGCTGGTGGTGGTGCTGGGCATCGTAATCGAGGCCATTGAGCGGCTTCGGGATCCACAGCCGGTGGCAGGTGCGGCGGTAATCGGTGTTGCCCTGGTAGGCCTGATAATCAACATCGTGGTGGCGGTCATCCTGTCACGCAGCGAGCAAACATTGAATATGCGCGCAGCCATGCTGCACGTGATGGGAGATCTGCTAGGGTCATTGGCGGCGCTCAGCGCTGGTATCGTTATCTATTTCACCGGCTGGACGCCGATAGACCCTATATTGTCACTTTTTATCAGCGGCCTCATCGTTTTGTCGAGCCTGCGACTGTTGCGCCAGGCCCTGTATGTCGTTATGGAGGGCGTACCAGTGCACATAGATCTCACCAGGGTCGGCAAGGCAATGGTGGAGGTGGACCGCAGCGTGATCAATGTGCATGACCTTCACATTTGGGCCTTGCCGTCAGGTACTGTCGCCTTGTCGGCCCACCTTGGGGTGGAAAATCTTGCCTGCTGGGACCAGTTGCTGGAACAGGAGCGTGACATGTTGCGTCAGCAGTTTGGTATTGAGCATGTCACATTACAGCCAGAAGCCGGCACCCATGTGTTACGACCCATGTCGCGTGTACAATAACGCCTTAGACTGACAACAGGCCCCACAGAAGTAATGGAACCCATTCTTATCTGGTTCAAACAGGCACTGCCTTCCAATCTCTGGGTTGTGCAGGTCTTCATCGTTGTATTCATTGTAATGCTGATCAATTTTATTCAGCAGCGCGTGTTGAATCGTCTTTTCGACAAGCTCAAACCGACACCCAAAACGTGGGATGACGCGGTCGTCGATGCGCTGGGCAAGCCACTCTCACTATTAATCTGGGTAGTGGGCGTGGCGCTTGCTGCGGAAATTGTCCGCGAAGAAACCGGGGCTATTATTTTTGACGCGGTTAAACCAGTACGAGATGTCGGAGTGATAGTTGCTATCGTCTGGTTTTTGTTGCGGCTGATCAAACGTACTGAAGATAACGTCATCCAGAAACACGTCATTGAAAAACAGCTGATTGACAGAACAACGGTCGACGTGGCGGCGAAATTATTGCGAATGTCGCTGGTTATCACCGCCGCACTGGTAACGATGCAGACGCTGGGGTTCAGTATCTCCGGCATCCTTGCATTTGGCGGTATCGGCGGTATTGCCATTGGTTTTGCTGCCAAAGATTTGCTGGCCAATTTTTTTGGCGGATTGATGATTTATCTGGATCGACCGTTCGCCGTTGGTGACTGGATACGATCCCCGGATCGCGAAATTGAAGGCACCGTTGAGGAGATCGGCTGGCGCCAGACGACTATACGGACCTTTGATAAACGCCCCTTGTATGTGCCTAACGCAGCCTTTGCCAATGTTGCCGTAGAGAACCCGGCTCGTATGTCACATCGACGCATATATGAAACCATCGGTATTCGGTACGAGGACGTAGCTAAAATGGGCGACATTGTTAACGCCGTCAGGGCGATGTTGCAGTCTCACGAAGAAATCGATTGCAGTCAGACGATGATTGTTAATTTCACCGCGTTCGCACCTTCGTCGCTGGATTTCTTTGTGTATACCTTTACCAAAACAACGGACTGGATTCATTTTCACGAAGTGAAACAGGACGTGTTGCTCAAAATCAGCGATATTATTATTAACCATGGTGCCGAGGCGGCCTTTCCAACTTCAACTGTTCATCTGGCAGGGTCATTGCCGACACCGGAACCCGGCCGTACCTAGGAAACACCGGGTTTACTATGAAAATTTTCAGCAAGCTATATAACGTTGCGCTGCTGTGGGCGGCACACCGCCACGCGCCGTATTACCTTGGTGGCTTGAGCTTCGCCGAGTCTTCTTTCTTTCCGATACCGCCGGATGTCATGCTGGCGCCAATGGTGCTCGCCAAACGCGATAAGGCCTGGGTCTATGCCGGTTTAACAACGCTGGCGTCGGTGCTTGGCGGTATCGCCGGCTATTTTATTGGTATGTACGCGTTTGAGTACACCGTACCCATCCTTCGAGATATGCATCTATGGAGCGACACCGGTTTTATGAAGGTGCAACAGTGGTTTCGCGAATGGGGTTTTTGGGCCATTTTTATTGCCGGTTTCTCCCCTATCCCTTATAAAATATTTACGATTGCCTCAGGTGCTATCGGCATGGCGTTCCTGCCGTTTGTGCTGGCCTCCACCATTGGCCGTGGCGCCCGTTTTTTCCTGGTTGCTGGCGTGATTCGCGCCGGTGGCGATAGAATGGAAAGAATGTTACGGCGGTATATCGACACCATAGGATGGTTAATGGTGGTACTTGTTATTCTTCTCTATTTTGTCGTTTCCTGTAGTCGCTGAATTCAGGCCCCTCGCGCCACCGATCAAATGGACGTCTCTGACTTACTGGATAGCTTAAACGAAGTGCAACGCGATGCCGTAGCCGCTCCGCCGGGGCCAGTGCTGGTATTGGCCGGCGCCGGCAGCGGCAAGACGCGCGTGCTCACTCATCGTGTGGCCTGGCTGGTCGGGGTGGAAAACGTGTCACCGCAATCAATACTGGCGGTCACCTTTACCAACAAGGCAGCGCAGGAAATGCGTGGCCGCATTGAGTCTATGCTTGGTATGCCTGTCGGTGGCATGTGGATTGGCACCTTTCATGGTTTGTCACACCGATTGCTTCGAGCCCATTGGAAGGACGCTGGTTTACCGCAAGGTTTTCAGATTCTTGACAGCGAAGATCAGTATCGCGTTATCCGTCGAGTGCTTAAGGGCATGGAGGTGGATGAGGCCTACTGGCCCCCGCGCCGGGTGCAATGGTTCATCAATGGACACAAGGAAGAGGGTCGCCGACCAAAAGACGTCGGTCAGCAAAACGATCCGCAACAGCGCCAATTATTACAGATCTACCAGGCCTATGAAGAGCTGTGCCAACGTTCGGGATTGGTAGATTTTGCCGAACTGTTGTTAAGTGCCTACGAGCTTCTGCGTGACAATGAAGCTTTACGAATACACTATCAAAGCCGTTTTCAACATATCCTGGTAGACGAATTTCAGGATACCAACACCATCCAGTATCGCTGGTTGCAGCTACTGGCCGGCGGTCATCGTAACCTGTTTGTGGTCGGGGATGACGACCAGTCTATCTATGGCTGGCGCGGTGCCAAGGTCGAAAATATCCTGCAATTTGATCGCGATTACCCCGGCACCCGGATGGTTCGGCTGGAACAGAATTATCGCTCAACGAATAATATTCTCAAGGCCGCTAACGCGGTTATCAGTTGCAATGAAGGGCGTCTTGGCAAGGAGCTGTGGACCGAGGATAAAGAGGGCGAACCCATTTCGGTTTATACCGCCTATAACGAAGTTGATGAGGCGCGTTTTGTTATCGACCAGATCGAGGTCTGGGTAGAGCAAGGAAAACCGCGCGTCAAAGTCGCCATTCTTTACCGCTCCAACGCGCAGTCCCGTGTATTTGAGGAAATGTTGCTGCGCGCCAACATGCCCTATCGTGTCTATGGCGGGCTGCGCTTTTTCGAGCGTCAGGAAATAAAGGATGCGCTGGCCTATCTGCGCCTGATGGCGAATCGAATTGATGACGCCTCGTTTGATCGTATCGCCAATGTGCCCACCCGGGGTCTGGGTCACAAGACCCTCGACATGGTTCGGGTCCACGCAAAAGAAAATAAAGTTACCTTGTGGCAGGCAGCAACGGCGTTGTTACAGAATGAAACATTAACGGCCCGGGCGGCCAATGCCCTGCGTGGATTTATGGATCTGATCGAAACGCTGGATGCCGATACCAAAGATCTGGTGCTGGGCGAACAGGTCGAACACGTATTGCATGGTAGCGGCTTGCTTGATCACTATCGCAAGGAGAAGGGTGAGAAGGCCGAATCCCGCATCGAGAACCTGGAAGAACTGGTAACGGCGGCCCGCGCCTTTGAAAATGATGATGAAGAGCGGGAAATGGAGCCACTGGCACAGTTTCTGGCCAATGCGGCGCTGGAAGCGGGCGAGGGTCAGGCCGAGGAGTGGGAAGACTGCGTGCAATTAATGAGCTTGCATTCCGCAAAAGGGCTGGAGTTTCCGCTGGTGTTTTTGACCGGTATGGAAGAGGGCCTGTTTCCCCACAATCGATCTCTGCAAGAGCCGGGGCGTCTGGAAGAGGAACGTCGACTTTGTTACGTTGGCATGACGCGGGCGATGGAACGCCTGGTGATATCTCATGCCGAGGTGCGGCGTCTTTATGGTAACGAACACTATGCGACACCCTCGCGTTTTCTCGGCGAAGTGCCGGAGGAATTATTGAATCCGGTGCGGTCCACCGCGGCGGGGTTATCGACCACACCGGCCTGGCCAGCCAGCTCGCCGGCGATGGAGAGCGGCGATAATGAATCCGGGTTCCAGTTGGGCCAGCGCGTCACCCACGCCAAATTTGGCGAAGGGGTGGTGCTGCAATATGAAGGGCACGGGCAACATGCGCGCGTTCAGGTCAATTTTGGCAACGGTGGCAGCAAGTGGCTGGTGGTAGCGTACGCCAGGCTGCAGACCCCATAAACTCCTGAATATTGGCGATTTATTATTTCGATAGGCCGGTAGCTGTCTTTGACCTCGCGCTGGACTATGATTACGCTAACGCCAAAGCAGATTAAACCGGGGCCGTCCATCCGACCCGGAATCGTCGTGAACGCACGACGTTTGGAAAGAAGCAATAATAAAGAGAAGTCATAATGATTAAATCAGGAACCACCCTGTCCGTTGCCGCCATTTCCCTCATTGGTAGCGCAGTTGCGCTGGCCGTGATGGGTTTAATGTCACTGGTGCCATTGACCATTACCACTATTGCCTATGGGTCGATACTGACCGCAGTCAGCGTCGCCATTATCATCGCGGTGCTGGCGGCAGCTGGATACGGCGCGCACCCGCAGCAACAAGCCAGCGATACCCCTGCGTTAACGAAAGCGGATTTCTCCGTTACCGATCCACTAACGCGCACGCCGAATCGCCGCGGTATTACTATCAGTATTATGGATGCCATGGCCTTGGGCGAACGCTATGGGAATCCGTTGTCCATCGCCAAGCTCGATCTCGACCATCTCGATAAAATAAATGAGAAATTTGGCAAACTAACCGGTGATCGTATACTTGCCGGTGTGGCAGCTGTGATTACAGATGCGTTGCGCATGCCAGACAAGACCGGACGTTATGCTGATGATGAATTTATACTGGTTATGCCGCAAACAGAAATAGGTGACGCCTGCAAGATCACTGATCGAGTACACAGTCTGATTTCGGAGCAGGAATTTGATACAGACGGTAGTACTTCCAGTATTACTACCAGCGCGGGTGTAACTGAATACAAACAAGGTGATGATCTGGAAAGTCTTTTGTCACGAGTGCAAAAGGGTGTTGATGCGTCCCGAAGCGCAGGCCGCAATCGCGTTACCCGCGTTTAATCCTGTCATCCAGAATGAGCCCCTTCCTGACGCGCCTGAAGTCCTGGGCGAGTGCAATCGATCGTTTCAGTACCGGTGTCGGCCATCTAATGGCGTGGGTTGTCGTACTGATGACCGCAATCATTGTTTACGATGTCAGCATGCGCTTTCTGTTTCAGATGGGTTCGGTACTGATACAGGAGCTGGAGTGGCACCTGTTCGGTATCATCTTTCTGCTTGGTGCGGCCTATACTTATCGCGAAGACGGTCATGTTCGAATCGAATTATTTTATCAGAAACTCTCGAAGAGCCAGCAGGCCAGAATCAATCTTTTCGGCAACCTGTTCATTCTGCTCCCCGTTTGCCTGCTGGTGATATGGACTTCAATTCCTTTTGTGAGTAATTCTTTTGCTTACTCTGAAGTCTCACCCGATCCGGGTGGTCTGCCTTATCGCTGGATGATCAAGTTTGCGATTCCCGCCGGATTTTTTCTATTGTTATTGCAGGGACTCGCCGACAGTGTCAGGCAACTGCTGATCCTGAAAGGCGAACAAACGGAACCTCGTTAGTGGAAGTTTTGGCTCTCATTATGTTCGCCGCGCTGGTGGCGATGTTGCTACTGGGGTTTCCCGTCGCCTTCACACTGGGCGCGGTAGCAATAATTTTTGGTTTGCCGACGCTGGGCCTTGAATTTTTTGATCTACTGCCGCTACGAATCTGGGGCATCGTTAAAAATTTTACTCTTCTCGCCGTTCCATTGTTTATTTTTATGGGCGTGGTGTTGCAAAAATCCGGCGTTGCTGAAGACTTACTTGAGACAATGGCACTGTTGTTTGGCCGGATTCGCGGTGGCCTGACAATTTCTATCGTGGTGGTCGGTGGTCTGTTGGCCGCGACCACCGGTGTGGTTGGCGCAACGGTAGTGACCATGGCGGTGATCGCGTTACCTGCAATGCTGAAACATGGATACAAACCGGAGTTATCGAGCGGTGTGATTGCAGCCTCCGGCACACTGGGCCAGTTGATCCCGCCCAGCATCGTGCTGGTATTGCTGGGCGACGTGGTCGGTGTTCCGGTCGGCAGATTGTTTGCTGGCGCAGTTGTGCCCGGGTTGTTATTGATTGGTGGGTTCATTATCTATATCGCCGTTTATGCGGCAAAGAATCCAGAAGCTGCACCGATGCCCAATGTGTCTTTGATGCGCGGCGATACCGACATCCATTTGGCAATGCGTGTGGTGAAAAGTCTGTTGCCGCCCTTGTTGTTGATTTTTGCCGTTCTCGGGTCAATCTTTTTTGGTGTTGCCTCGCCGACGGAGTCTGCTGCCTTTGGTGCACTGGGCGCACTTATTATCGCCGCCATGCATAAGCATCTGAATAAGGATGACTTGCTGGGCGCGGCACGCAATACCACCCGTCTTACCAGCATGGTGTTTCTGATCCTGGTGGGCGCCACCGCATTCGGCCTGGTATTCCGTGGGCTTGGAGGAGATATCCTGGTGCAAAGCATCATGACCTCACTACCGGGTGGGCAGTGGGGCTTCCTCGCTACCAGTATGCTGGTAATATTTGTGCTGGGATTCTTCCTCGATTTTCTTGAAATCAGCTTCATTGTTGTACCCATCCTCGGCCCTATCGCACAGAGTATGGGCATCGACCTTCTTTGGTTTACGATATTAATTGCAGTTAACCTGCAGACCTCGTTCCTGACGCCGCCCTTTGGTTTCTCGCTATTTTATTTAAAGGCCGCCGCGCCCAGGGAAATTAGCATCAGTCATATCTATCGTGGCGTGATACCCTTCATTGCCATTCAGGCGCTGGTGTTGATACTGCTCATAACCTTGCCACAAATAATACTATGGCTACCGAACCTGATGGACAGACTGCAGGGTTTCTAGCTTGTTAAACCGGGATTCTTCGAAGTAAATAACTTGATTGACAGGGAGTAAACCATGAAGCAATCAGTTGGTTCAGGATTGATTAAACTCGTAATTGTTGCACTCGCTCTGGCAGGACTTTCAGGTTGTGCCAGTCCACAAACCCGAACCCTGATACCGGAAGACAGTGGTGATATCGCCATTAAAACCATATTTTTTAAACTCGGGATGAATCGTCCTCTTGGCAGCTATGAAATTAAAGGCAGCTCGATCATCACGGGAAAAACAACAAAGGTAAGCAAAGGCGAGGCAGCCTTCGCTGGATTTGGTGCGATGGCGGCGCACAGTCGTGGCAAGGAAGCTGCGAAGAAAATTGTTGGCAAGTACGAGCCCATTTTGAAATACGATCTGGTTAGCGAGGTAGATTCTATCGTCAGGGATGAAGCCAAAAAATGGCGCGGCCGCACCCGGTTCAGCGCCACAATTTCAGCAGTTGACAACAGGGTAGTAGAGCTGGAGCCCTGGGTTTATCTCGGTGCCAGTAATGATGGAAAAACTGGCCGTGTCGGGGTTTATTTGCGCGCCTTCCTGAAGGATAAAAGCGGAAAGAAAATCTGGCGTGGCGGTTATAATTACCAGTCTCCCGTGAAACGTCCGTTTGAGGGCGCGAATGGCTGGTTTGCAAATAACGGTCGAAATCTGAAAAGAACTATTCGCCGTGGGTACCGTACGGTTGCGGGCGTGATGATGAAGGACAGCCAGGGCGCCAGGGCCGGTTGGGGAAGTGAAGCTGTAAAGATGCGGGTGGCCATCCCGGGTGGGCAAGCCCTTGCCAAGCTGGATGCAGTTATTCTGAAACGCTCTGGTAGCATGATTGTATACATGCCCAAGGTTTCCAAAGGCGCTTTTATCTATGGGATTAACGTAGTGCCAGAAAACGAAGTTGAAATAATTGGTAAATAGTACATTGATAAGCAAACTTTAGCGGCCCGCATCGCGGGCCGTTTTCTTTTCACTACATAAGAAAACGAATGTCGACATTGTAGAAATCTAAAACATGTTAGTAGAAAATAATTATGTTTGAGTTTCGTCCGCTGATGCACATTTTTCTGCATTTTGCTGTGCCGGGGGTGGTGGCTCGGCTGGGTTTCAAGGCCACGTGGAAGAAGGCCTGGCTGATAATGGCAGCGACCATCCTGGTCGATCTGGATCACGTGCTGGCGAATCCATTGTTCGACCCTAACCGATGCAGTATCGGTTTTCATCCGCTGCATACCTACTACGCCATTGGTGTTTATGTCGTTATGGCGCTGATGCCGAAATCACGTCTTATTGGCATTGGTTTATTGATCCATATGGCGTTGGATGCCACTGATTGTTTCTCGATAGGCGCGTTTAGCTGAACTTCGTTGCACGTTGCTATGTCGAGAAGAAAATTTCCATTAGAGTAAGTGCTTACTCACCCACATGGAGAACAGGTTATGCAACTTGATGGTTCCTGTTATTGCGGAGAGGTCAAATTTACCTGCGTCTCGCGTACACCCTATCCCTATATGCGTTGCTATTGCTCGATCTGTCGCAAGACGGCGGGTGGCGGTGGTTACGCCATCAACATCATGGCGTTATACGATAGTTTGAAGATCGAAGGCGAGGAACACATCAATTCTTTCCATCCCAAACAGGAACATCCTGACAATCCGGATAAACTGGTCGAAAGTCGCGGCAAGCGTTACTTCTGCAAACACTGCGGCACCGCGCTTTGGGCTTATGATGAGCGCTGGGCCGAATGGATATATCTGCACGCATCGTGTATCGATACAGCCCTGCCCAAGGTGCCGGAAACAACGCACATTATGCTGGAATTCAAGGCAACATGGTGCGAGACCGAGATCGGGGAAAACGATAAACAGTTCAGCCGTTATCCAGAAGAATCTATCGCCGACTGGCACCAAAGATTGAAATTGACTGAGGAATAAAAAGAAAAATGCAACCGCAAGATATACTTGAATACTGGTTTGGCGATGCGGCGAACTCAAAGGCCGAAGACCTGAAGGACTATTTCCAGCGCTGGTTCCAGGGTAGCAAAGAACTTGATAAAGAAATTGAATCCAGGTTTGGAAAAGCTGTAAAGCAGGCCGTGGCTGACGACCTCGCGACGTGGAAAAACACTGCCGAAGGCAAACTGGCGCTAATCATTCTGCTGGACCAGTTCACGCGCAATGTCTATCGTGGCACCGACAAGGCGTTCGCATATGATGTCAAAGCCTTAAGACTTTGTCAGAATCTAATCGAGTCCGGTGCTGACAAAGACCTGTCGTGGGCCGAGCGCGGTTTTACCTACATGCCGATGCAGCACACGGAAGACGCCACAGTACAACAGCAGGGCATCAAGGCTTATATTGGACTGGTAGAAGACACACCAGACGATTTAAAGAAGGTCGTCACAGGCTTCTTGTTGTCAGCGCGTGAACACAAATCCATTGTTGACAAATTCGGTCGCTTCCCGCATCGCAACAAAGTGATGGAGCGTGAAAGTACCGACGAAGAACTCATCTATTTGGCAACTGGAGCGAAGTCCTTTGGACAGTAATAGTAAAAAAGGTCTACGATCTTTAATTTTTTAGGATCCCGTTTATGAAAAAGCTGATTTTGCCTGTCATGTTTCTTTTGATGATACCAACGCCCTTATTGGCGGTGTCGGTGCCTGCGGTCGTCAGTCCGCAATGGCTGATCAAGAACCTGGAACAACCGGGTCTCAGGATAATCGAGATATCCGAACAAAGTTCTTATATTTTCGATGGTCACATCCCCGGGAGCGTGTACGCAACCAAGAGCGACTGGCGATACGTCGCCGATGACAAGGCCCTGGTCCATTTTGCCCCACGCACGCTGCAGAAAATTATTCGTCGTCTCGGCGTGAATGAGGGCGACGGGGTTGTGATCTATTACAAAGGCCAAAATACGGATGAAATTCTCGGCGCCTTCTACCTGTATTGGTTGTTTCATCTACTGGGACAGACCAATGTCGGAATCCTGGACGAAGGCTGGCATGGCTGGTTGAAAGCCCGCGGGCCGGTCGGTGGGTCGCTGCCGGAGACCGCAACCGGCAATTTCGTTGCCCGCCCGCTTCTGGCACTTGAGGTGTCGACAACCGAGTTGAACAGCATACGAGGGTCTTATCTACTCGTAGATGGCCGGCCCGCCACCCACTTTATGGGTACGGACAAGTTTCCGGCGAACACGAAGTATGGCCGCATTCCCGGCAGTGTGAACCAGCCATGGGCGGACTATATACGCGAAGCCAATGGCCACGTGTACGCGAAAGCCCCCAGGATACCGCCACTGTTGAAGCGGCTGAAAATTAAACCGGATCAGCCCATTCTACTAACCTGTTTCGGCGGCACGGGTTCGGCGTTCAACTATGCGATGTTTTATGCTGCTGGTTTTAGAAACTTGCGCGTGGACGATGCAGCACTGAGACGCTGGAACTGGCGCAATCTCCCCCTGGAGAACCCTGCTAAACGATAAAGTGCTGGGCCAGATCCATTTTATTTCTAGAGCTATTGAGCACGAATACAGAACTGACCCGATTGACGGCCATCGTCTGATCATTCGGGTGTTAATCCTTAATTAAATCAGGGCTACCTGGTACTCAAACTAGGATTTTTAAGAAGCATGCGATAGGCTATCGAAATTGGTAACACCAAAGTCAGCGTTCGGTTGTAACAATGAATCAAGGAACGGAATCAAAAACAAACAGGAGGGATCAATGAATCTTTTTCGAACCGCTTTAATGGCTCTGGTTACCGCGACCATGGTTTTTTATGGAGGCACGGCATTTTCGGGTGCCAAGTCCGCCAATGAACACCCTGGCCAGAAGAGCAAAGGCCCGAGCAAATTTACCATCGCCAAACAGGAAGCACTTAGACGATCCTTACCATTTTCGGACAAGCGCGATTTCAAGGAACAGAAAAAAGGTTTTATAGCTGCGCCTGAATATAAACAAATCAAGGCTGAGGCCGGCAATGTAGCGTGGGATATGGGCAGTTACGATTGGCTGTTGCAAGGAAAAGATTTTGACAGCATTCATCCGTCACTTCAGCGTCAGGCTATTTTGAATATGAACTATGGCCTTTACGAGGTCATCCCTGGCATATACCAGGTGCGTGGTTTTGACCTGGCGAATATCTCTTTCATCAAAGGTAAAACAGGCTGGATCGTATTTGACCCGTTGACGGCCAAAGAAACGGCCGCCGCGGCACTGAAGTTCATCAATGAAAAACTCGGCAAACGACCGGTGGTTGCGGTGGTTTATTCTCACTCCCATGCCGATCACTTCGGTGGTGTACGAGGCGTTGTCAGTCTTGCGGATGTCAATAGCGGAAAAGTCAAGATTATCGCACCGGTTGGTTTTATGGAAAATGCAGTTGCAGAAAATATCTATGCCGGTAATGCCATGAACCGTCGCCTGTTCTATCAGTATGGCGTGTTATTACCCCGGGGTCCGTTCGGCCATGTCGATCAATCTATTGGCAAAAACGTGGCGGCAGGTAATTCCGGTCTTATTGCACCCACAGTAATCATTAAAAAAGACATCGAAAAAATGACCATTGATGGTGTCAAAATGGTATTCCAGAATACGCCGGGCACCGAAGCGCCGGCTGAAATGAATACCTATTTTCCTGATCTGAAGGCGTTCTGGGCGGCAGAGAATATCACGGGCACTATCCACAATATATACACCCTGCGCGGTGCGCTGGTACGCGATGCCCTGGAATGGTCCAAGCAAATCAACAAGGCACTCTATCTGTTTGGGCGTGATGCAAAGGTGATGTTTGCGTCCCATAGCTGGCCGCGCTGGGGTAACGATCGGATACAGGAAGTCATGCGGGCGCAGCGTGATACCTATGCCAACCTGAATAATGGCGTGCTGCATCTGGCCAACCAGGGCGTTACGATTAACCAGATCCACAATCAGTACAAAGTACCCAACAGCCTGCAGCAACAATGGGCTGCGCGCAGTTACCACGGTTCCGTCGAGCACAATAGCCGCGCCGTGATTAACCGCTACCTTGGGTATTGGGATGTCAACCCAACGACACTGATTCCATTGTCACCTGAAGACTCAGCACCACTATATGTAGAAATGATGGGCGGCTCGAATAAAATTTTGCGCAAGGGCAGATCACTTTATAAAAAAGGTAAGTACAGCCTGGCACAGGAGATATTAAATAAACTGGTTTATGCACAGCCAAAAAATCAGAAAGCCAAAGATCTTCTGGCCGATGTGTTCGAGCAACTTGGCTACCAACAGGAGAGCCCCAGTGTTCGTAACAGTTTTCTGGCAGGTGCTTTTGAATTGCGTTCAGGTATTCCGTCAGGTGCCTCACCAAAGACAGCCGGACCCGATATGATTCAGGCCATGAGCACTGAGTTGTTTCTGGACTTCCTCGCCATAAGACTGGATAGCAACAAGGCTGATGGTAAACAGTTTAAAATCAACCTGAATACGCCGGATAATAAAGAAAAATTTGTAATCGAATTGAGCAATGCAACCCTTACAAATATCGAAGGTTATCAGGCGAAAGATGCCGATCTCACCATCACTATCAACCGCTCTGATCTTGAAAAGACCATGATGGGCGCGGTTAGTCTGGATGATCAAATCAAATCTGGCAAAGCAAAACTCAAGGGAAATAAAAAAGTGCTTGAGCAGTTAAAAACCATGCTGGTGCAATTTGATGTGGGATTCGAAATAATGCCGGGTACCGGTGCCAGAGACCTGACACCTGAGAAAAAACCTTTTGAACAGGAGTCGCAAGCAGTTGCTGGCACCTAGCCGATCATTTTATACACCGGCCCAGGTATTCAGGTCGGTGTATTTGATGCCGGTAATTCACATATGCATATAGGACGTCAAATGAACAACAGATTAATAGTTTCATGGGCGGCAATGCTATTTTTGCTCACAAGTGGTTATGTTTATCCCGCATTGGCAGCGGAGGTGCCGCAAGCCAAGCCGGACAAGGGGTTGGTAGTATTTTACCGACTGGACAAATTGGCCGGCAGTGCGATCCGATTTAATCTTAATCACACTTCCGGTCCTATGGGGCAGTTATTGCGCGGAACCATGATCCACAAATACTTTGAACCCGGCGAACATCAGTTCTGGTCCCAGGTAATTTCCAAAGACTCTATCACCCTGAAGGTCGAGGCAGGCCAAATTTATTTCATCCGGGGTGAAACGAAAATGGGCGTATTCGCTGGCAGACCGCAATTCACCAGGGTGCCGGAATCCCAGGCTAAAGCAGATCTGGCGAATCTGAAATAAGGCGACATCACTATTTTATTGATCGTGACAGAGATTGTTTCAGCTTATAGCGCCACATTTACAAGAGTTAAGGTATGGATCAGGCAGAGAGCGACCCCCGGAATTTAACGGGTGTACGGGTGAAATAGAAAATACCAAACTTCATGCCGACTTTATCAATGACACTTTGATGAAGCGCTGGCTGAAAGAAAGCACTCGTTAAATATTGCGCGCCCTTGCATAGGCCGCTTCCGATATCTTGTTCCATGCATCGTTGTTCGCGCGGAATTTCTCATATGCTGCGAAGACTTTGTTGAAAGTTGGATCCTTTGCTGCTTCTTCGTCAAGTACTTCAAGTGTAAATTTATGAAGTTGCTTTATTACTGCATCTGGAAAGGCATAGGTTTTAACCTTGTATTTATTTTCAAGTATTTTCAGTGCTTCCAGATTACGCGCTTCAAATTCCGACAACATCCACAGGTTGCTGGAAGCCGCGGCGGTTTCAACAATTAACCGCAGATTATCCGGTAGTGATTCCCAGGCTTTTTTGTTGATACTTAATTCAAGGGTCGGCCCGGGTTCGTGCCAGCCGGGGTAATAGTAATACTTGGCAGCGCGATACAGGCCAAGACGCAAATCATGGTATGGCCCAACCCACTCAGTAGCATCAATGGTGCCACGTTCCAGCGCGGTGTAGATCTCTCCGCCGGCCATTAAAACCGGATTGACACCAGCCTTGGACATGACCTTGCCGCCGAGACCGGGAATGCGCATCTTGATGCCTTTTAGATCGGCAACCGAGTTGATCTTTTTACGAAACCAGCCGCCCATTTGCACGCCAGTATTGCCCATGGGCAGGGGCACGATACCGTAGGGTTTGTAGATCTCCTGCCACAGTTCGATACCTCCACCACCGTAGAACCAGGCGTTCATGCCTTGTGCGTTCATGCCAAAAGGGACCGCGGTAAAAAATTGTGCCGCCGGGATCTTGCCAGACCAGTAGTAGGCTGCACCGTGGCCCATTTCTACTGTGCCTTGGGAAACAGCATCAAAGGTCTGTAGCGGAGGAACCAGCTCACCACCGGCATAGACCCTAATATTCAGACGCCCGGAGCTCATGGCGTTAATGTCTTTGGCAAATTTTTCAACGCCCTCCTGAAACACAGGGAAGTTGGGCGGCCAGGTGGTGACCATTTTCCAGGTATATGTTTTGTCTGAATCTTTGGTGTTGACGGTACCTTCGTCTTTTTTGCCACAGGCGGCTAGCGCCGTGCTGGTACCGCCAATTGCCAGTGCCTTGAGTAGATTGCGTCTGTCCATGGGTTCTCCTCCCGATTTGTTGCCTGATTGTTGTGGTGGCGGTGCGCCGCCGGGCAGACCGTAGAGTCTACTGATCGAGCATGGCCTCGACAACGGCATTCCAGGCCAGGGCGATGTTACCGCGGTTATAACCGCCGCCGCCCATAGCAATAAAACGTCCACCGCAGACCTCATCAGCAATGGTGCACAATTGTTTGGTGGCATAGTGGTGCACCGCCGGGCTATAGGCCATGTGGGTAATCGGATCCCCTTTGATGGAATCGGCACCGGCTTGTAGCAAGATAATTTCCGGCCGGTGATCGCGCAAGAATTCCACCACCCTGGGCCACTCTTGATGAAATGCCTCGTCATCGGCGCCGGGCGCCATGGGAACGTTGAGCTTGGTGTCTTTGGCCTCGCCTTTGCCGGTTTCAGTGGCGGCGCCGGTGCCCGGGTAGAGGTATCGCCCGTCTTCATGCAAATCGGCAATAATCAGATCGGGATCGTTTTCAAATGAATAGTACACGCCGTCACCATGGTGGGCGTCAATATCGACGTAACCGACGCGCTGGATGCCGTAATTGGCACGCAGGGTCTCGATGCAGACGCCAATGTCATTGATGGCACAGAAGCCGGCGGCGGTATCACGCCGGGCATGGTGCAGCCCGGCGATAGGGACAAAGCAGCGTTTATATACACCTTTGATCACTTCCCGCGTGGCATCGAGCAGGGTCCCCGCGACATAGCTTGCTGCCTCAAATACACCCTTGAATGCCGGGGTATCACCGAAATCAAGAAAGCCGGTTCCCGAAATGGAGAGCGTTTTCAGTTTGTCTATATAGTCTCCGGTATGAAAACGCAGTAAAGCAGCTTCATCACTTTTCACCGGCTTGCCTATGTCGACACTTTTGTCGAGCCCACGGTATTTGCACTCATTCCAGAAAGCGTCAAGCCGATCAGGACCAAAGGGGTGGCCCTCGCCAAAACCGTAGCGTGCCAGTTCTTCCCCGACATAGACGCGGACCGGCATCGCGATCAATGGAACATCAGTTTAGATACACAGTAAATGCTATTTAGATACAGCGCGATTAGCGCGCTACTAATCAGCAAGACCAGCGCTGCGCCGATATAAAATGATACTTGCATGAGTAAACCGAATGTGAAGATTGGCGCCAGCAAGATGACAGAAAACACGACAATCGGAATTATATTCCTGGTAAGACCGGTCATGGCGCCGTTAAGTGATTCACTGATACCCTTGCCTGATACATATAGCGGTATGGCCAGGGCCAGTATAATGACGACCACCGAAATCAATACATCCATCACCAATTGGGCGCTAATAACCCGCATGGCGGCCTCTGCACCCAACTCCAGTAGACCAGATGGTGACAGTAACGCCGAACCCCCAATCGCCTGGCCAACGATTTGAATCACCATGCCCAAAGCCAGGCACACGGTACCAAGGCCGACGATCACCAGGATTTTGTCGACTTCACCAAATACAGAAAACAGTGCTGCAGCCAGTTTGGCGCCCAGCGTTTGTGGTTTGGCGGAGGGCTCAATATTGCCCGAACGCATTTTTTGCATCGCCAGTATGCTGCTGGCGCCCAGTATCGGCGTAATGAAATAGACAAGCAGCAATCCAATTATCGGTACCCGGGTGAGTACAATCACGATAACGACATAGATCAGGCCCAGTAGCCACCACAGTGTCAGATCTTTCTTCCAGAATCGCCAGCCGCAGCTAAGCCATTGCATGCCCTGACGAACATTGAAACTGCGAATATTCATGCTGTCCTCCCAGGTTCTAGTTTAGGGCACTTCTACTAATCCCCTCTCCCACCGGGAGAGGGTTAGGGTGAAGGAATCAAACAAGGATAATGTATTGATTATAATATCCCCTCATCCTGGCCTTCTCCCTGAGGGAGAAGGAATTATCAATTAATAGAAGTGCCCTTTAGTTCGTGGGCAGCATCAGGACCAAAGTGCGATCATATCTGCGCCACGCTTTATTCTATCCTGCAATATGCGCCGGAATGCCTCAGGGTCCTTTATATGGGTCATTTCGCCGGGCCGTGGAAAATGCATGTCGTAAAGGCGTGACAACCAAAAGCGCAATGCACCGGCGCGTAACAACAATGGCCAGGCTTCTATCTCGGCATTGACCACGGGTCGTGCCTGTAAATATGCCTTCACGGTGTGGCTTGCCCGCTCTTGATCAAGAGACCCATCACCGTTGCTGCACCAGTCGTTCACCGCTATCGCCAAGTCGTACAAGTAATAGTCGGTGCAGGCGTAATAGAAATCAATTACGCCGCACAAGCTATCTCCGTCGAACAAGGCATTGTCCCGGAACAAGTCGGCATGAATAATACCGTTCGTTAGATCAAGGTTGTCGTATTTTGATTGATACGCGATTTCCGGCGCAAGAATATCAATCTCTGCGGCGGACAATTTTTTCATCAAGGCTGCCGTAGTATCGGCACGCCAGGTATGGCCACGCGGATTCAGGCGCTGCTGAGAAAAAGAATCGCTCGCCTTGTGCATGCGTGCCAGCACATTACCGACGGCTGAGCATTGTGCCAGTGTTGGTAGCCCCACTGCCGAACCATCAAGCCGGTTGACCAGCGCCGCCGGCTTGTCTTTCAGGTTGCCAAGATACAGTCCGGAGTTATTGGCCAACGGATGCGCGCAGGGAATGTCGTGTTCTGCCAGGTAAGCAGTGAGGTCAAGAAAAAACGGCAGTTCCTTTTTCGTATGCTGCTCAAAAATAGTTAACACAAACTGGCCACCGGTGGTGGTAACAAAGTAGTTGGTATTCTCTATACCGGATTCGATACCGGTAAAGCGAACCAGCGTACCGGCGTCATACTCCGTTAGAAACTTTTTCAGTTCGTCCGCTGTGATGCTGGTGTAGACAGACATATTTTTCTTCTAATTGTCGGAAAATCGAGATAATTACAAATTGAGTTTTATTTCCTGCTCTTCCTCGGTGTGCTCGAAACCACTCTTTTCGTAGTAACGGAAAATGTGTTCCACCACGTCGTCTGCTGTGTCGGCGAGTATGAATAAATCCAGATCTTCGGGGCTTACCATACCTTCCTTGACCAGCGTCGCTTTGAACCAGTCGATAAGGCCGGTCCAGAATTTCTTTCCTACCATAATGATCGGCATGCGTACGCTTTTGCCGGTCTGGATCAGGGTCAACGCTTCTATTACTTCATCAAGGGTACCAAAGCCGCCGGGCATGACAACATAGGCCTTGGCATATTTGATGAACATGACTTTACGCGCGAAAAAGTGCTGGAAGCTCAGGGACAGGTTTTGATATTCATTTGCGCTTTGTTCCATTGGCAATTCGATATTAACGCCGACGCTGGGTGACTTGCCGTAATAGGCACCCTTGTTGGCTGCCTCCATAATACCGGGGCCGCCGCCGCTGATGACAGAGAAACCGGAATCTGACAATTTGCGCGCGATTTCCTCTGTGAGCAGGTAGTATGGATGATCAGGATCCGTCCTCGCCGACCCGAAAATACTCACCGAAGGCTGGATTTGTGACAGGTGTTCAAAGCCATCGACAAACTCGGCCATGATCTGGAAAATCTTCCAGGATTCCCGCGACATCATATTCGATGGCAGGGTGGCCAGGGCTGGTTTTCCAAAAGAGGATGAATCGTTTTCCGACATAATGTTATTTTATTCCGTTAAGTCCGTTTAAGTAGCTATGAACAGTAAAAAGAAAAATACTGCTCTAATTCTGGTCGATGGCTCATCGTATCTTTACCGTGCTTTTCACGCCATGCCCGGTTTAAGCAATTCCAGTGGCGAACCCACGGGTGCCGTTTACGGCGTGACAAACATGCTGCGCAAACTGCTTACTGATTACGATCCCCAGTATATCGCGGTGGTTTTCGACGCAAAAGGAAAGACTTTTCGTAACGATCTTTACCCGCAATATAAGGCAAATCGCCCGCCAATGCCGGAAGATTTGCGTCCCCAGGTGGCGTGGGTACACGAAATCGTCGGTGCGATGGGGCTCAATCTGATGGTGGTCAAAGGGGTCGAGGCGGACGATGTAATTGGCACACTTGCCACCCAGGCAGCTGATGAGAGGCGTGACGTCATTATTTCGTCCGGTGACAAGGACCTTACCCAGCTGGTGAACCAGCACGTCAACATGGTCGATACCATGAAAAATGTGGTTTACGATCATGACGGTGTAGTCGCGAAATTCGGTGTGCCACCGGAAAAAATTATCGATTACCTGACACTGGTTGGCGATACTTCGGACAATATACCCGGGGTGCCCAAAGTGGGCCCGAAGACCGCGGTTAAATGGCTGCAGCAATATGGCACATTGGACGACATCATTGCCCATGCCAGTGAGATCAAGGGCAAGGTGGGAGAAAACCTGCGCGAATCGCTGGATCAGATTCCACTTTCCAGGGAACTCGTTACCATTAAACGCGACGTCGATCTCGAACAAAAACCGAAAGACCTGGCGCGCCAGTTGCAGGATGAGGAGCGACTGCGCGACCTGTTTGCGCACATGGAGTTTCGCACCTGGCTGGACGAGCTCGGCGGCACCAATGCAAACAAATTAATTGAAGCATCTGATAAATACTGCGCCGTGTTCACGGAGAAAGATCTTGACGGCTGGATCAAGCGGCTGAAGAAGGCCGACCTCTTTGCTTTCGATACCGAAACCACAAGTCTGAACGCTATCGACGCCGAGATAGTCGGTGTGTCTTTCACCAATAAGGTTGGTGACGGCGCCTACGTGCCGCTGGCACATGACTATCCCGGTGCGCCTGACCAGTTAAGTCGTGACGAGGTATTGGATAAGCTTAAACCGCTGCTGGAAGACCCGAAGCAGTTCAAGGTCGGACAGAATCTCAAATACGACGCGGAGGTATTGGCCAACTATGGTATCAACCTCAAAGGTATAAAATACGACACCATGCTCGAGTCCTATGTGCTGGATTCCACCGCTTCACGCCACGACATGGACAGCCTGGCACTGAAATACCTCGGCCATAAAAATATCAAGTTTGAAGAGGTGGCCGGTAAAGGTAAAAACCAGATCACCTTTAACGAGGTACCGCTGGAGCAGGCCATTCCCTACGCAGCAGAGGATGCGGACATTACCTTGCGTCTGCATGAAGAGCTGTGGCCACAATTACAGAAAACACCGGCTTTGGTAAAACTGTTTAATGAAATCGAGTTGCCCCTGGTTGATGTGTTAAAACGCATGGAATACATCGGAGTCAGAATCGATGCCGATATGTTGCGCAAGCAGAGCCAGGAGCTGGCAAAGCGCATGCTTGAAATCGAGCAGGAGGCCCATGAGACCGGTGGCCAGCCGTTTAATCTCGCTTCACCGAAACAGATACAGGAAGTGCTGTACGACAAGCTCGGACTGCCGGTATTAAAGAAAACACCGAAAGGTGCGCCATCAACGGCAGAAGAAGTGATGCAGGAACTGGCGATGGACTATCCGTTGCCAGTCTTGATTCTGGAGTGGCGCGGGCTTTCAAAACTCAAGTCCACCTATACCGACAAGCTACCGGATATGATAAGTGAAAAAACCGGTCGCGTGCACACCTCGTATCATCAGGCCGTGGCCGCCACCGGGCGCCTGTCATCGTCCGACCCCAATCTGCAGAACATACCGGTCAGAACCAAAGAAGGCCGGCGCATACGTCAGGCCTTTGTACCGGAGAAAGGCAGCATCATGTTATCGGCCGATTATTCACAAATAGAGCTGCGCATCATGGCACACCTGTCGCGGGACGACAGTTTGTGCAAGGCCTTTGCCAGTGGAGCCGATATTCACAGCGCCACGGCGGCAGAGGTTTTCGGGGCGAAACTGGAGGACGTCAACAAAGAGCAACGTCGCCATGCCAAGGCTATTAATTTTGGTCTGATCTATGGCATGTCGGCCTTTGGTCTGGGGCGACAGCTCAAGATCGAACGTGGCGCGGCGCAGGAGTATATCGATCTCTATTTTTCACGTTACCCGGGGGTGAAGGAGTTTATGGATACAACGCGTGCCACTGCACACGACACCGGTTACGTCGAGACGCTGTTCGGTCGCAGGCTCTACCTTCCGGACATTAATGCCAGCAACCACAACCGCCGGCAGTATGCCGAACGCACCGCCATCAATGCACCGATGCAGGGGACTGCGGCGGATCTCATAAAACTCGCCATGATTGCCGTCGATGACTGGATTCAGGCGCAGGCACCCGAGATCAAAATGATTATGCAGGTACACGATGAACTTGTATTTGAAGTACCCACAAAGCAACTGACAGGGGCAGAGAACAAAATCCGCGAACTGATGACCGGTGTAACCGATCTGGTCGTGCCGCTGGTGGTGGATGTGGGTAGTGGCAAGAATTGGGATGAAGCGCACTAGTATTTTCTATGATATCGCCTGTTTCGATTGAAAAAGCGATAAAATCCAAGGATAGCTAGGCAGGCAAGACTCGCATAAAAAACGCTTTTAAATATTCCGTCTCCGGGATACCCGGGTGTACCGGGTGATCCGGTCCCTGCTGTCCATGTTCAATGATCTGGGAAAATCGGTCGATGTGGCGCGACGCGCCGAGCAGAATCTCGCGCAATTTATCGGACTGCAAGTGATAGGAGCAGGAACAGGAGATCAGTATGCCGTCTTTGGCCAGTACCTGCATGGCCATTCGATTCAGACGGTGATAGGCCTTCAGGCCTTCGGTGACATCTTTCTTACGTTTGATAAAAGCCGGTGGATCAACGATCACGACATCAAATTTTTCGCGGTCGGCCCGCAGTCGCCGCAGCATCTCGAACGCATCTTCCTTTTCTGCCGTGATTTTTTGTCCAGCACCATTCGAACTGGCGTTGGCGATTACGGCCTCTATGGCGCGGGCGGAGCTGTCGACACACATAGCCGAATCGGCACCGGCTAAAATTGCCTGAATGCCCCAGGCACCGACATAGCTGAAAACATCGAGTACCCGGGCACCCTTAACGTACTTTTGCATATTGGCGCGGTTACTACGTTGATCATAAAACCAGCCGGTTTTCTGACCCTCGAAGACGGACACTTCAAAATGAGCATTATTTTCCTCTACCAGCACGTGCTCCGGAATATCGCCCATCGCGGTCTCGATGTAACTCTCCAGTCCCTCCAGCTTGCGGGTCCCCGCGTCGTTGCGCAGCAAAATGGCGCCGGGCGAAATCACCTTTTGCAGCGCTGCGATGACATCGTCTTTGAGCCGCTCCATACCCGCTGTGGTGAGCTGGACTACCAGAACGTCTCCGAAACGGTCGACCACCAGACCTGGAAGACCGTCGCTGTCGCCAAAGACCAGCCGGTAAAAGGGTTTTTCGAACAAACGTGTGCGCAGTGACAGTGCGATATTGAGTCGATGAATGAGCAAAGACTTGTCGAGAATATATTTTGGGCTGCGTGATACCAGGCGCGCGCAAATCAGGGCGTGAGGGTTGACATAACCGGTACCGAGATTGTGGCCGCTGGCATCCTGAATCAGCACCGCCTCGCCCGGTGTAAACGCGGTCAGCGGCGAGGTTCTGTTGTCGACTTCATTACTGAATATCCAGCTGTGACCGGCACGCAGACGACGATCCCTGTGTTTACCGAGTCGTAATACCGGAAGTGCATCTGCCATGAGTTCGTATGCCCGCTTAAATCGCGCGGTAGTATATCCCTTACAAGAGATACGGTCCGTTGGAACTTTCGCTTTTTGTCACCATCTATAGGAGTGAGGCGGTCGCCCGACCGTCTCATACCCGCTCCTCCTCCCTGAGCGGGCGAGTCCTGGATTATTTCTAGGATGTTTTTGCCCCGGGCATTTTTTGTCCGGGGCTTTTTTATGCCTGGTTTTCCAGTTCCAGCCAGAGCGCGATTTTCGCGTGGACATCTTCAATGCCGATGCGTTTGGTGGCGGAAAAACGTTGCACGCTCGCGATCGGCCATTGATCTCTCAGTGCCGTCTCTACGTTGGCAAGTGCCGTCGCCGCTTGCCCCCGTTTTAACTTGTCGATTTTCGTCAGCAGGACATGAACTGGCATGTTGGCTGCCAGACACCAGCCCAGCATTTGCTGATCACCCGCTGTTAACGGGTGGCGGCAGTCCATTAGCAGGATAAGTCCTTGCAAGCTTTGGCGGTTCTCGAGATAGCGGTGCAGCGTCTGTTCCCATTTCAGGCGAACCGATTTAGTCACTTTGGCGTAACCGTAACCCGGTAAATCCACCAATCGTCGAGGTTGGTCTTCGACGGGCAGGTCAAAAAAGTTGATATGCTGGGTGCGCCCGGGGGTGCCGCTGGTGCGCGCCATACCCTTGCGTGCGGTGATTGTATTGATAGCGCTGGATTTGCCAGAATTAGACCGCCCGGCAAAGGCGATTTCCAGGCCCTCGTCTGCGGGCAATGTTGACAGCGACGGCGCACCGCTCGAAAATTCGATTTTTCGCAGCAATTCAGCAATTTGCATGATGTAAATTGACCTTAAAACGGGCTCTTGGTATATAAGGCGCCACTTAAACAAGGTTGGTTGGGGTGTCGCCGGCCCAAAGTGTAACCGTCGGAAGCGCAAGCGCGGTACCCCTATATTTGGTAAGAACACAGGTTTCGAGAGGAAACGCAATGAAAAAAGCAATGATTTTTCTGGTTAGCGCCGGATTGTTTGCCATCGCGACATCGGCCATGGCTGCAGGTAGTGTCTCCAAAGGTAAAACACTATCTGGTGGCTGCGTGGCGTGCCACGGAGCCGGTGGTGTGAGCAGTAACCCCGACTGGCCCAGTCTCGCCGGCCAACATGCCGAGTATCTTGCGAAACAGCTGGCCGATTTCAAATCAGGTGCGCGCAAGAACGCCCTGATGTCCGGTCAGGCGGCTGGTCTTACCAAGGCCCAGATGGCGGATCTCGGCGCCTATTTTTCTGCCTTGAAGCCGCCGCGCGCCATAGCAAAAAACGCCAAGCTGGCGAAAATAGGGGAAAACCTTTATCGAGGGGGAAATTCCAAGACCCGCGTTGCAGCTTGTATGGCATGCCACGGCCCCTCTGGGCGCGGTATCCCACCGCACTTTCCTGCGGTTACCGGCCAGCAAGCAAAATATTCGGCCACCCAGCTGCGTGCCTTCAAACGCGGTACGCGCAAGAACGACAATAATGTTATGAGACAGATCGCATTCCGTATGTCTCACGAAGAAATCAATGCCGTTGCCGCTTATATGGAAGGATTGGCTGCCCGCTAGGTTGACCCGGAGGGAGGTTTCGGGGTTGCTCGTTCAGCCCCGTTAATTTCCCGATCCCCCCGAATTTTCCGACCCAGACTGCCCCTTTTGTGGCGGAAATCTTTCCGGCTGACGCCGTGGGTCGTGTTTATCTGCCCCTGCGCGTCCTGTGCCACATTACCACCCGCCAATTTTTCTCATTCGCTGTCAATTAACCAATAAATTTCAGCCACTTAATCGTTTTATCAATGCTGGCACGGCAATTGCTTATATTTACGACAATGGAAACGGGTTAATCCCGATGAGAAGAAGGAAACGATTTCGGAGGTCAGATCAATGTTAAGCCATATCGTAAATCTGGTAAGCGACTATGAAACCGGGCACGGCGCCAAGCCCAATCTGGTTTACATGAATGAGACCCATTACGGCTACCTGCGGGAGGAACTGCCGGGGGTTCGCGATCACCATGATCTGGTCTCAATTTTGGGCATCGACATCGCCTTGAGCGATGAAATTATCCAGCCGGCAGTCGCAACTGTCCGCTTTGGAGACGAAAACATCCTGGTTAGTTAAAGAGTTTCTGCGCCAGACGTATGTGGGGGTGCAGTACCAACGGACGGAGCTTGCTCCGGCCGTTTTCTTTTGGTGCTCCTGTCTCAAGTTAAAAAAATAATTTCTGACGCAAAGGGTCGCTCTTGCGCCCGCGACACTTGTGCGTCCATGCACATCGCGCGAAGACGCAATGGAATACAAAGGGCGGCCCGTTGGGCCGCAAGAAAAAAGAATAGCACTTCTTAATGGCCGGCCGGAAACCGGCCCTATGAATTTTTCTTTTCTTTGCGTCTTCGCGCCTTTGCGTCAAACAGTATTTTCTATGCTTCTCTGCTGGAGGCTGAGCACTACAGCGTTTTCATCGCCGCACGCGCGGCATCAAGGGTGGCGGCGATGACATCATCGCCGTGGGCCGCGGACACGAATCCTGCCTCGAAGGCCGAGGGCGCCAGATAAACACCGGCGTCCAGCATAGCGTGGTAGAACCTCCTGAAGCGATCAATATCACAGGCCATCACCTGTGAGAATCGTGTCACCGCTTCGTCCTCGGTGAAGAACACACCAAACATGGCTCCCACTGCATGCGTGGTCAAGGCTACGCCGGTCTCTTCGGCAATACTCGCCAAACCCTGCGTCAGGGCCGATGTTCGTGTAGCCAGATCGTGATAAAAACCTTCTTTCTGGATCGCGGTAAGGGTGGCGAACCCCGCTGCCATGGCAATGGGATTACCCGACAGTGTGCCGGCCTGATACACCGGACCGTCCGGTGCGATGTGGTCCATGATATCGGCGCGTCCACCGAAGGCGCCGACCGGCAAACCGCCACCGATGACCTTGCCCAGCGTGGTCAGGTCGGGATTTATAGCGAACAACGATTGCGCGCCGCCCAGAGCAACGCGAAAACCGGTCATGACTTCATCGAAAATCAGCACACTCTGGTAATGGTCACAGATCTGGCGCAGGCCATCGAGAAAACCGGGTACCGGTGGTACACAATTCATATTACCGGCGACGGGTTCAACAATGATACAGGCTATTTCTTCTCCCGCTTCTCTGAACAGTTGCGCCACCTGCTCGAGATTGTTGTATTCAAGAGTAAGCGTAAGCGCTGCCAGGTCCGTCGGCACACCCGGAGAGGTGGGTACGCCCAGCGTCAACGCGCCAGATCCCGCCTTTACCAGCAGCGAGTCGGAATGGCCGTGGTAGCAGCCTTCGAATTTGACGATTTTGTCGCGGCCGGTAAATCCCCGTGCCAGACGGATTGCACTCATGGTGGCCTCGGTGCCGGAATTGACCATGCGCACCTTTTCTACCGACGGCACCAGAGAGCAAACCAGATTCGCCATGTCTGTTTCGATTTCTGTCGGAGCGCCAAAACCGAGCCCGTTACTGGCAGCTTTTTTAACCGCCTGGATCACGTCGGCATGGGCATGACCGAGGATCATCGGACCCCACGAGCCGACATAATCGATGTAACGTTTGTTTTCCGCATCCCACAGATAGGCGCCCTCACCGCGCGCAAAAAAGACCGGGTCACCGCCCACTCCCTTGAATGCCCTGACGGGTGAATTGACACCGCCGGGAATGTGCCGGCTGGCCTGTTTAAATAGGTCGGATGACGTGCTCATAAATCGGGTCCTGGGGGGTGGGAAGAATTGTTAAACAGTGTGGCGTAACTTTCTGCTGCACCGCGTATATCGGTTGCACCAAAAATCCCGCTAATGACAGCCAGCGCATCGGCACCGGCCGCAATTAGTCGGGCGCCATTTTCCGGGGTGACGCCGCCAATGGCAACTACCGGTACGGTGAATTCCCGTTTCACCTGGGTGAGTAACGTCTCGTTTGCCCGAACTGCATCGGGTTTGACAGCGGAAGGGAAAAAACAGCCGAGTGCAATATAGCTGGCGCCTGCCGCGATGGCTCCACGTACGCGTGAAATCTCGTTGTAGCAGGAAATACCGACGATTGATTCCTTGCCAAGTCGCCTTTGTGCAAGTTCAATCGCGGTATCGTTTTTGCCCAAATGCACGCCATCGGCACCCGACCTATGCGCGAGTTCGACATCATCATTGATAATAAACGGTACACCGTACTGCTGACAGAGCTGGCGTAGCGCTGTGGCTTCGTCCAGACGCCGGGCGTGGTCATCGCTTTTGTCGCGATATTGCACAATGGTGGCACCCCCCTCAATGGCGCTGGCGACCGCAGCAACCCAATCATCGGTGATGATCGACGTGTCGGCAATGACGTAGAGACCGTGAATGGCGCCCGTTGTTCTCACGGCTTTCGGCGGATCGGGTGTTCGCCATTGGCCCGGAATTGCCGCTGTGGCAATCGCTGCCCCCTGCCGGTCTGGTGACCGTTGGCAAGGCTGTCCCAGGTGAAATCCAGCGCCGCGCGTACCGCGGACGTTACGTTAGAACCCTGTGCCAAAGCGCCGGCACAGGCGGAAGCCAGCGTGCATCCGGAGCCGTGGTATTCGTCTGGCAGTCTTTCCTGCGTGAATGTCTCGATGCAGCGTTGATGTCCGTATAAATAATGCACCACGTCATCAGTGGGCTCGTGACTGCCCGTGTGTAACACATACTCGCAACCGAGCGACATCAACGTCTGGACGCAGGCCTCTCGGCCGTCCGCTTCCGGCACCAGTTGCTTTGCTTCAATGGCATTCGGTGTGGCCAGAGTTGCCATGGGTAACAGCATGGATCGGTAGCTTTCTTCAAGTGGTGTGTCGCTTAAACTATCACCCCCACCGGTGCTCAATACCGGATCGACCACCAACGGGATATCCGGATAGCCCCCGATCAGGGTGGCGATTGCGTTCAGGTTAGCAGTACTTCCCAGCATGCCGGTTTTGAAGGCGGCAACCGGCATGTCTGCCAGTACGGCCTTCGCTTGCGCTATAACGAGCCCGGTATCCATGGCAACAAATTTTGTTAGTTCCGACGTATCCTGAACCGTAACAGCGGTGACAATCGGCGCTGGATGACAGCCAAACGCGGCCACGCTCTGTATATCCGCCACCAGGCCAGCGCCACCAGTGGGGTCGCTACCGGCGAATATCAAAACGACCGGCGGTTTTTTAGCGTGCATGGGCCTGTGACAGAACCAGTCGCTGAAGGGTATCAATAAGCCCGGCACTAGCATTTAGTGCCGGCACGACGCGATAGCTCTCGACACCTGCTTCGCGGGCCACTTCTGCATATTCGGTACCGAGTTCATACAGAGTTTCTATATGGTCGGAAACAAACGCGACGGGATAAACCAAAATTTGTTTCGATCCCTGCCTTGCCTTTTTAGAAATCGTATCGTGGGTATAGGGCTGCAGCCATTTTAGCGGACCAACACGGCTCTGGTAACAAAGCGTGGTACGTGGCCAGCCCAGGATTTTGTTCAACGACGCGATAGTCGCACGTATCTGTTTTTCGTAGGGATCGCCCTGATCAATAATTTTTTGCGGCAGACCGTGGGCAGAAAATAAAAGTTCGATATTATCCGGGTCCGGGTCCGGCATCCTGGCCGCCTCCGCCAATATAGTGGACACAATGGCCTGCTGGTATCCCGCGTCGTCATACCACTGCTTGATAAATGATATCTTCGGCCGATAATTGCTTCGTCGGCAGGCGCGCTGGAAATCATTATAGGAGCTACCGGTGGTCGTCAGCGAATACTGTGGGTACAGCGGTAGTAGAATTACATTTTCAATTTTATTTTGCTTCAGTGTCGCCACCACGGCGTCAGCCATAGGGTGCCAGTAGCGCATGCAAACATAGACTTCATAGTCCCCTTTGTCCGACAGTTTCTGGTTCAATGCCCTGGCCTGGTTTTTGGTGATCTCGAGCTGAGGCGACTTGCCACCAATAGCGCGATAACCAATGGATGCTTTCGGTGCCCGGCGACGTGATATAGCCCGGGCGAACCATTTTTGGGTAACAAAACCCAGGGGGAATTTAAATATGTCCGGGTCGGAAAACAGATTAAACAGAAACGGCTCCACTGCTTCCAGTGAATCGGGGCCACCCAGATTAAAAAGTACAACAGCGGTCGGCTTGCCCATGGCTAAATAGCGACTATAAAAGTGTAGGGAAGCAGATTGTAACGCAAGCCCATTCAGTATTTCACTACGTAGTTGATCGTGAGAAAATCGGGGCCGTCGAAAATAGCAGTAATAATAAAATTTTAAAGAGAGTCCAATGAAGAGTTATATGTGTGTCGTATGTGGTTTTATCTACGACGAAGAAAAAGGTATACCGGATGAGGGGATTGCATCAGGAACCAAATGGGCGGATGTACCCGAAACCTGGAAGTGCCCGGAATGTGGCGCTAGCAAGGAAGAATTCGAGATGATCGAGATTTGATACCCGGCTACAGGCGCTTTCGGTACTAGAATACAGGGAATCTCTGACCAATACGGAGCTTTTCTAGCAATCAGAATTCTGTTTTTTCTTGCTAGTGCCCAAACCATGGCGCGCCATCTTGTAGTGTAGCGTGTTGGGGCGCAGCCCCAGCAGTTTGGCTGCCTTGGATTTGTTGCCGTCACAACGCTCCAGCGTCTCCTTAATTATGGCCGCCTCGAACTCGCCCACATGTTCTTCCAGGGTTTTGGTTTTTCCGTCTGAATAACTGACAAAGGACGAGTTGCTACTGCCTTCCTTGTTGCCCAGGCGCTCGAAGATTAGTTTCTTTAATACGGCCAGGCTGTCGGTATGGTGATCCAGTTGCAGGGATTCAAGTTCCGACTGGTCAAGATAGGTCTCCTGGGTCGCCTGCAGGTTGTACAGCAATGTGAAGTAGTGCACTAATAATTGCAGATCGTTCTTGCGCTCACCGAGTCCGGGCAATTCGAGGGTGAAGGTCTGTAATAGCCGGGGAATCTCTTCCGCGCCCGATGTTGCGCCCGGCTCATAACCTGCCATCAGACGCACATTTCCACTCGCCTGCACCAGTGCCAGCAATCGATCGACAACCTCGCGCCGTAGCCCGGCGATGTTGTCAATCATCAAGCTGCCACCTCTTGCCTGCTTTACCAATTGGCGCACCTTTTGTTCGTCATTCGATGACAAGGTGTCGGCGGTAGTGTCCAGGTTGCCTGTCCGTAACAGGACGAACTCGCCGTTGGTGGCACCCTGATGATGGATGTAGGCAGCCACGGCAGTGGCCTCGCCCGTATCCGCAGACTTGATTAACACCGGATCAAAAAATCGGGACATTCGAATAGCGTCGGCTATGGTATCGATAAAGACCTGGCTTCGACCAATTAGCGGATTGTCCGGTTCCGTTACAGAACACACCGCCTTGCGCAGTTCGGCAATGGCATTCACCCGTCGCACCAGCGCGGCGGCGGGCAGTCCCGCTGGCAGCACTTCAATAATACCGCCTAGTAACTCTTTTCGGTATTTGTGAACAAACGCCGGAACTCCGGAACCATAAAGCAGAAAAGCCGACTGGCCACGTCGTTCGGTCATGAGCTTAAGGTAGGAGGGCTCCCCGCGTGAACCGTCGTCTTCAATCCGGCACACCAGAACATCTGACGGACTCTGGCGCTTGAAGCTGAGCGAATTTGGTGCGACGTATTGTGCCGTATACGGGAACTGTTCGCGTAACAGTTCCAGCATGGGTTTGTCTCGACCGAGCAGGGTTACCGTTGCCGGGATTGAGCTTTCCTGGTTTGCTGTAGAAATCAGGCTGAAACTGTCAGCCGGTTGTTCTCGTAACAGGCGAATATTGTTGCGCTGCAGACTTTCATTTTCATTCTCCAGTTGTTGGAAGGCAACGACCAGTTGCTGGTGTGAATGTTCCAGCTTCCGCAGCCGATCTTCGGTGTCGCCAATTTCCGTACGCATGGACACCATACCTTCCAGGAAAAGGTCCGCCATTTTGTCGAACAATTGCTCGACCATTTTGAAGTCCTGTGGTGAGTACACCTGTTCATTGAAGGACTCTCCCATTAACAACCAGCCTGCCGCACGCCGGGTTCTGGGGTAAAAAGGTACAATGGCGCTGATGTGATATTGCGTCATCTCGCGGTACATCCCGGGTAACGCAGAGAAGAGTTCTTCGCGCACAGCAATATGGGTCAAGCGTGATAGCGCCGGTGGTGGGATAGCGGCCATGTTGCGCGCATTACCGGCCGAGGCAACTATGGAATGCTGGCCGTCCAGCAATACAATGGGGCACTTCAGCGTCGCCGCTAACATCGATACCGCTTTTGATGCAGAAGGCAGTTCAGCGATCTCTGCGATAAGTTGACGAATACGGTTGTAAAAAGCTGTTTTGCGTTTCTGGACACGTGAGCCTGGAATATAGAATTCAATATCAAACAGACGATACTGATGGATGGCATAAGCCGTGACGGCCAGAAAGATTGTGACGGCCAGAGGCAGTGTCGCCGTAGTATTGAATCGCGCATCAAATCCCTGGTGTTGTAATACCATTACAAGAAGTACGACAGCACCCATGGGTAACATGCCAAAACCCATCAATTTGTTTTTTAGTCTCTTTGATGGCGTATTCTGATTACGTGCGCCGTAATACAAAATCGCTAGTGTTGTCGTGCTATAAACCAGGACATAAAGCTCAAACAGCCAGTACCCCTCACCGGCGATCTGTCCGTAGGTGTAATTCATCCGGGCAAAACCGGAGATAATGTAATCGCTACCAAGAAATAAAGCGCTCAATACGAGGGCAGGTAGATAAATGAGAGTAGTCAGCATCGGTGACCCCATACGACTGCCCCAATCGATCGCCAATACCAGGGTGAGATGCACCAATATGGCCAGCGCGATCACGCTGGCCACAAAATAGATATAACCATTAAGAAAGGTATCGCGAGAAGCGAATTCTGACCCTTGAAAATTGAGAATGCCGATTTCGGATATATTCTGTACCGCAAGCACCACCAGAAAAATCAAAAACAGTTTGGCGGCCAAGTCCTTTACGACGGAAGTTCGCGCATAAAACAGAATTCCGGCCTTTGCGGCCAGAACCAGTAATGCGGGGATTGAATAGAGTGATATTTCCATTTGAAGGGCCTACTTTCCCTGTAGTCATTCTGTCGTCCAAGGCATGACGTACGTCAAAGACACCCGATAGTACCCGTGGTTATTCTGTCACTTGGGACTACCCCGATAGGGTTATTATAGACGATCTCCTAAGCGGTTGATAATAAGTAATTATTGTCGTGTAACCGATCCCGGGATGCAAGTGACTTCGTGTCATTAGGCTGTAGATCGTGCAGGTGCTGTGGATAGCAGCATAAACGGGTTAAGGTAACAAAACTTTCTGCCGAAATTGGTCTCTAACCCTTTGGGACACGGCGTGATAGTCGACCGATAACAAAAATGGAGGGATACCATGACAGTGGTCTGGGTACTTGGAATTATTGTGGCGGTTGCCGCGTTGGCCTATCACCGCGCGCCGCTGTGGTTATGGACAACGAGTGCGGTTCTTGCTCTGGGATTCGCTTTTGCCACAAATGATGTTGCGATAGGCGCACAGATTTTTTGGGGAACGGTATTTGTGCTGGTGGCCGCGCCGCTCAATATCCTTCCCTTGCGACGTCTTCTGCTGAGCAGAACTCTTTTTAAATTTTTTGCACGCGCACTGCCTGAGATGTCCGACACCGAGCGCGAGGCCCTGGAGGCCGGCACCGTGTGGTGGGACGCGGACCTGTTCAGTGGCAAGCCGGATTTCAAAAAATTGCTTGATATTCCGAAGCCGCAATTGACCGAAGAGGAGCAAGCCTTTCTGGATGGGCCCGTCAACGAATTGTGTGAACTGATTGATGATTGGAAAATTACCAACGAGTTATTCGATCTGTCACCGGAGGTGTGGCAATACCTGAAGGACAAGGGATTTTTCGGCATGATAATCCCGAAAGAATATGGCGGACTGGAGTTTTCGGCGTTGGCCCACTCGGCAGTAGTCGGCAAGATTGCGTCACGTTCTATTACTACTGCCGTCACCATGATGGTGCCAAATTCACTCGGCCCGGCAGAGTTGTTGCTGAATTACGGTACCGATAAACAGCGAGATCAATATTTGCGTGGTTTGGCGAAAGGCAAGGAAATTCCCTGTTTTGCACTGACCGCACCCGATGCCGGCAGTGACGCCGGGGCGATGCCCGACAACGGTGTGATCTGTCGAGGCGAGTTTGGGGGCAACAAGGATGTGCTCGGTATTCGTCTCAATTTTAACAAGCGTTACATCACCCTGGCACCGGTGGCCACCGTGATGGGGTTGGCATTTAAACTTTATGATCCGGATCATCTCATTGGCGAGACCGAAGACTATGGTATTACGGTCGCGTTGATTCCTACGGGTACCGCCGGAATCGATATCGGCCGCCGTCATCAACCGCTGAATATACCGTTCCAGAATGGGCCCATATTGGGCAAAGACGTATTCATTCCGATAGACTGGATCATTGGTGGTCAGGAACGTGTGGGGCAGGGCTGGCGAATGTTAATGGAAAGTCTGGCCGCGGGTCGTTCCATATCGCTACCAGCGTTGAGTGCCGGTGCTGGTAAATTAATGTCGCGCACCGTGGGTGCCTACAGCCGCATCCGCCGCCAGTTTAATTTGCCCATTGGCAAGTTTGAAGGTGTAGAGGAAGCGCTGGCGCGAATTGCAGGTTATACCTATATGATGGATGCTGCGCGCACGCTAACCCTGACCGCTGTTGATTTGGGCGAAAAGCCATCGGTTATCTCGGCGATAGCCAAATATGAATTGACAGAACACATGCGCAAGGTGGTCGACGATACCATGGATGTACGCGGTGGTTCCGCCATCTGCATGGGACCGCGCAATATTACTGGCCGTGTTTATCAAGCCGTTCCTGTCAGCATCACGGTGGAGGGGGCCAATATCCTCACCCGCACTCTAATTATCTTCGGTCAGGGCGCGGTTCGCTGCCACCCTTATGTGTTTGCCGAAATGGAGTCGGTGCGTAACCCCGATACCAGAGCTGGCCTGACACAATTTGATCGCGCCATTTTTGGCCATGTGGGTTTTGCCCTCAGCAATGCGGTACGCGCCTTCTGGTTGGCGGTTACCGGCGCCCGTTTTACCTATGTACCGGTTAGCGGTCTACCGCGACGATATGCCCAGCACATCGTTCGTTTGAGCTCTGCTTTCGCTTTGTTATCAGACATGGCCATGCTGACGCTGGGCGGAGCTCTCAAGCGCAAGGAAAAAATTTCTGGTCGCCTGGCCGACGCCCTGAGCCATTTGTACCTGGCCTCGGCACTGATCAAACGATTTAATGATGATGGCCAACCGGAGGCCGATCGCGTGATGTTCCAGTGGGCCGGACGGTATTGCCTGAATCAGGTTGAAGAGGCGCTGGATGGCATGATCCAGAATTTCCCGCTGCGTCCGGTAGCCTGGCTGATGCGCTTAATCGCGTTGCCGACGGGTCGTTATATCGGGGTCGCCAATGACGAGCTTGGCCACAAGGTAGCTAGTCTGTTGTTGCAACCGTCCGAAGCTCGAGATCGCCTGACAAGTGGCATGTTTGTCTCTCGCAACGTTGACGGCCCCATTCATATGCTTGAAGACGCTTTGCCAAAAGTCATTGCCGCGGAGCCAATAGAACACACCTTGCGTCGGGCGGTGAAAAAAGGCGAGGTGGTGGGCCGCGATAGCGATGCGCAATTACTGGATGCTGTCAGCAAGGCCATTATCAGCGAAAGTGAAGCCGAATTAGTGCGCGTCGCCAGTGCGGCGCGTGACCGGGTAATTCAGGTCGATGATTTCTCGCCTGAGGAACTGGGTGTTAAGTCCAGAGAGGGAGAATCGCGAACCGCAGTAGCAAGCTAGGGAAGCTCTGATTGGTCCAGAATACTTCCAAATAAAAAGGAGCTGACTATGGCAAAACGGAAAGTCTATGTAATCGATGGAGCGCGTACCCCGTTTCTGAAGGCGCGTGGCGATATCGGGCCGTTCAGCGCGGCCGATCTTGCGGTCGCCGCGGGCCGTACTGTGTTTACGCGTTCACCGGTTGCACCCGATATGATTGACGAGGCCATTGTCGGTTGTGTCATCCCGGCGCCGGATGAGGCCAATATCGCCCGTATTATTGCGCTGCGCCTCGGCTGTGGAAAAAAGGTGCCCGCCTTCACCGTGCAACGTAATTGTGCATCCGGACTACAGGCATTGGCCAGCGCCCACGAGCGAATAACGCTGGGTTATTCCGACATCGTTCTGGCCGGAGGTACCGAGGCCATGAGTCGTTCACCGATTCAATGGAATGCCGCCATGGTGGGCTGGTTGTCACAAGTCATGCGCGCCAGGTCCCTGCCCGCACGTCTGGGCGCAATCGCCCGACTGCGCCCAGCCTATCTCAAACCTATTTTTACCCTGTTGCTGGGCCTGAGTGATCCCCTGGTCAGGTTATCCATGGGGCAGACCGCCGAGATTGTCGCCAAGCGTTTCGGTATTACCCGGGAGCAAATGGATGCCTATGCCTTCAGCAGCCATAGACGTCTGGCCGCCGCCTTTGACGACGGCCGGATGGATGAAGAAGTGGTCCATTTATTTGATAGTCGTGGTAACACATATTCCGAAGACAGCGGCATGCGTCGTGAAACCGATATGGAGAAACTGGCCAAACTTCGCCCGGTATTTGATCGTAAGTATGGTCTGGTTACGTCGGGCAACAGTTCACAAATTACCGACGGCGCGGCTATGTTGCTGTTGGCCAGTGACAAGGCGGTGGAGAAACATGATCTGCCAGTGCTGGGCGAACTGGTGGGCCATGAATGGGCAGGCGTGGATCCGAGACAAATGGGGCTGGGGCCAGTGCACGCGGTGGCCGGTTTGCTCAAGCGGCAGAGCATCTCGATAAAAGAGATAGATCATATGGAATTGAACGAAGCCTTTGCCGCTCAAGTGCTGGGTTGCCAGGCTGCCTGGGACAGTGCGGAGTATTGTAAAACAGAGTTGGGGCTTAGCCAGCCGGTGGGTGCGATCGACAGTGCCAGATTAAACCCCGATGGCGGTGCCGTCAGCTGTGGCCATCCTATTGGTGCCAGTGGCGCACGTCTGGTGCTGCACGTCTTGCTGGCATTAAAACGAAACGGCGGCGGTCAGGGTATTGCCACGCTTTGCATTGGCGGCGGTCAGGGTGGCGCGATGTTGGTACGAGTCGGCGAGATGGCCAAACCGGAAGCAAAAAATGAACAATAGGGAGATCAGATGAAACACTGGCGTCTCGAAAAAATTGACAACAGTCTGGCGTTGATAATGAACATGGCCGATCGATCGGCCAATGTGTTGTCGTCCGAGGTGATGCACGAGCTTGAAGAGGCGTTGGCCGACGTCAATACCCGAAGCCAGAAAGGCGAAACTGTAAATGGCCTGATGATCCTGTCGGGCAAGGACAAGAGTTTTATACTTGGTGCCGACGTCGCCGAGTTTCAGAACGTAAAAAACGTGACCATGGCCACAGAATTTGTACGTCGTGGCCAGCAAGTACTGAATAAAATCGCGGCAATGTCTATCCCGACCGTAGCTGTAATCCATGGCAATTGTCTCGGTGGCGGTACCGAGTTGGCCCTGGCTTGTGACTACCGCGTCGCCAGTGACGACAACAGTACCCGAATCGGCCTTCCGGAAGTCAATCTCGGCATCCATCCCGGGTTTGCCGGTACTGTGCGCTTGCCAAAACTGGTAGGACCATTTGCAGCGTTCAATATTATGTTGACCGGGCGACCGTTGCGTGCCCGGGCGGCAAAACACATTGGTTTGGTGGACGACGTTGTGGCGCAACGACACCTTGAGCGCGCGGCGCTAGCCTTTATCAAAAAGAAGCCTAGAAAACACCGCCCTGCATGGTGGTTACGCGCTCTGAGCTTGTTACCGTTGCGTTCACTGGTAGCCAACCTGGTGCGCAAACAGCTCAGAAAGAAGGTGCGCAAGGATCAGTATCCGGCACCATATCGCATGATCGATCTTTGGGTGCGCGGCGCCAATCAGGAAAAGGAAGCGAGTTCGATCAGCGAACTGGTTGTCAGTGATGTCAGCCGCAACCTGGTGCAGCTTTTTCTATCGAGTGAAGAGCTCAAGCGCACCGGTCGCAGGGTGACCCATGGCATTAAACACGTACATGTAATCGGGGCCGGTGTGATGGGTGGGGACATTGCTGCCTGGGCCGCGCTAAATGGATTTCGTGTCAGTCTTCAGGACATGAATGAAGACAGTATTGCTCGCGCCATAAAACGCGCCCATCAACTCTACAAGAAGCGTCTGAAGAAACCGCGCGACATCGAGGAAGCCATGGATCGCCTGATGCCGGATAACCGTGGTGACGGCTTGCGGCACGCCGACCTGGTGATCGAGGCCGTCGTCGAAAAGCTGGAAGTGAAACGGAATATTTTTCAGCAGGCCGAGGCCGTGACCGGCGATAACGCGATACTTGCAACCAACACCTCAAGCATTCCGCTGGAAGAAATCGGCGAGGGACTGAAAGATCCTTCGCGTCTGGTAGGCCTGCATTTCTTCAATCCCGTTGCCAAAATGCAGCTGGTGGAAGTTGTGTGTGGCGACAAAACGTCAGACAGTATAATGGGTCGTGCCCGAGCTTTTGCCGTCGCCATTGGACGTTTGCCGCTTGATGTCAAAAGTAGCCCCGGTTTTCTGGTCAATCGTATTCTGATGCCCTATCTCATGGAGGCAATGTCCATGGTGGAGGAGGGCATTCCCCAAGCCGATATCGACCGCGCGGCGCTCGACTTTGGTATGCCCATGGGCCCGATTCATCTAGCCGATACTGTGGGTCTGGATATCTGTTTGTCAGTGGCAGAAGAACTGGCTGGTCCGCTCGGGATGGAAGTACCGGCACGGCTGCGAACAATGGTTGAAGCCGGTAGTCTCGGTAAAAAAAGCGGCAGTGGCTTCTATCAATACAAGAATGGCAAATCAGTACGATCCAGGGGTAATGTGCGCAAGGATATTCCCATCGTCGATCGACTCGTACTACGCCAACTGAACGAAACTGTTGCCTGTCTACGCGAGAAAGTGGTGTTAGATACGGATGCGACAGATGTCGGCATGGTATTTGGTACCGGTTTCGCGCCGTTTCGCGGCGGACCGATTCACTATGCTCGTAGTGAGGGCATAGACGAGATCAAACACCGTTTATTACGTCTGGTGGAGGCCTACGGCGATCGTTTTGCACCGGACGATGGTTGGGCAGAGATAAAACTTTCGGCCTAATGGCCAAAAAAGGGGGAAGCATGCAGATTCCAATCAACAAAAGTACCAATTTATCTCAGGTTTTCAGCGCACGCGTAAGCGATACACCTGACGCACCGGCCTACAAACAGTTTCGTGAAGACCGGTGGATATCCTATACCTGGCGTGAAACTGCGCATGAAGTCGAGCGTTGGCAGGCTGCTATGAAGGCCGATGGATTGGCGACCGGCGACCGTGTTGCCCTGTGCATGCGCAATCGAATTGAATGGGTGTATTTCGATCAAGCGGCGTTGGGACTGGGTTTGATACCCGTGCCACTCTACTTTGATGATCGCACGGACAATATGGTCTGGTGTATGAATGACGCCGGCGTAAAATTACTGGTGCTGGAAACGGACGACATCTGGCCAGAAATCAGCGGCGAAGTAGAGACGCTGAAACGGGTGGTCACGCTGGCCACCCCAACGCACAGTGATGAAAAACTGAGCGGGCTTGGTGAATGGTTGCCAGCGGTAGGCGGTGAGCTGGAACAGTCTGATGCCATTGGTGACGATATGGCAACGATTGTTTATACATCGGGTACTACCGGTCGACCCAAAGGCGTTATGTTAAGTCACTATAATATGCTTTCAAATGTCGATGCCGGGTTGCGCATCGTATCGGTAAGCGCCAGCGATCGATTTATTTCTTTTTTACCGCTATCCCACATGTTCGAGCGAACAGTAGGTTGTTACATCGGTATTGCGGCTGGTGCGGAGACAGTTTTCGCCCGTGGCATCACAGAGTTGGGCGAGGACCTGCAGCAGCAGAAGCCGACAATTATGGTCTGTGTACCACGTATCTTTGAACGCATTAATGCAAAAATGCAGGCGGGCTTACCACCGAACTCACTAAAACGCACTTTGTTTGAAAAGGCCGCCGAAATCGGATGGAAACGTTTCAATCACGAAGCGGGGCTGCTGGATCAGTTGCTGTGGCCAGTGCTGAAAGCGCTGGTTGCGAGTAAAATTCATGCGCGGTTAGGTGGCCGAATGAGGCTGATTATTGTTGGTGCAGCGGCCTTGTCTCCCGAACTTTCCAAAATTTTTGTTGGGCTGGGGTTGCCTATTATTCAGGGATACGGGCTTACCGAGACATCGCCCATTGCTTGCGCGAATAGACTGGAGGACAACGATCCTGCTTCCGTCGGTAGACCCCTGCCCGATGTGGAGATTGAGCTTGATGGTAAAGGAGAGATCCTGATTCGAGGACCATTGGTCATGAAGGGTTATTGGAATAATGAGGCGGCCACTAAAGCCGTGATTGATGCCGACGGCTGGTTTCACTCCGGCGATATTGGCGAGTTCCGTGACGGTCGTCTCTATATCACCGGGCGGGCGAAAGAGATTATCGTCATGAGTAATGGTGAGAAGCTGCCGCCGGGTGACGTCGAACAGGCCATCATGATGGATCCTGCCTTCGAGCAAGTCATGGTTGTCGGAGAAGGCCGGTCCAAACTGGGTTTGCTGGCCGTCAGCGAGATCAGGGACGAAAAAGAATTGTGTGATCGAGCCAACATGAAACTAAAAAAACTCCCGGGTTGGGTACAAATTCACTACCTCAAACGAATGTCGGAGTCGTGGTCTGTCGAAAACGGGTTTATGACGCCGACACTTAAACTAAAGCGCGCGAAAATTGAAAAACACTGGGCCAAAGAAATTGATGAAATGTATGCGGGTCCGTACAGGGCGTAACAGCTAGTTGCGAACCTTCAGCCGCAGTGCCTTGATGCCCATTCTGGCCAGTTTGCGATTGGCGTCTTCGGCATCACTGGCGCGGTTATAAGGGCCGAGGCGAACACGGTAGTAGACGCGTTCATTGTCCGCTGTAATTTTCTGGATTTCTGACGCCAGTCCGTTTATTGCCAGCCTCGCCTTGAGTCGATCCGCATCGGCATAGCGATTGTAAGCCGCAGCTTGCAGCACATAACTCACATCAGCCTCACGCGTTCGGCTGATGTCTTGCCATTCGCTGTCTTCCACCACCGCCTCGCCTTCCGGCAAAATGGTATAGAAATCATACTTCGTTTTTTGTGGTGGTTTCGCTGCCACCGGCCTGGATTTGGTACCTGGTTTGTCGGGGCGCGTCAGGATATTGTTCAGGCCGGTACCGGGCTTATTAACCGTAGCAATAATCCACTGCACCAGTACGGCGACAACAACACCGATGGCCAGCCCCAGTACCAGCAGCGACCAGTTCGGTAATTTGCGTGGCCCGCGCCGCGCCGCTGGCCTTCGTCGATAAGCTGTTTTTTTTCGGCGAGTCGCACTTTTTTTTCGCTTGGCAGCCATAGCTACATTGAATCCGGTGCTGAAATACCCAGCAGTTCCAGCGCGTTGGCAATGACCTGCCGTGTTGCTTCGATCAGATTCAGACGGGCGTTGCGCAGGACATCATCTCCAACGAGAAAGGTGTGTGCGTTATAGTAGGTATGAAAGTGGTTGGCCAGGTCACGCAGGTAGTGCACCAGCAGATGGGGCTCGTGCTTTAATGCAGCCTGCTCAATGGTTTCCGGGAATCGCTCGAGCTGAGCGAGCAAATCCCGCTCGTGTTGCTCGTTGAGGCGCTCGAGATTGTCATTACCTGCCGCCACGTCGTGGTTCATGTTCTTTTCCTTAAGCTGGCGGAAGACGCTGCGCACACGAGCGTGGGCATACTGAATGTAATAGACCGGATTGTCACTGGATTGTGCTTTGGCAAGATCAAGGTCAAAATCCATGTGCTGTTCACACTTGCGCATGACATAAAAAAATCGCGCGGCGTCGTTACCCACTTCTTCACGCAATTCCCGTAGTGTCACGAATTCACCACTGCGGGTCGACATTTTCACCTTTTCGCCACCGCGATATAACACGGCAAATTGAACCAGTAGTACATCGAGTTTTGATGGATCACTGTTAATCGCTGCCAGTGCGGCTTTAACGCGGGGCACATAACCGTGATGATCAGCGCCCCATATGTCAATTACGCGATCAAAGCCGCGCTCGAGTTTGTCCATGTGGTAGGCAATGTCGGCCGCAAAATAGGTGTGCTGGCCATTGTCGCGGACGACAACGCGATCTTTTTCGTCTCCAAAATCGGTAGATCGGAACCACATAGCACCTTCTTTCTCGTATACATGGCCAGAATGTTCAAGGCGTTCAATTGCCTTTGCCACCGCACCGCTGGCTACCAATTTGTGTTCCGAAAACCAGTCATCGTAGACAACACCAAATTCTTTCAGGTCGCGACGAATGTTGTCGAGGATTTCGTTCAAACCCTGATGATGAATTATACGGTAGTCTTCTTCTCCCAGTAGTGCCTTGGCACGTTGAATCAGCCCATCAATATGTACTTCCCTGTCACCACTAGGTTGATCCTCATCGGGTGGAACGGATTCGAAGACGTTTTGGATTTCATGGCGGAAACGATCACCGTGTTCTCGGTGTAATGTGGCACCGATGTCCCAGATGTAATCACCCTTGTAACCATTAACCGGAAATTTCACAGTTTCACCGCATAGATCGAGATAGCGCAACCACACACTGACCGTGAGAATATCCATCTGGCGCCCGGCATCGTTAACATAATATTCCCGGTGCACATCGAAGCCCACAGCTTCCAGCAGATTGGCGACCGTGGCTCCATAGGCCGCACCGCGACCATGGCCCACATGTAACGGACCGGTGGGATTGGCGGAAACAAATTCCACCTGTACGCGTTTGGTTGCGCCTACCTTGCTGCGCCCAAACGCCACAGTTTGTGTCAGGATTACCGGTATCACTCGCAGGGTTGCGGCCGGTGTCAGGTAGAAGTTGATAAAACCGGGTCCGGCGATTTCCACTTTTTCAATAAATTCCGACGCCGGCAGGGCGGTAATAATTTTTTCCGCCAGCGACCGTGGCGCCGACCGGGCCTGTTTAGCCAGCGCCATGGCGATATTGCTGGCGAAGTCGCCGTGCCCTTTTTGTCTGGCCCGCTCCACCTCAATGTTGAACTCAAGCTCTGACGATAGTCCGCCGCCTCCCTGAAGCCCCGAAATAGACTGGTGTATTAAATCGTGTATGTGGTTTTTCAATGTGGTTCTGCCAGGCCCCTGTGCATGATTCGGATCAACCAGTAGCGGATTCTACCGGACGTCGGGCAGTGGACGAAGCCCGGGTAAGGCCCATTCGTTACGTGACGCCCGTGCCGAGAAGTGCCTCAACTTCCCCCGCACTGGCCCTGCCCATTGTTTTGCCATCAATCGGGCTCAGCGGTTTCTCGTGAAATCTTGAAGGGGAAAAAACCAGCAGCTCAATCGAAACACCCTCTGCCGTGAAACGATAGCCCGCCATCTCCTCGCGGCGGTTGCCACCGAAACGTATACGTCGGCAGATAATCTCGTAAGGGATATCGAAATCCATCAGCTTTGCCGCTACGTGTTCCGGAGTATCGGCACATAAGTGCAGTTGTATCTCGCTACTCTCAGTGACAGTGCCGCGCAATACTGCACCCACCAGATTTGGCTGGAAGCTAACGAGAAAGTTCATCGCTTTCAGAGCCACACGACGTCTTGTGGTGATCCGTTCAGATAGTGCCGCGGACTGAAATACATTCAGGTACTCACGCAGCGTCTGTTCGATTTCACTGTTTGAAGGAAGATTTCGCCTGCTATGCACGCTAAGTCGGTCTGCGGCCTTCTGTTTGGCCAGCTGGTAATCGTTGGTGCCTTCACAGGCGAGAATTCGGGCTGTTTCGGTGGCGATGAGGGATCGTTGATGGCTGCTCGCGTGATTGTTATTTTCGACCGGGCGCCGCTTGCGGTCCATTGTTAAAACAGACCTTCGAGCCCTTGGTCACTTTGGGCCGGTTTGGGTTCAGTATCTTCCTCGTCATTGGTCTCAAGCGTTTCAGACAGCGAAGCCACTCCTTTTGGTTCCGTGCCGGCGATAAAGTACTCCATGATGGGCTCTGGTTTGTCCGTTTCCTCTGGCTGCAGCGAGCCGCCGTTTTCTGTGGTTTCGGTTGACCCGGTTAGCGTATCGGGTGATTCATCTGCCGACTGTTGTTCGGGGGACTCGTCCTCGGGGGAGGCTTCAACCATATCCTCATCGGGTACCGGGCCGGCATAATTACCGGTTTCGGCATCGACCATGACCGTAACCACATTTTCGGGCTGCTCCAGATCCGTATTGTCCATACCCTTCAGTGCCACGCGCATAAAATCAACCCAAATCGGTAGTGCCGCTTTGGCGCCGGATTCGTAGCGGCCAAGCGGTTCTGGTTGATCGAAACCGACCCATGCAGTGGTAACAACATTACCATTGAACCCGGAGAACCAGGCGTCGCGAAACTCGTTGGTGGTACCGGTTTTGCCGGCAATATCATTGCGCTTCAGCGCCAATGCGCGGCGACCGGTACCGAATTTAACCACATCACGCATAATCGTGGTCATAATAAAAGCATTCTCCGCCGAGATCACACGTGGCGCATATCGTGGCTGGATCTCTTCCGGTTCGTTGGCGGGGCCTTGTTCTGCTGCTGCAGCCACGGCCTCTGCTTCGACCGGGGTGGCCAATAGTGATTCATCCGCCTTGGCGAGATCAGCAGTGGGCTGGTCTTTTGCTCCTGATTCAGTCTGTTTCTGATTTATTGAATCAACTGGATCTATGTACGGTGTCTCTGTCTCGGGGCATTGAGGGCAGACGCGTGTCGGGTTAGCTCGCTCCAGTACGTTTCCTTCTGCATCTTCTACGCGAGTTATGAAGTAGGGCTCGACACGATAGCCGCCACTGGCAAAAACAGAAAACGCCGACACCACTTCCAGTGGTGTGAATGAAGCGCTGCCAAGCGCCAGCGAAAGATTGGCGGGAATTTTTTCTTTGGCGAATCCAAATCGCTGCAGGTAGGAGACGGCATAGTTCGCGCCAATCGCACGCAGCAATCGTACCGATACCAGATTCATGGACTTGGTCAATGCGAGACGCAGACGTGTTGGTCCAAAAAATTTGCCGCTGTAATTTTCAGGTTTCCACTCCCCTTCCAGGTTCTTGTCCTCTATGACGATGGGAGCTCCACTGATGGTGCTGGCAGCGGTATATCCTTTGGCGATGGCTGCCGAGTAAATGAAGGGTTTAATGTTGGATCCAGGTTGACGTTCCGCCTGTGTAATTCGGTTGAACTTGCTCTGCTGAAAATCAAAGCCGCCGGTCAGGGCCAGAATGGCGCCATCCTGAGGGCGTATCGAAATCAGAGCACCGGCTATCTCTGGAACTTGTACCAGTTTCCATCCAATTTCCGGCTGGTACTCCACATACACCACATTACCCGGTCGCAGCACGCTGCGTGTCTTCTTCGGTGAACTGCCTTGATAGTCGCGGCCGCGAAAGCGCTTGGCCCATTCCAGTCCTTCCCAACCTATTTCGATAACATAACCTTCCTGAGTGTACGCCGCGGCGTTCTTGTCACCAATGACGAGGACAATCGCCGGTGAGAGTCCACCTACCGAGCGGTAGTCCTTTAACGTATCATCAAGAAAATCCTTGTCGAGTTTTTTGGGAAGTTTGACCTTGTTGACGGCGCCACGATAACCATGGCGCTCGTCATAGGCGAGTAAACCTTTGTGTACCGCACGGTTTGCGGCATTCTGATATTCAGCAACGATGGTTGTGTAAACGTGAAAACCACCGGCGTATGTTTTTTCGGCGTAGGCCTTGTACATGTACCGACGGACCATCTCGGCGATGTAGGGGGCTTTGACATCATATTCAAAGCGGTGCTTGCTCGCCGTGATGGGCGCCGCCAGACTTTCCTGCAGCAACTCCTCGCTAATATATTCCAGCTTCGCCATACGTGATAACACATAGTTGCGGCGCTCGAGGGCAGTGTCAGGATTACTGATTGGATTGTTACGAGACGGTGCCTTGGGCAGCGCCGCCAGCATAGCTTTTTCCTGAAGCGCTAATTCGGAGAGCGATTTACCGTAATAGATTTGCGCGGCAGCGGCGAAACCATAAGCTCGCTGGCCAAGAAAAATCTTGTTTAGATAAAGCTCAAAAATTTCATCTTTTGTCAGGGCGAATTCAATTTTGAAGGCTAGCAGGACTTCCCGGAGTTTTCGTGTCCAGGTCTTTTCCGGGCTGAGAAAAAAATTACGCGCAACTTGCATGGTGATCGTGCTGGCACCTTGTCGGCGACCGCCAGAGCGCATATTGGCTACCACGGCGCGGGCGACACTCCGAAAATCGACACCCCAATGATTGTAAAATTCGGAGTCTTCGGCAGCGAGAATGGCATTTACCAGATCTTGCGGGACATCGGCCATGGCCACCGGAATGCGTCTTTCCTCGCCAAATTCGCCCAATAATCGTCCCTCAACGGAATACACCCGCATGGGCACTTTTAGTCTTCCTTCTGCTATGTTTTCTACTGAGGGCAGAGTAGGTACGAGCACGATGACGACGAGCAGCGCCAGAATCGCCCCGAGTGCGCCGGCGCCCAGGAGGGCATATAGGAACAAGCGTTTACGGGATAGCGTTTTCCCGGACCCGGGTGCCGGGTTCCGGGCATGCTGAGGCGTGAGAGACGAATCGGTT
>JBGMQT010000005.1:66765-68778 GCA_048060695.1 Acidiferrobacterales bacterium
CCCGGACCCGGGTGCCGGGTTCCGGGCATGCTGAGGCGTGAGAGACGAATCGGTTTGCCCAAGTGACCGGCGACGGCGCCAGTTGCCAAATAGCCTTTTCATGCGTTACGGGTGTTTTTCCTTAGGGCGGCTTGAAGGTGCCAAATCAGAGCTAATTCAGGAGGCCAAGTATAAAGCGAAAGCCTCTGAAAATTAAAGCATATTTGGTTTTTTTGGTTTGTCATCGTCTATATTTGGGGGTAGTATTTGATCCATAGGTGCATATATCTCTTATAACTAACTGATTAACAAGGCAGATCAGGTGCCAAAAGTCACAGATCTTTTCAAGAAAAAGCGTCCCCCGGTAATCGGGATCGATATTAGTGCCTCCTCGGTGAAGGTGCTCGAGCTGAGCCAGAACGGAGAGCATTATCGTGTGGAACGTTATGCGGTTGAACCGCTGCCGCAAAATGCGGTGGTAGAGCACGCGATTACCGAGATCGAACAGGTGTCCGATGCGATCCAACGGGCGGTAAAGCGATCAGGTACCAAGACTAAACACGCTGCGATTGCTGTTGCGGGTGCTCATGTCATCACCAAGACCGTCAAGATACCGGCCGGTATGAGTGAGATCGAGCTCGCCGGCCAGGTGGAAATGGAGGCCGACCATTATATTCCCTACCCCCTGGATGAGGTGAATCTCGACTGGCAAGTGGTAGAAGCACCCGTGAACGAAGATATTGGCCAGGATGCAGAGGAACAACTGGTAATAATGGCAGCCTGCCGCAAAGAAATTGTCGATGACTATATTGCTGTTGTCGAAGGCGCCGGTCTGAAACCGGGTGTGGTTGATATTGAGACCTTCGCCATGGAAAACGCATATTATCTGATTTCACATCACATGCCCGGTGCCGGCATGGAAAAGACGGTCGCGGTAATGGACGTTGGCTCCACCACGACTAACATCAACGTGATGCATAGTAATAAGTCAATCTATACACGTGATCACACTTTCGGTGGCCGCCAGTTAACGGAAGAGATACAGCGTCGCTATGGCCTCTCCTATGAGGAGGCTGGATTGGCAAAGAAACAGGGGGGGTTGCCGGACAATTACCAAACAGACGTGTTACGACCATTCATGGAGGCGCTATGCCAGGAAGTGACACGTGCACTGCAGTTTTTCTATTCGTCCAGCACCTTTAATAGCGTCGACCAGATACTGCTCGCAGGCGGTTGTTCTCAGATTCCGGGTATTGACGAGTTGGTGGCGGCACGAATCGGTATCCCGACCATGGTGGCAAACCCTTTTACCAGTATGTCGCTGGCGTCTCGCATCAAGCCGCAGATTCTCAGTAATGATGCCCCGTCCCTGATGATCACCTGTGGACTGGCCATGAGGAGTTTTGACCTATGACCACCCGTGTCAATCTGTTGCCATGGCGTGAAATGCATCGCAAGGAGCAGGATCGACAGCTTCTGAGCATTGGTATATTCGCGTGGATGTTGATGGGACTAGTGGTGTTTTATGCACACCTGCATGTTAGCGGATTGATTGAAGCACAAGACGCAAGAAACAAATACCTGAATGATGAAATCGCAACGCTGAACAAGATCATTAAGGAAATATCAAACATCAAGAAGAAACGAAAGGCCTTGGTGGAACGAATGAACGTTATCTACAAATTGCAGGCCAACCGGACACGAATGGTCCATGTGCTTGATGAATTGGCGCAGACGATACCGGACGGTGTTTACTACACCAGTTTGCAGCAAAAAGGTAACAAGCTATCGCTTAAAGGAAAAGCGCAGTCCAATGCACGTGTTTCTGCCCTGATGCGCAACTTTGCTGCCTCAAACTGGTTCTCCAGTCCGAGTTTGCGGGTGGTTAAATCTCAGGGTAAGGGTGGCGCACGCGTGAGTTCGTTTAATATGACGATTGTACAGCGCACCAAACCCAAGAATAGTAAAAATGACGCGGCGAGCAAGAGCAAGAGCAAGAGCAAGAGCAAGAGCAAGAGCAAGAGCAAGAGCAAG
>JBGMQT010000006.1:0-63493 GCA_048060695.1 Acidiferrobacterales bacterium
TAAGGGAAGCCCTAAGGCAATCAGCCGCGCGACCACATTTCAGGCTCGCGCGGCTATTCCATAAACATATCCAATTCTGTGAAGAATCCCATCATCCGGGCTTCTACTACCGCATGGACAAGAATTTTGTCGATGAGGACAATTGGAAATACTTCGTGAACTCGATTTACGACAAGAAATCAAAGACTTATACGTGTTTTAAGCGCGCCCATAAGGATCTTGTTGATAAGACGAAGCTGTTCAAGTAAGTTGAAGTATGGGAAACAGTTTAAACCCTGCCCCCGTAAAAAAGAGAGTCGGGGTGCACCCCCACCCGAACTTTTTTTCCCATCCCGGGAAATCTATGTAAGTGTCTGATTTTATTAACTTTAGAGAAATATCATGAGTGCAGGTAAACCCGAAATCCCTCATCAGAGCCCGGTCATGCCGGAAATGCTGTCGGATGATAGTAAATTCAATTTCCGCAAAACGGCTCAACAGAGCGCGGAAGATTTTGCCAAAAAGCAGGAAGGCAACAAGTCATAATAATAATTAACTTTGTGGTTAGAGGAATTATTGGCCCCGCCTTGAAATAGCGGGGCTTTTTTTGAGGTGCAGGGAAGCATTAATGTCGCGGTATACACGACTCCAGGGATAGAGGAGGTAGAGCAACGCAGGAGCAGTCTCCGAGGGATGCTGTGAACGACGTCTGTGTGCCCTACTCACAGCATTCCTGATTCATGGCTGGGTAGTTTCTGTAATATTATGCCGCCCTGGAAAATATTGTTCAGGGAAAGGGTTTGATTTATTTGCTCGCCGACAAATTGAATCGCCTGCACTGCTTCAAATTTGACAACAACAACTAATTTTCTGAAAGTGAAATTGTGAGAATCTTGTCCGGGCAAGTAACGTGAGCACATAAGAAGTGCACTATCTACTTACCTTTTTTTCTAATATATTGACCGGCAACAATACGCGTTCCAAATTTTTCCGACGTCGCGCGATAGAGACCCCAGGTTACCAGCCCCATATTTTCATCTTCATAGCGGATGATCAGTTTCATCCTGTCGTATGGTCGATAGGCTTTATTGGGTGGCGTGATGTTCTGCTTGTCAATTTTTCCGTTCTTGACCAACACCCCCCAGGTAAATTTCTTGCTGTTAGAGCTCTTGTCCCACCAGTGTTTGCTGACAAAATTTTTCTCTTTACTGAGCGACATCTCGCCGGGCTGCAATTTTGGAAACATGGACTCATAGTCACCAAAATAGTAAGACGGGATATCCTGCGTTACCGTGACCGAACCGCCAATGTTCTCGAATTGGAAGGTTTTGATCTCCTGCGCCTGTAGCGACGGTATCGCCAACGATGCCGATATAACCAGAACAATCCAGATATTCTTTTTCATTTATTGATTCTCATAATTTGATTCACCACGTCTTCTTAGTTCTCAGACCCATTCATGATGGGTCTCAGCCTGAGAATCCTACCACTATCAGTAGAAAGATAAATCCATCCCTGCGGGCTCTCGGCCAGTGCCCGGATCCGTTCCGACATGCTCTCCAGAAGCCGTTCTTCAGCAACCGCGTTGGCATTTTTGTCGATTACAACGCGATTGATGTGCGTTAACTTCAACGCGCCGGAAAAAAGATTGCCCCTCCATACCCGGAAGGCTTTGCCGGAATAAAGCAGAAGACTGCCGGGGGCAATGGAGGGCGTGTATTGTTTTATGGGTTGTTCCATACCGCTGCGGGAGGTTCCTTCTCCCACGGCCATCGGGCCCCAGTATTCCTTGCCATAGGAAATTACTGGCCAGCCATAGTTGCGTCCTGGTAGTACCAGATTGATTTCGTCTCCCCCGCGAGGCCCATGCTCATTTAACCAAAGCCGCTTATTGGCATAATCATAAGCGATTCCTTGCGGATTTCGATGGCCATAGCTCCAGATCTCCGGCAGGGCATCTTTTTTGTTAACAAACGGATTGTCCCTGGGAACTCGACCATCACGATACAATCGTATCACCGTGCCGGCGTGATTGGACAAATTCTGAGCATTCGGTCGCCGGCCCCGGTCGCCAACGGTGAAGTAAACATGGCCGCGATTGTCGAAAGCGATGCGGCTACCAAAGTGGCGGTCGGTATTTGTTGCCGAGTTGGTGACAAGCAGATCCCGCCAACGAATCAGACGGTCGCCTTTCAGTTTTGCCCGGGCAAGCACCGTTACCCCCTGTCCCTGTTTGTCCTTTACATACGTAAAATAAATCCAGTCACCGGTTTTGAAATCTGGTGGCATGGCCACATCCAGCATGCCACCCTGTCCTCGGGCCATCACGGGTGGCGCACCCTTGAGACGTCGGACATTACCTGTCTTGGTACTTACGATGTTTATATAACCGCCACGCTCGGTCACCAGCAACTTGTCAGGCGATAAAAATGCCATCGCCCAGGGAATACCCAGCCCATCTGCTACCTGCTCTACAACAAAACGTGCCTGCTGACTCTCAACAATTTGTGGCGACCCGGCCCATGCGGGTACCAGCGCCAGCGTAAACAACGCACCGAAAATAAGCCGGGATTTCCTCACGATGACATCGCTACAATCCGTAGCGCATAGGCAATAGCCACAACAGCGATAGCCAGACGATGACGATCATCGGTACTCCGACGCGTACGAAATCCGAGAATTTGTAACCACCGGCATTCATCACCAACAGGTTGGTATTGTATGCTATCGGTGTCGCATAACTCATGTTGGCGCCGAATAGTACCGCCAATACAAACGGTTCTGCTGGCAAATTGACCTGGCTGGCAATACTAATTGCGATGGGCGTCCCGATGACGGCCGCGGCATTGTTGGTAACAATATTGGTTAGCACAACCATAACCAGCATCAGGCTTCCAATCATCATCGTGGGCGACATGCCTGAAACCAGGTTGACAAAGACATACGCCAGATATTCGGCGCCCCCGGTTTCGAGCAGAGCGGTCCCCATTGCCAGACTGGCGACCACAATCATGATGACAGGCTTGCTAAGCGCGTTCGCTGCATCGCGCCAGCTCAGGCAACCGGTCAGAATCATGACGGTTACGCCACCTGCGGCGCTGATCGAGATCGGCAGAATACCCACGGCGGCAACCAGGACCATGACCGTCATGATGGTCAGCGCGAGCCAGGCTTTATCGGTTCGCGGCAGATCGGCTGCCGCATCGAGCACCAGCAAGTTGCCACTGCGCTTTATCGAGCCTATTTGCTCACGATCTCCCTGAACCAATAACACGTCACCGATACGCAAGCGGATATTACCCAGATTCTGGCGCCAGGTGAGCGATTCCCAGCCAGCGCGATGTACTGCCAACGTCATCAAATGGTAACTATCCCTGAAATGCACACGGCTTAAGGTTCTGCCCTCCAGTGGCGACCCCTGGGTAATAACAATTTCCGCCAGTTGCTGTTCCCCGGCGCTTAGTGGATTATCCGCAGCGACGGGTTTCTCGCCCGAGTACAGGTGGGCACCGAGCACATCCTCATACTCCTTTAGATGCTCCGGTGTATCCTGAATGCTTAGCCTGTCGCCAGCTTTGATTATGGCATCGGGCAACGGCAATATGACAGTATTTTGTCCTCGATGGACGCGTTCGATTTTCAAAGTGCCGCTGGTCTTGTCAATAATCTCAGATAAGGATTTGCCATCGGCAAAACTATTCTCTGGAATGTGCAACAGGGCGGCGAACACACGCGGTGATGTATCTGCAAGGTGGGTAGCGCGGGCCGGTAATAAACGTGGCGCGACTAACCATAGATAAAGAATCGCTAAACCTCCCGAGATCACGGCTGGAACAAAAAAATCAAACATCCCCAGACGTTGCACGCCAAGGTCAGCGGCGACGGATACCACCAGCAAATTAGTGGATGTCCCGATCGTGGTGGTAGTGCCCCCGATCAGGGTGGCAAAACCCATGGGCATTAGCATGCCGGATGCCGGTTTGCCCGTACGCAAGGAAACACTAATCAGTATGGGCAACAACAATACGACGATTGGTACGTTGTTCATAAATGCACTCAGGCTGGCCGCGGCCAACATGGTCAACAGCAACGACAGCATAGGGCTGATCAACCACATCCGTGCCAGAAAACGACCGATAGGCTCCAACGCACCAGTTCGCACCAACCCCTGTCCTGCAATCATTAGTGCGCTCACGGCAATCAGTGCTTCGTGACCGAAACCACTGAAAAAATCGATCGCACGAAAAGTTTCACCGTTACGGGTATAGGGAAATAGCTCAAACCCGACTGTGAGCAAAACCAGAACCAGTAAAGCCGATGTCTCCAGTGGAAGGTGTTTGCGTGTAAACAGGTACAGCGCGCCAATAATAAGGACGTATACAGCGAGCGCGTGGATGTCAGGGGTTGCAACGGGTGTCATGCCAGCTCCAGTATAGGATTAGATGGTTGCCCGACTCGACGCAGCGACGGCGACAGCGAATTATCGATTACAATAGAGCTTAACCCGTTTTCATTGCCATGTTGAAGATTTCAAAAGATATCGTTATCACCGAGCGCGAGATCGAGTTCAGCGCGATTCGGGCGCAGGGAGCCGGCGGCCAGAATGTCAACAAGGTGTCCACCGCCGTACATCTGCGATTTGACATTCAGAAATCCAGCTTACCTGCCGAGGTCAAGCAACAATTACTGACACAGACGGATCGACGTATCAGCCGGGCAGGTATTGTCATTATCAAGGCTCAGCAATTTCGCAGTCAGGAGAAAAATCGCGAAGCAGCACTTAATCGTCTGGCGGATCTCATCCGCAAGGCGGTCGCGACACCCAAAAAACGCCGGCCTACCCGGCCCACCGCCCGCTCAAAACAGCGACGACTTGATCAGAAAAACCAGCGTAGTAGAGACAAAGCCCTTCGTCGCAAGGTCACCGGAGAAGAATAGGCATCCAGTCCAGCCTCATTTTTTGTGAATCCGGTGCCCAAACATCTGTAATATGTGCGACAATGCGGCCGCTTTTTATCCCCGTTTCGGAACAACAAATTGATCACAACATCCAATATTACGATGCAGTTCGGTGTCAAGCCCCTGTTTGAGAATATCTCCGTTAAATTTGGCGACGGTAATCGCTATGGCCTGATTGGCGCCAATGGGTGCGGAAAATCGACTTTCATGAAGATTCTCGGTGGCGATCTCGAGCCCAGCGCAGGATCCGTCTCCATCGACAGCAATGAACGCGTCGGCAAACTTCGCCAGGACCAGTTCGCTTTTGAAGAATTCACTGTGCTCGATACGGTGATTATGGGCCATGAGGAGCTGTGGGAAGTCAAAGCGGAGCGGGACCGCATTTATTCGCTGCCCGAAATGAGCGAAGCGGAGGGCATCAAGGTTGCCGAACTTGAGATCCGGTTTGGCGAACTCGATGGATATACGGCCGAATCCCGTGCCGGCGAGCTCTTGCTGGGGCTCGATATTCCGCTGGAACAGCACGATGGTCCCATGAGCGCAGTCGCGCCAGGCTGGAAGCTGCGAGTGTTGCTCGCGCAGTCACTATTCGCCGATCCAGACATCATGTTGCTGGACGAGCCCACCAATAACCTCGACATCAATGCGATTCGCTGGTTGGAAAATGTACTCAATGAGCGCAATTGCACCATGATAATCATTTCCCATGATCGCCACTTTCTAAACAGTGTTTGTACCCACATGGCGGATCTCGATTATGGTGAGTTGCGTTTGTACCCGGGTAACTATGATGAATATATGACAGCGGCGTCACAGGTCCGTGAACGCATGTACGCGAACAACGCCAAGAAAAAAGCGCAAATAGCCGAACTGCAAACATTCGTCAGTCGTTTTTCCGCGAATGCCTCCAAGGCACGGCAGGCAACGTCCCGGGCAAGACAAATTGATAAAATAGAGCTGGAGGATGTGAAACCGTCCAGTCGGCAAAACCCGTTTATCCGCTTTGAGCAAGCGAAAAAATTGCACCGGCTCGCGCTGGAGGTGGAGGGTATGAGTAACGGTTACGACGGAGAGGATTTGTTTGAGGACCTTCCGCTAACAGTTGAAGTGGGCGAACGTATTGCGGTGATCGGTACCAACGGTATTGGCAAAACCACTCTGCTACGCAGTCTCCTGGGAGAAAAAGAACTCACCAGTGGCACTATCAAGTGGTCACAGAATTCAAGTTTCGGTTATTATGCCCAAGATCATGCTGCTGAATTTGACAACGATATGTCTCTGCTCGATTGGATGGGACAGTGGGCGCAAGAGGGCGACGACGAGCAGGTTATTCGCGGTACGCTGGGCCGATTATTATTCTCGCAAGATGAAATAAAAAAATCGGTAAAGGTCATCTCAGGTGGTGAACAGGGGAGAATGCTGTTTGGCAAAATGATGCTGCAGAAACCGAATATCCTTGTTCTTGATGAGCCCACCAACCATCTCGATATGGAGTCTATTGAATCGCTGAATCTGGCGCTTGAAAATTACCCGGGTACTCTCTTTTTTGTCAGCCACGACCGTGAATTCGTATCGTCGCTGGCTACACGTATAATTGAAATCAGCAAGGAAGGTGTGGTCGATTTTGGTGGTGACTATGAAGAGTATCTACGCAGCCAGGGCGCCGCATGAACGGCCTTGCGGGTTGTGACCACCATGATTCGTTGTAGCGGACCCGCTGTACCAATTGTGCCGGATGTTTCGATCACTTAAATATATAATTCTACCGCTAGCCGGCATTGGCCTTCTGTCGAGTGTGCTAGCCGAGGAGGTCCTGTTGAAAACCGGGGACATTGCACCGAAATTTTCACTTTCTGACCAAAACGGAAAACAACACCAGTTAGCTCAGCATCGGGGTCGCTGGGTGGTACTGTATTTTTACCCGAAAAATAATACACCTGGTTGCACCGCCGAAGCCTGCAAATTCCGCGATGACTATTTTAAAATGGACAAGCTCGGCGTCGATGTATTGGGCATCAGTGTGGACAGTCAGAAAAGCCATGCAGCTTTCGCAAAAAAGTACGGTCTGCCCTTTCCTCTCCTGGCAGACACCGGCGGTGCCGTCGCCAGAAAATATGGTAGTTTGTTTTCATTTGGCCCGCTAAAATTTGCACGGCGCCACACTTTCATAGTTGATCCGCGCGGATATATTGCTACGATCTATCGCAAGGTGGACCCGGAAACACACAGCGCACAGGTGATTCGGGACATTGGCGCACTCCAGAAATAGCTCCATTCGCATACCTGCCGGATGTCGGACGCTCGGAAAGCTTGACATCCTCACAATATTTTCGACGCTTGTCGCCTGAATATTTTATTGGGCACAATGTCGCAACGCAGGCAAGCACTAAACCGAATCTTGCCGTGCAAATTGAAGAATAACCGTTGTGACTATTGGTTTTGCCGTTTATCTGAAGGCCAAATTAATTTAGACCTCGAAAGGCGCTAACCCCTGAGTTTTAATACGTTTTAGCATATTAGCTATTAATTATATGCTCAATAGTGTGTTGTATTTGTTGACTAGAACAGATATTAAGTAACTCGGCGAAAAAAATAGTCATCAAAATTACAACACCGGCTATTTTTACCTCGACCTGTAGAAAATAAAATAGATCTTGACGATCATCACACAGGAGGACACAACGATGGTTTATACGAAAAAATCATCCGCGTTGCTCATTATTGGTCTAGTCATGCTGGCGATCTGGTATATGGGATCAACCGGCATGATGAGTGGCTACATCGAGCATCTCGCGGCAGGTAAGAAATACAAGTATCTCGGGGAGATAAATACCCTGGCCCTGTACTTTGGTATCATTGCAGCCGCTTTCGGTGTCTGGCAATTGTTTGGTAGTCATAAAGAAGGCCAGTTTGATTATTTCTCCTCATCCATAGCCGGCGCCATGTTCATTCTGGTCATCGCCATGTTGGTTCGTTGGTTCCTTGCGCCGGAAGTCGCATGGGTCAGCATCCAAATGGGAAAGGTCGGTGATACCGGTAAATACATTCACAAACTACTGGGCCTGAATTATATCGTAATAGGTATCGTCGCAGGCATCGTGGTTGTGAATATCTTCAAGGTACCGGCGTGGGCGGAAAATGGCGTTCGCTTGTCGCGACTGGGTCTCAAGACTGGCGTGATTCTACTGGGTACCCTGTACTCCGCGGCCGAATTGGCGAATCTGGGTGGGCTGTCCATCATAATGATCAGTTTCTTCGTACTGGGTTCCGTATGGATGGTGCTCTGGCTGGGTAGTCGACGCGGTATACCAAACTCAATGGGTGGTGTACTTTCTGCCGGTATGGGTGTCTGTGGTGTGTCGGCCACGGTGGCTGCGGCTCCGGTAGTCCAAGCCAAGTCAGTGGAAATTGCTTACACCATCGGTACCATTCTGCTCTGGGGTGTTGCCAGTATGTTCGTCTTCCCGGTCATTGGTAACCTGCTCAATATGAGTTACCTGCAGTTTGGCGCATGGGCCGGTACCGGTATTCTGAACTCGGCGCAGGTTGCCGGTGCAGCGCTGGCCTACCAGCCTGATGGCATCGAAACCCTGAAGGTTGCCGAAATCTTCAATATCACCCGCGTACTGATTCTGCCAATCATCGTTCTCTGGCTGGCTCTCTGGTATGTGAAACGTGAAGACAGTATGACCGAGCGTGTCAATGTCACTCAGGTGATCATTGCCAAGTTCCCGGTTTTTGTACTCGGCTTCATTCTGTTGTTCGCTCTGTCCACCACCGGCATCTTTGCTCCTCCCAAGCACTACAAGGGCAAATACTTCGGCAACACAGCGGAAACCAATTTTAAAGAGAAGAATCTGCTGAAAGAAGGCCAGGTTGCCACGTTAAAATCCGAGTTCGGCAAGATCAAACCGGATGTCCAGAAGGCCGCAATACAGCGTCTTATGGATAATCGCAAGATCATGTCCGATGACGACGACACTGCAGTTCGTGGTCTGGTGAACTCAAAGGCACTTTCCAAGGATGCCAACAAGATCCTGAAGAAAGCACATAAAGCCGTGCGTCACACAGCCAAGAAGATTAAGGTCTTCCGGAAGTGGATCACGTGGCTATTCGCCTTTGGTCTGGTTGGCCTGGGTATGCAGATCACTATTTCGTCCATGAAACAGGCGGGTGGTCAGCCGGCCATCATTGGTGGAATTGTCGGCTTTACCAAGGCTGCAGGTGCACTGGTGGTCGTAATGTTACTCATTAGTGACAAAATATAGGAGGTCCTAAAATGGCAGAAAAATTTGATCGTGGTTCGGTACTGTCGATTTTCAGCAGTGACCGTATGGAAGATACCCTGGCGTTGGTATTTGCTCTGGTAATTGCCTTTGCCGTATATGTTACTAACTAATAACTATTTGTAAGTGATAACTGGCGGCGTCTGTAACAGGGCGCCGCTTTTCTTTTCAATAAGTGGTGAGTTATGCAATCCGCAAATAATATTCTACTGGCCAGCCATGGAACGGAGGGTGCACAGGCAGCAGAGCAGGAGGCGATCAAGCTGTGTAAGAAAGGGGGTCATTTGCACCACCTGATCGTGGTCCCCAAGGCCCTGTGGCAGGGCATGACAGGCGATGATTGGCTAAACAATGGTTCAACCCGAAATACCTTTCGTCGCTATCTGGAGGAACAACTAACCCAGGAAGTAGAAGAACACAAAAGCCGGGTCAGCGAAGCGGCGACAACCAATAATCTGAACTACACCGCCGAAGTGATTGTTGGTGAGCCGGAAAAAGAATTAATTAAAGTTAGCCGGAAAGAGGCCTACGATATTGTGATCATGGGATCTTCACGCCCCAAAGGCAAAACAGGGCTGCGTTCCCGTATGCTCACCAAATCTATCCGGGAATTATCGGTCCCGTTACTGATTGTTCCCTACCCGGATGAATGACATGACCACGCCCGACGTAGCGGAAGATTCGGCATGGGCGGCCGTGAATACGCCTCTTTCTGTAGAGCATCTGACTAAATTCTGTGGTGATGTGGAACGTCTGTTTCGCATAAATCCGATGCTCGATTTTACATCGTTCGAATCTCTGGGGAACAACCGATACGCCATGTGTGGTCAAAATATCAGTCAGGAACCACCATTTGAATTTGATGTGGCCTTCAAGGTGACAAAGCTGAATGATGGTCTGAAAATTGACTATGAAGATGGTATTAAATCCAGCACCAGCATAAAAATCGAACCCTCCGAATTTGGCTCCAAAATTACCCTCACTGACGCGTACGAACGGTTAACCGTGGATCAACGAGAGCAGCGTATGGGCGAAGTAGATAAAAGCCTTAATACCTGGGCGAATTATCTACAGCGTTTTCTGATCATGTGGAAACGCTGGAGGTATATTCCTCCCTGGCGGTGGTATATGCACTACGTCTGGCAACCCATGAAACCCATGGGCCGACGTATCACCTATATATTGTTGTGGGTTACCGTGGCGGAAATCGCGCTGATTTCTCTGGGTGTGGCGATCTGGTTCGCCGAATTCAGGTAACACAATCAATAGCGTTCTATTGCTACTTGCAACAAGTGATGCCCTTGAAATTGGACCTTTGTTACAGGACCGGCGCTATTCAATGAGGTGTCGCGTGGTCGGCTTTTTGCGAATACAGACCGACAGAAAACCTCCCCAGAGAGCTTTGCCGGGCATAACGGTCTCGATCGTCCGGGCGATGCATCCCGTCCATGGGAGAAATATCGCGGTCCCATGGCTGACACCGGCAGTGCCCGGTTTGAGACAGGACAGGATTTTTGAGACGTCGCCAATCCTGTCCCAGCGTGCGCCAATGTAACTTCCGTGATTGTCTTTCTGTTTGAATAACAGGCTATTCCTGTTAAGCAGTCCGAGCACTATTGCCTTGCGGCTTACCCGCCACATCTCGTCAATCGCTTTTTCGAACTGTTCTATAAAACACAGGCTTGTTATTGCAACACAATAGTCAAAACTGCCGTCCGCAAATGGTAGCGCCTCAGCACCGCTCTCCAGGTAGACGATGGGCCCGCCCTGCTGACGTGCAAATTTGATCGCCCCGGTGTCCAGGTCCAGACCTGTGACCTGAAGCCCAAGTGCCGCGAACCGACGGCTGAAGTGACCCGTGCCACAACCAACGTCCAGCAAGGTCGAGGCCGGTTGTGGCCGCAGCTGCCTGATCACTAGCCGAAATTCAGCGTTACTGATCCAGACTCCACGTGGAGTCTGGTACCAGGCGTCGTATTCCGCAGGGGCCAGCATTCCCGAAGAATACCCGGGATAGAAAGGTAAAGGGAGCAGTAAGAACTCAGGGGGCCAGGCGTCTTATCTGCCACTCTCCGTCGAGGCTTTTACGTGAATATTCGAACCGGTCGTGCAGACGATTGTCTCGACCCTGCCAGAATTCGATGGTGTCCGGTTTTACGCGATAACCACCCCAGAATTCCGGCAGCGGTACTTCTCCTTTGGAGAATTTTTGTTTCATCTGTTCAAAACCGGATTCGAGCATCGACCGCGAATTTACTACCTCACTCTGGGCGGATGCCCAGGCCCCTATCTGGCTGCCACGCGGTCGGGTGACAAAGTATTTCAGTGATTCCGCAACTGGCACTTTCTCGGCCGTGCCGGTAATCTTGATCTGTCGGGCCAGTGGCACCCACGCGAACAACAGCGAAACTTTCGGGTTGATCGTTATCTGTCTGGCCTTTTGACTACCGTAATTGGTATAGAAAACGAAACCCTGTTCGTCAAACGTCTTTAATAGCACCGTCCGCAGGCTCGGCTGGCCTTCACCGTCGACCGTGGCCAGACTCATGGCGCCAGGCTCGAAGTAACCGGATCCGGCCACCTGTCGATACCAGGTGTCAAACTGATGAAACGGGTCTGGATCAAGACCCGCCCGTGACAGGCCCTGTTGGCTAAACTGTCGGCGTAGTTTTTCCAGTTTCATTTAAAAAATATAGGTGAAAAATATGGATCTATCAGGTCTGCAAAAAAATATTTACAACTACTCCTAGTGCACGCGAGCCAGCGTCAAGCCATCGCCTATGGGCACCAGGCTTAAATCAACTCGCTGATCTCGTTTTAATTGTTCATTGAATTCACGAATCGCAACGGTATCCTCTTTCTGATTTTCGGGGTCGACCACATCGCCGCCCCACAGCACGTTATCCACAGCGATCAGACCACCGGTACGTATCAGTTGAAGACAGCGTTCATAATAATTGGTCATGTTGACCTTGTCTGCGTCAATGAAGGCAAAATCAAACGTATTTTCATGCCCATCGGCAACCAGGGCATCGAGAGTCTCTAGCGCTGGCGCAAGTCGCAGATCAATCTTGTTGCTTGTACCAGCCTCTGTCCAGTAACGTTTGGCAATGTCGGTCCACTCTGTACTGGTATCGCAACATACGATTCTGCCATCTTTCGGCAGGGCTTGTGCCATCACCAGTGCGCTGTAACCGGTGAAGGTGCCGATTTCGATAACACGGTGGGCATTGATCAATTTTATCAGCAGTGCCATGAACTGGCCCTGGTCAGCCGAAATCTGCATGGCGGCGGCTTCCAGCCCGTCCGTCTCCTCGCGCAACTGTTTTAGTAGTGGTGTCTCGCGCAACGAAACAGATAACAAGTAATCATAAAGCCTGTCGTTTAGCGGAAGTGTTTTTTTACTCACAACCAGTCTCTACTTAAGAGGGATCGACCGTATCAGTTGACCACGGCGATAGTCGTGGTAACCATCTGGGCACATGGTTTTTGTAATTCAAATAGTCAGCCCCAAATCTGGCTTCCAGTCCTTTTTCCTCAAAGAGTGGAAAGTAGATGGCATTCGCCAGAAAGAACACGACCATCCAGATCAAAAGTGGCCATGAAAGAAAATAGATGGCCTCGGCAGAGAGAGTAACCAGTACGCTGGTTATCATCGGATTACGTACATAACGATAAGGCCCTCGTATGACCAGTTTTTTTGGTGGATTCCAGGGTGCGGGCGTGCCATCACCCTTCTTGAGAAACAGTCTGGCGGTCCAGATGCTCAAACCAAGACCGGGAACCAACAGAATTATCGCCAACCAGAACCGGGGTTCCATTGGCACAGCGACCTGACCGCCATACTGGCTGTTCGTTGTTATCCACAAAACTAGCGCCGGGATCACCACCAGCACATTGCCGGGAAGTATCAGAATGGCGCCCAACATACTCCAGTTCATATAATTGCCCGGAACACTGATTCAAGACGATACCGGTCTCACCATACACATTTTCCACTACTGCAGATAGATTATTCTCATAAACCACCTGGAACACGCGTGTGACTGACACTTCGCCGACGATACAAACTATCCATGTTGCGGATAGAGTTTCACTGGTAACGAGTCGCGACACTAATCAAACATTTGGTATGATAAACGGTATGCGAATAACAAAGAAGACTCTATTAGTCAGTTCCGCAGCAGCGCTGGTCCTGCTAGTGGTGTTGGCCGGTTTGATTGTCCGTAGTATCGACCTCGCACCTTATAAATCCGAAATTGAGGCAGCCGCACTGAAATCAGGATTGCGTTTACGAATTGATGGAGACGCGAATCTGTCACTCATTCCGCTGCCTGGAATTGAGGTCAACGACGTATATATCGAACTTGGCCACAAGAATCGTTTAGCCATGGAGGCATTCCATATCCAATTTGCGATTTTGCCACTGTTCGAAAAAGAGTTTCGTATTACAAAATTCCTGTTGAAAAGACCCGTTGCTGAATTGACACAAGTATCCATGTCTTTTCCAAAAAGCGGGCCTTCCGCGGCTGGCAATAAGCAGGCATCGACAGCCTTCAGAGTAACTGCGGCCAAAGACGCAAGTATCGTTATCCGTAACGGTGAGATTATATTCAAAGAAATCGGTTCGCCTCTATATATTGAGGCGAAAGATGTAGCAATAAATATGTGGTTTCGGTCCAGCGGGAACACCAATAGTGAAGCGATTGATCTTAACGAATTGCGAGGTGCGGGCAGATTGTCTGCCGGAGTAGTTCGGGGAAAGCGAGCAGTGGCGGAGAACGTCAAAGCCAGAATTAAATTCGAGAGAGGCGGACTGAAAATCAGTAATATCACCGGCACACTCTTTGGCGGCAATTTATCGGCGAATATTGGCCTGAAAGATATGGCATCGACATTATCAGGATTTCTAGACCTGCAGCTGACAGATATCGATATTGCCAGATCGACTGTCAGTCTGGAAAATTCCCGACTGACTGATGGCAAGCTGGCACTAGGTTCCAGACTGAAGTGGAAGGGCACGAAACTCCAGACGATATTGCGCTCGCTTGAAGGCGACATAAACATGAAAGGCGAAAATCTGCGGCTGCGCGAGCTTGATATTGACAAGGCACTCGAACGTATTGAAAAGGCAAAACGTCTCAATTTGACTGACCTCGGAGCATTATTTTACCTTGGTCCACTTGGGGCGGTGGCGACAAAGGGTTACCAATACTCTGAGCTGCTAAAAACCCGCGACAGTCAACCCGGTACAATTACCTACCTTATATCTAACTGGAATATCAAAGATGGCCGGGCAACCGTGAGCGATGTTGCGCTGACAACGCCAAACAACAGAATAGCGCTAAAGGGCAGTGTCAATTTTGTTGAATCTAGATTTGAAAATCTGGCATTTAGTGTCGTCGATGAAAACGGCTGCGGCATCATGGCCCAACAGCTTAACGGCTCATTTACGAAACCAAAGCCAAGCGACGTGCGCAGCATAAGGTCAATCGGACGACCTTTTCGCGATGCATTGCGCGAGCCGATCAAGAAATTGACGGGAACGGATTGTACGGTTTTTTATACCGGCAGTCTGGTGCACCCTGACGCAGATAAACCACCGCAAAAAAAATCACTGATCTCGGGCACGCTGCAATCAATAGGTATTTCAACAGGGGATGACTAGTGTAGAACGAGTTGTGCCACTTATCGAATATGCTATTTCGGTGGTAACGATAGTGCATAGTCCAATCCACGCCCTACCCAGTACGTTAGATCGCTATCTGCCTCGAATCCCTTCTGATCGATGTAGACAAAACCCTTGAGCGGTTTACCGGTAAAATCCATCGGGCGAGCGTGTGGTTGCGACAACGCGTCTTGGTAATTGTCCGGGCCCACACGCACCATCAGGTCGGAGTGGACTACCCCGACGCTCATGTGACCATTGACCATAAATGCCAGGCCACCGAACATTTTCTTCTCTACCATTCCCGGTTGATCCATAAGGGTCTCACGGATTCGTTGTGACAATCCCTCATCGTATGCCATATAACGCTCCCCTTGATTATAAAAAACGAATATCTGACCAGTGTCTGATCAAAATCATCCAGGTTATTATTCTATCTGTCGTGAACGCGCCATAAACAACACTGTAATTGTGTTTATTCCGAAGCGCCCGCTTACGGGATTTTACTCTTACCCAAACCATTGCCGCATTACGTCCATTCATGCCACTTGTCCGATGACCCACTACTTGCGTCCAGCAGAAAGGGAAAAACCCGGATGAGTTTCTATACTGTGAATCAGGGGGAGGCGCGCGCTGGAGATGGCAATGGTGATTTTATGTCCGACACGCTCAGATTACTAAACCAGGCAATTATCGAAAAACGTTGTGTCGCAGTACGATACGGCGGTCGGCACCAGGTCTGGATTGTCGAACCGCATGTCATTTATACTGATCGTGACGACAATATTGTTATCGATTGTTACCAGATGAGCAAGATTACGGCCCGCGCCGAAAAAAGGGGCTACTGGCGTACATTGTTATGGCGCAATCTGGACTCGGCATATTTACTCAATTCCGGATTCAACGTGCGGTTGAAAGAAGGTTTTGAGCTTACCAAACCGGAATACTTGAGTGGACTGGTTGCCATGGTAACGGTTGGTGCTGCCCGTTCAGGCGCCACACAGACATTGTGGGATCGCGTAGGGTCTTCAATCGATCGCATCTTGTCGGAAGACGCACAGATAGCGAAGAAGCACTAAGACCTAATTTCCATTTTCCTTTTTAACGCAGGACGGCGCGTCTTGATGGGCTAATTTTGCCAACAGGCAATTAATCTTTTGCGCCAATTTCTCACCGACCATGATGGCAGAAAACATAAAGACAACAGTCGCCCCGATGGCAACGCCGGTATTGTTTAGTGTTAAGAAATCGCGAACCAGAAAAAACACGCCAATGGTGCCGTCAATGATGAAACCCCAGGTGAAGATAAAGAAAATCAGTACACCTACAATCTTCCAGAACGGGCTCACTGGGTGCTACCTCAATATCATTAATTAGCATAAGAATTATACCTCTTTAGGGAGCTCGCACAGGTGGCTTTTTGCCTGTCGATGGAATAGCCTCGACACGATAAACCGAGTCTGGAGTCAGGGTAATGGAAGCAGCTGCGGTGCCTGTTATTACCTATTTTCCCATACGCGGTCGTGCGGAACCGATACGACTGATGCTGGAACAACTCGGTATCAAATACCGTGATAACCCGGTACACGTAGCTGACTGGCAAGCGCTGAAACCACAAATGCCTTTCGGTAAAGTCCCCATGTTTGAAGATGGCGAAACTACCATCCATGAAAGCCACGCCATCTACCGGTATCTTGCACGTAAATATGACCTCTACGGGGACAGCGAAAGCGAACGTATCCAGTGCGACACACTGGAGCATGTTTTAGGCGATGCGGTGGAGGCCTTCGGACATCTTGTCTGGAGCCGCCATTTTGAGGAAAAGCGCCAAAACTTCATTGACGGGAAAGTACGCAATACGCTGAATAATCTAGAAATCTATTTAGCCAGAAGCAATCGAGACAAGCATTGCTGGGTTGGTAACCGACTAACCTATATCGATTTCCTCGGTTGGACGTATCTGGATTGCATGCGCGCCCTTGCGGGAGACATTATCAACGACTATCCATGCCTGGCCCACCTGAAGGAATCCTTTGAAAGTAAACCAAAGATTCAGGCTTATCTCCGGTCGGATCGTCGCCCCAAAACCATCACTGTCTCCATGGCGTCATTCGGTGGTACACCCGAAACCAGCTAGGCAGTAGTTACTATAACTTCAAAATCGAATGTCTGTTTACGACAATATAGGTCACTTTGTTCGCAAGAGAAGCGGGTTGGGCTAAACGTAGCGTAGCCCAACAAACATTTATGCACGCCTGAACCGATAAAGAGCTATTTGGGCGAGCAAATTTGGAAGCATTCTTAGTCCCAACCCTGATTCATGATCTTGATCGACCGCACGGCGTTCAAGGATTTGGAACCCCAGTTGGTGGCACAAGTTTTCAAAGTCCTGAATTGTGCACAGGTGAATGTTGGGCGTGTTGTACCAGGTATTGGGTAATGTCTTTGTGACTGGCATACGTCCACCCAGCGCTAGCTGAATTCGGCCTCGCCAATTACCAAAGTTGGGAAAGGTGACAATGCCTTCGGTGCCGACGCGCAGCATTTCACTTAGCAACAGATCCGGGCACTGCATTGCCTGCAGGGTCAATGACAGAATGACGTGATCAAACGAATTGTCTTCGAACTCGGACAGACCTTCATTCAAATCCATGTGGATGACATTGATACCGTTCTGGATCGAGCTGGTGATGTCGTCGTCATCAATTTCGAGACCGAAACCGCGCACCTGTTTCTGTTGCTGCAGGTAAGCCATCAGCGTGCCGTCACCACACCCGAGGTCGAGCACACTGCTGTCGGGTTTAACCCAGTCTGCAATAATGGAATAGTCGGCGCGTTCTAGCTGGATGCTCATTCTCTCACCTCGCTGGCAACGCGTTCCATATAACTGCCGAAAACATCCAGGTAATGTGGAATCTTCATAAGAAATGCATCGTGGCCTTGACTGGCCTTTATTTCGGCATAACTGACATTGAGACCGTTATCGTGAATGGCCTTGACGATCTCACGTGAACGTACGGGTGCAAAGCGCCAATCACTGGTAAATGACACGACCAGAAAATCTGCGGTGGCTGTGGCCATGGCACGCGTCAGGTTGCCGCCGTGATCTGCTGCCGGGTCAAAGTAATCCAGCACCTTTGTTATCAGCAGGTAGGTATTGGCATCGAAGCCGCCAACAAAACTATCGGCCTGGTAGCGGAGATAACTTTCCACCTGAAACTCAACATCAAAATCAAAGTCTATTTTGTCGTCGCGTAGATCACGGCCGAATTTTTCGCGCATACTATCGTCGGAGAGATAGGTAATATGTCCCAGCATGCGGGCGATACGCAAGCCGCGTGCCGGTACGGTATCAAAATCATAATAGCGTCCGTCATGAAACTCGGGATCAGTGCGTATAGCCTGACGTGCCACTTCGTTAAAGGCTATGTTCTGTGCCGTCAGCTTGGGGGACGCGGCGATAACCACCCCGTGAGCCAATCTGTCCGGGTAGTCGATCGCCCACTGCATGACCTGCATGCCACCGAGACTGCCGCCAATGACTGCCGCCCATTTTTTGATCTCCAGTCTGTCCGCCAGTCGCGCCTGACTTTCCACCCAGTCTCTTACCGTAACGAAGGGAAAATCCGGACCAAAGGCCTTGCCGGTCCTGGGGTCTGTGGAAGACGGGCCACTGGAACCAAAGCAGCCACCCAGATTGTTACAGCTGACCACATAAAATCGATTGGTATCGACTGATTTGCCGGGGCCGACGATATTCTCCCACCAGCCCGGTTTCCTGTCGTCCATGCTGTGATAACCGGCGACGTGGTGATTGCTGGATAGCGCGTGGCAGATCAGTATGGCATTGCTTTTGTCACTATTGAGTTTTCCATAGGTTTCGTAAACCAGATCGTAGGCATCAATATTGCCACCACTAGTCAGCGACAATGGTTCGTCAAAGTGCGCGGTATGAGGTTTTACGATACCAACGCTATCAGCAGGAATCTCTTCAGGCATTTATTTATCGTCTTGGGACAATATTGATTGCAGTCTAAACACTGTTTGATTATGCATCAATGCAGCGCGTCCATTTACAGGTAACCCGGAAATATCAGTCCATGAAGTTTTTCAGAGACGAAAGAATGAAAAGTGTGATTTTCACTATTCTTTATCTTTAGCCGCCTATCGCGACTGAAGATGGCAACATTCGCACTCTTTGGTCTAATCCTGACGATCTGAATTGCCGGGCCAGGCAAGGGCGCGGAGACTACCCAAAATCAGGCGGTAATTTCCCGGGATTGATAATTGAGAAAGTGCTCCACCCATCCACTAACACCACGGTTGATCAGTTCGGGTCACGGATGGTGAAATCAGAATACCCTGTTAATTATCTTCAGCAAGGCCATCAGCAAAAATATCACCAATATGGGAGAGAAATCAAAGCCGGATACTGGTGGCAGTAAACGTCTCGCAGGTCGCAAGATCGGCTCGCTGATACTTCTCGCCAGTCCCGCGGCCGGATTCTGATATATCGACTGGGGGCTGATCCAGCTAATCAGAATGTCGATGAAGATCGCACCCAGAAAAATATAAATCGCCAGCCTGGTCAGATCGAGAGTAGCAATGATGAAAAGTCCTGCGAGTGACGCTTCCTTGCTGACCAGGAAAATGATTAGCGAAAACTCGATAATTTTGAGCACCACCAATAGAACGATCGATGCCAGGTCGATTCCCCACAATCCCGGAATAATTCTTCGTAGCGGTATTAACGGCGGATTGGTAATTTTTACAAGCCCCTGTGAGATCGGGTTATAGAAATCCGCGCGCGCCATCTGCAGGATCAGGCGTAGCATGACCATGAATATGAAAATACCGAATACCAGCCGTATCAGGTCAAGCAGTAACTCAGTTCCCAGTCCGTTCATTGTTCTTTTCCCAGCAGTTCTGCAAGTTCACGCGATCGCCGCGTTGCCGCGTTGAGTGCGTTCTCAAACATGGCGCGTATATTGTTGTCTTCAAATGACTTGATAGCCTTCTCCGTCGTACCCCCTGGTGAAGTAACACGCTGTCGCAGGTCCGCTAGCCCTGCACTGTCTTCCAGAGCCATTTTGGCAGCGCCGAACGCGGTTTCCAATGTTAACAGTCTTGCGGTATCGGCACGGAGTCCTTGTTTTATCGCCGCCTCCTCCAGCGCTTCCATCACCAGGAAGAAATAGGCTGGCCCGCTGCCGGACAAGGCGGTAACCACATCCATCAAATCTTCGTTGTCGACCCAGACCACGATGCCCGTGGCACGCAAGATGGTCTCGGCGATATCACGCAGTTCGGCGCCGACATTATTTTTCGCATACAGACCGGTTGCTCCGGAACCAATAAGGGCCGCTGTGTTGGGCATGGCGCGTACCAACGGCACATCTTCACCCAGCCACTTACCCAGGCTGCTGGTACGAATCCCCGCCGCAATAGAAATTACCAGCGATTTATTCTTACCTACGGTACCGGCCAGTTCTTTAGCCACTTTTGGCAGGACCTGTGGTTTAATCGCCAGCACGACAATATCGGCCGGTTTGACAGCGTCAATATTACTGTCGGTAGTCTTGATGCCCAGCGCCTGTCCAAACGCCTGTCGAGCAGCGGGGTCGGGATCAGAAACTAGCAGGTCGTCGCGAGACCAGCCATTTTTTAGCAGCCCACCTACCAGGCTGCGAGCCATGTTGCCGCCACCAATAAATGCGATTGTGCGATGTGTCATTTGAATTTTATCAACCAGTGCCTGCCAACAGCCAGAAAATAGTGCTATCTCAGGCAAATTATTGTTATCTGAACTGTCCTGATTCTTGCATTACCGCCGCCAGTCTTCAATCACAACAGCTCCGTTATCGGGTGTACCGGGCCATGGCTTGTTTGTCTGTGCATGGCAGATATACTTGTATCTGGTGCTGGCCCCCACTGGCTGAATAAATATAATGATCTGGAGCGGCGATGGATATAGCTGAACTTTTGGCATTTGCCTTTAAACAGGGCTCTTCCGATTTGCATTTGTCGTCGGGATTACCACCGATGATTCGTGTCGATGGCGATATCAAACGAATTAATGTCGACGCCCTTGATGATAGAACCGTACATAATATGGTGTACGACATCATGAACGACAAGCAGCAAAAGGACTTTGAAGAGTTCCTTGAGACTGACTTTTCGTTTGAATTGCCCAATATCGCGCGATTTCGTGTCAATGCCTTTAACCAGCAACGTGGCCCGGCAGCGGTATTTCGAACCATCCCTTCCAAGATTCTGTCACTGGAGCAGCTGAACGCGCCGGAGGGCTTTAAGGGAATTTCGAATCAGCCTCGTGGCATTGTACTGGTGACGGGTCCAACCGGTTCCGGTAAGTCCACTACCCTGGCCGCGATGGTGAACCACCTCAACGAAACCAAGCACGAGCATATTCTTACTATCGAGGATCCCATCGAATTCGTACATACCAGTAAAAACTGCCTGGTCAATCAGCGCGAAGTCGGTCGCGATACACTGGGGTTCAACGAAGCCCTGCGCAGCGCACTGCGTGAAGATCCTGATATTATTCTCATTGGTGAGCTGCGAGATCTTGAGACCATACGACTTGCTTTAACAGCGGCTGAAACCGGCCACCTGGTGTTCGGTACCTTGCACACCAGTTCGGCAGCGAAAACCATTGATCGTATTGTCGACGTTTTCCCCGCCGCGGAGAAAGATATGGTGCGGTCCATGTTGTCGGAGTCACTGCGGGCTGTGATTTCGCAGACGTTATTGAAAAAAATTGGTGGTGGACGGGTGGCCGCGCACGAGATCATGATCGGCACACCGGCGATTCGTAACCTTATTCGTGAAGCCAAAGTGGCACAGATGTACTCTGCCATCCAGACCAGCCAGAATGTTGGTATGCAGACCCTTGACCAATGCCTGGTGGAGCTGGTGCGGCAACGCCAGGTGACTAATGACGAAGCGCGCATTCGTGCCATGAACAAAGACCTGTTCATGGGGGCGGTTACTGGCGCGCCCGCAGCCGCCGGGGGCTAACAGGATTGTCCCGGATTCCGGTGAACTGTCAGGAGAAAGCAGATGGTATTCAGTGACCTGCTGAAATTAATGAAGCAGAAAAACGCCTCGGACCTGTTTATTACAGCCGGTGTGGCACCCAGTATCAAGGTGGATGGCAAGATCATTCCAGTCACCAAGCAGCGTCTAACCATGGAGCAATCCCGCGCTTTTGCCTACGGTATTATGAATGAAGAGCAACGTCGTGATTTCGAAGCCTCCAATGAATGTAATTTCGCGATCTCGCCACAGGAGATCGGTCGCTTTCGCGTTAACGTGTTTATGCAACAACACCAGGTAGGCATGGTGCTGCGTACCATCGAGACCGATATTCCCCGATTTGATGACCTCAATCTGCCCAAGGTACTGTCAGATCTGTCGCTGACCAAACGTGGCCTGATTATTTTTGTAGGCGGCACTGGCTCTGGTAAATCCACTTCGCTGGCGGCGATGATCGGCTATCGTAACGAATACAGTTATGGCCACATTATCACCATTGAGGACCCAATCGAGTATGTGCACCAGCACAAAAACTGCATTGTTACCCAGCGCGAAGTGGGCGTGGACACCGAGTCATTTGATACGGCGCTGAAGAATACCCTGCGCCAGGCGCCGGATGTAATACTGATTGGTGAGGTTCGTTCTCGCGAGACAATGGACTACGCAGTTCAATTCGCCGAAACTGGCCACCTTTGTTTGTGTACCTTGCATGCGAACAGTTCAAACCAGGCACTTGATCGTATCATCAACTTTTTCCCGCAGGACAAACGTCAGCAATTGCTGATGGATTTGTCACTCAACCTGAAGGCGATAATCTCGCAGCGACTGGTTCCGGTTAAAACCGGCAAGGGCCGTGTGCCGGCAGTAGAAGTGATGATCAACGTCGCCCTGATCGCTGATTTAATTCTGGAAGGCAAGATTCACGAGCTCAAGGAGTTGATGGCGAAGTCGGGCGAGGCCGGTATGCAGACCTTTGATCAATCCCTGTTTAATTTGTATGAGTCTGGACTTATTACGTACGACGAAACCTTGCGAAATGCGGACTCTATCAATGACTTGCGGCTGCGCATCAAACTTGAGGGCAAGGAAGCCGATAGCCAGGAACTGGGCGATTCCATGAAAAACCTGACGGTCAATTAGGTAAAGATATTTGCAGCACCTGGGCTTCGACTACAGTTAGACTCTTGTATCAGGCCTCCAATTCGAAAACTTTTTCACCACCGACAATGGTGTGGGTTGCACGGCCTTTAAGTTCCCAGCCAAGGAACGGGCTGTTGTGGCCACGACTGACCATGTCCTGATCGCGCAGGGTCCAGCGCCCATCCGGGTCAAAGATACAAATATCGGCTGTGGCCCCCACCGTGAGATTGCCAGTATCGACGCCTATTATTTCGGCCGGTTCCGAGGTGAGTGCGGCAATGGCGCGCGTCATATCAATCAGCTTTTCGTCGACCAGGCGCAGTGTTAACGGTAGCAGTGTTTCGAGACCGGAAATGCCGGGTTCAGACACACTGAAGGGTGCCAGCTTGGCGTCGGCCTCGTGTGGTTGATGGTCCGAGCAGACGACACTGATAACCCCGTCTTTTACCGCCTGACGTAAGCCATCGCGATCTCGTTGACTACGAAAAGGCGGCAATACATGGCACTGACTATTGAAGAAACCAATATCGTGTTCGGTCAGGTGCAGGTGGTGTGCCGTTACATCGGCCGTGACAAACAGACCGCGCTGCTGTGCTTCGGCCACCATGGCGACAGCCCGTGCCGTCGATAACTGGCAAAAATGTGCGCGCACGCCAGTTTGCTCTATCAGCGCAATATCTCGCGCCACTGCCACGGTCTCGGCGGCTTCCGGGATGCCCGGCAAACCGAGGCGGGTACCTACCTCGCCTTCGTGTGCACATCCACTGCCATGCAGCCAGGGATCTTCCGAGTGCAGGAATACCGTGAGATCAAAACTGGCAGCGTATTCCATGGCACGGCGCATAACCAGGGTGTTGGTAATGGGTTTCAGTGCGTTGCTGACACCGACACAACCGGCCTCATCCAGTGACTCCATATCTGACAGGCGTTCACCCTTCAGGCCCGTGGTTAATGCACCCAGGGGATGAATAAAGGCCAAACCAAATCGCCAGGCGCGTTGTTGAATCATTTGTGCCATGGCCGGAGTATCGACGACAGGATTGGTATCCGGTGGCGTTACCAGTGTGGTGATTCCGGCTGATACCGCGGCCTGTACCTCGCTTTCAATGGTGGCCTTGTACTCCAGCCCCGGTTCACGAACGCGGGCGCGCAGATCCACCAGGCCGGGGCAGACGATCTTGCCCTTGGCGTCGATGGTGGTGGTGGCCTTGAAACCGTCTGGCGTCTTACCGATAGCCAGGAGAAATCCGCCATCGTCGACGAACACATCGGCCTTGCCGTTGATGTCATTGAGCGGGTCAATCACATGGCCGCTCTTGATATGCAGGCTCATTCCGATTCACTCCGATCACGTTGCGGGCCACCGCCCATGACCAGCGCCATTACTGCCATGCGTACGGCAATGCCGTTGGTGACCTGAGGCAAGATGACGCTTCGCTCACTATCAGCAACCGTGGAATCGATTTCAAGACCACGGTTCATCGGGCCGGGATGCATGACAATGGCATCCTCTTTCGCTACCGACAATTTTTCGTCGGTGAGGCCATAGACGCGGAAATATTCTTGTTCGCTCGGAACCAGCGCACCCTGCATGCGTTCGCGTTGCAATCGCAGCATCACCACCACATCAACGTCTTCCAGCCCTTCGTACATATTGTAAAATTCCCTAACGCCCAGTTTTTCAATCGCCGTAGGTAGCAATGTTTTCGGCGCCACTACTCTCACTTCAGCCGTGCCGAGAATGTTGAGGGCGTGGATCAGTGATCGTGCCACGCGTGAGTGCAGGATGTCGCCAACTATGGCTATCTTCAGGTTGGTGAAATCCGTTTTGTAGCGACGGATGGTAAACACATCGAGCATGGCTTGGGTGGGGTGGGCATGACGACCGTCACCGGCATTGATCAGGCGCACATGGGACGGCAAGTGTTTTGCGATCAGGAACGCAGCCCCGCTATTGCTGTGGCGTACCACAAACAGGTCGGTATGCATGGCTTCGAGATTATCGATGGTGTCCAGTACGGTTTCGCCCTTACTAGTGGACGAGATGTTCGGGTTGAGGTTGATTACATCGGCGGAAAGACGTTTGGCGGCGATTTCAAATGTGGTACGGGTACGGGTGCTGGATTCGAAGAACAGGTTGACGACAGTTTTACCTCGCAGCAACGGCACCTTTTTAATCTCACGTTGGCCAACCGATGCAAATGATTCTGCGGTATCAAGAATTTCGACGATGGTTTCTTTCTTGAGACCTTCAATAGTCAGGAAGTGATGCAATCGACCCTCGTTGTCGAGTTGCAGGTCTTCCATTACGGATTGACCTCCTGAATCACCAGCGATAGTTTTTCCGGCCCGGTAAGTTTGATCTGTTGATTGGGCTTAAGCGCCACCGTTTCACCGACCACGTCAGCCTGAATTGGTAGTTCACGCCCGTCCCTGCAGAGCAGTACCGTAAGTTGAATCGATGCGGGTCTGCCGTAGTCAAAAATTTCGTTCATCGCCGCGCGCATGGTACGTCCGGTGTGTAATACATCATCCACCAGAATGACGTGGCGGTCTTCCACATTGAACGGCAGGTCTGAGGCCTTCACCTGCGGATTCAGACCGATGCGCGTAAAGTCGTCACGATAAAATGAAATGTCGAGCGTGCCGATGGGTTCGGAAAGACCCAGCAGCGCGTGCAGACGTTGGGCAATCCAGGCGCCACCGGAGTGAATGCCAATCATGACAGGATTTTTGTCAAGCAGGGGCCGCAACCGGTCGGCGATGTTGCCCAAGGTCGCATCGACATCAATCTGACTCAATCCCTGATTTAATCCCTGATTCAATATCAGACCCCGCTTGTTCACTCAGGTAGGTTTGCAAAATACTTTGCGCTGCCAGCTTGTCGAGTACCGGCTTGTGGCGTTTCTCCACGACACCGGCATTATAGAGTTGTGTTCGGGCGTCGCGGGTTGTGAGGCGTTCATCAACCATATGCACGGGCAGATTGTAACGGCCATTGAGACGATTACCAAACTTTCTGGCCCTGGGAGTAACCGGATTGTCGCCGCCATCCATATTCAGGGGCAATCCCACCACCAGGGCTACCGGTTTCCACTCGTCGATCAGTTTGCTGATGGCCCCCCAATCGACCCGACCACGGAGTACCCGCACCGTTGTCAGCGGGTGTGCCTGGCCAGTATTGGTATTTCCCACGGCGATACCGATGGTTTTCTCACCATAGTCGAAGCTCAGGAGGGTGCTTGATGCCATCGTCAGGCGTGGCCCGCGTCTCCTGATAGTGTGCTCATGTCTACCCCCAATTTTGTAGCCGCCGCCTGCCAGCGCTGTTCTTCTGGTACGCGGAAAACAATGTTGTTGTCGGCAGGCCCGTTCAACCAGGCGTTATCGGTCAATTCCTGTTCCAGTTGTCCGGGGCCCCATCCGGCATAACCCAATGCCACCAGCCAGTTATCCGGACCACGATCTTCGGCGATAGCGCGCAGCACGTCCTGTGAGGTGGATAACCCCAGAGTTTCACTCACCGGAAGCGTTGATTCCCAGCTACCTTGCGGTTCGTGCAACACAAAACCATGATCGTTTTGTACCGGCCCACCCTGGTAGATCGGCGAATCACTGTGGTGTGCGTGTTGTGGGTTGATGTCGATTTGCTGGAAGATGTCACCCATGGTCATGCTCAGGGGACGATTAATGACCACGCCCAGTGCACCCTCCGCAGTGTGTTCACACAGCAGGGTGACAGTACGAGAAAAATTGGGGTCTGCCAGCGATGGCATGGCGATCAGAAATTGATTGACGAGCGAAGTGTGTGTGCCCATTAGGTGTCTATTTTAGCACGCGCTTGAGATTGTGTGTGATTGAATTGATGGCAGTGACCATTCCGGTCTTGATTCTAACAGGCGCTAGCGCGATCTTGGCAGATTAAGTTGCCAGGTTCGCGTCATGTGCAGTAGATCAGTTTCGCGACGAATTTCCGGCGGGAAAGGTGCGAAGGGGGCGGCCAGTTTTGCTGAACGGATGGCGACATTATCCAGCAGCTTGTAACCTGACGATTGCAGCACGGAGATTCCGTGAATGGTGCCGTTGGGTTTGATGGTGACCTCCAGCGTGACTTCACCCGACAGGCCCAGGCGACGCACATTCTCGGGATAGGTCAGGTTGCCCACACGCTGTACTTTGGCTTCCCATTCGGCAATGTATCTTGCGTACCTGTATTCACGCGTACGTGCATTGAGAAATTTATGTCGTGGTTTGTTTTGTTGCTCTTGCCACTCGCGATTGATTTCGGCCCACTTGCGGGCGCGTTCCTGTTCCGGTTCGACATTTTGCAGGAAGCCGGCGTCGCGTGGACGACGTTGCTGCTGCGTTATCTCGGGCTTGGGTTTATTTACGCGTACCTTGCGCCGGTCCGCTGTCTGGCTCATGAGATCGGTTACTTCGCGATTGGGCAGCGCCCGCAGTTGTGGTGTTTGTGGTTGTGTCGGCAGGTCCATATTCTGCTCGCTGATTTCACGCACTGGCAGGGGATTACTTGCCACGGAGTCCTTGTCGATGTCGCCACCACCGAACTGGTTGAACTGGGCCAGAAAATCCGCCTCATCCGGTGTCAATTCGGAGCGGGTCTGGACCAGGGTGACTTCCAGTGTTGGTAGTCCCTGCATTTCTCGCAGTTGCGGTGCGGCAAAGGTTACGCCAAGAATAAGAACCATATGTGCCAACAGGGCAATGAATGTACTCATGCCCATGCGGTCAGTACTGGAAAAAGACAAATTGGTTTGCGCAGTAGTCACGTTTCCATTTTACCCGGTTTTCCCTTGTCTTTCCTGCCCGTATGGCTCACGACTCTTCGAGCCGCGCTCGCATCGCTGGTGTTATCTGTTCATAATCATCGCCACGACGCCAGGCGTAGACCAGCCCCAGATCAAATATCAACTGCTCCCATTCAGCTTCGCCGGCAACCGACAAGGTGGCACAGGCGACGCTGGCCGAGCGCGCACTGTTGTGAATAACCGCAATCGCCGGAATCGGTTTTACCGGCCAGGCGCTGCGCGGATCGATACGGCCAAGGTCCGGAAAGCGACTGTTCCGGGCCGAGAAGCGACACATGGCCTCACCGCTCGCAAGTACAATTATTTTTTCTGGCGAGTCGAGCGCAATCGATTGCGGCACGTTGCCGAGTGTGCCGGTGATCGGGCCAATACGCAGCGCAGCCTGCCGAATACCCAGTTCCTCCATGTGTTCCAGTTGGCTATCGATGGCATAACCGATAGCCAGTAAATCGAAATCCAGTTTTAAATCCGCTTTTCGGCCCCGCACCCGGATGCCTTTGATTTCGATATCCTTCATGGTCAGGTCCTGTTTCAACAGGTCGTTTATTTTTGTAAAATCGGGTTTCGGTGTTGCCTGATAAAATCCCCAAGCTTGCCGCAACGCTCCCAGGGCGGCGGGATTAAAAACACCCCCGGTTTTCTGAAAATAATCCTGTGATTGCTTGATCAGCTCATACAACGAGGGGTTGGCCGAATACCACTCACCACTTTGCAACAGCGCGTTGGTGCGGGACATGGGCTTGGCTTTCTGTGGGTCGGTAGAGTCAGCAATGAGATTGAGGTCATTTGTTACTGCCTCAATGGCGCGACGGGCCAGGTCGCGGTCGGTAGAATACAGGACGATCTCGATGTCATAGTTAAACGGTGATTGGTTGATGACATGCCGATGGTCCTGATTGCACGAAACCAGCGCCAGACTTGTGACCAGTAGAATGACCAGACGCAATACGCGGTTCAGGATGACAGGCGCTCGCTGATGACTTCCATCAGTTTTGATGAAATATTCATATCGTATATCGAGTCTAGCTCGCGAATGCAGGTCGGGCTAGTGACGTTTATCTCGGTAAGATAGTCACCGATTACATCCAGTCCGACAAACAATAAACCCTTTTTGCGCAGTGTCGGCGCCACTTGCTGACAGATCCAGCGATCATGTTCGCTCAATTCCACGCCGACGCCTTCACCGCCGGCGGCGAGGTTGCCGCGGGTCTCGCCTTTCATGGGGACGCGGGCCAGTGCATAGGGAACCGGTTCACCATCGATCAGCAAGATTCGTTTGTCACCCTTGGTGATCTCCGGGATAAAACGTTGTGCCATGGCGTAACGACTGCCATGTTCGGTGAGTGTCTCGATGATGACACCGATGTTAGGGTCATCGCGGCGGACCCGGAAGACCATTGCACCACCCATGCCCCACAATGGTTTTACGACAATGTCGTCCTGTTCTTTAAGAAAGTCGCGAATTTGGGATTCCTTGCGCGATACCAGGGTGGGTGGAATGCATTGTGGAAACCATGCGGTATACATTTTTTCATTGGCGTCACGCAGACTTTGGCACCGGTTCACAACCAGTACACCTGCCGCTTCGGCTTGTTCGAGTATGTAGGTGGTGTAGATGTATTCTGTATCAAACGGCGGATCCTTGCGCATGAGGATGACATCCAGCTCGGCTAGCGGTTTCACGCGGGCTTCCCCCATCTCAAACCAGTTATCCGCATCATAAGACACCTTCAGTTCACATGTCTGTGCGTAGGCTTTTCCATTTTGCAGAAAGAGGTCGCCTTGTTCCATATAGTGGATTGACCAGCCACGCGTCCGGGCTTCTACCAGCATGGCCAGTGTGCTGTCTTTCTTGACATTGATGGACCCGATCGGGTCCATCACGACTCCGAGTTTAATCATGGCAAATATTTTTTGTCGTGAATTCGGTTATTGGAGGCTTGCCAGTTCGCGTGCCGCTGCCAACAGGGCCAGACGCGCTATGACACCGTAGGCATAAAAGCGATTGGGAAAAGAATCAGGCGCCATGGTCTGGTCCGGGGTGGAACAGGATTCAGCGAAGGCCAGCGGCTCAAAATGCATGCCCGGTGCATTGAGATTTTCGTTGGTACCACGTTCAGTATGGACACGATAGAAGCCACCGATAACAAAATGATCGATCATGTACACAACAGGTTCGGCCACCGCGCGTGCGTCGCCCCAGGTTTCATTGGTGTAGACACCTTCCTGCACAATGACATCACTCACTATTTGTCCTTCCTTAATCTTCGCCATTTTGGTTCTCTGTTTTCGATTGAGGTCACGCACCTCTTCGACCGAGCGTACGGTCATAATACCCATACCGTAAGTACCGGCGTCAGCTTTCACGATGGCATAGGGTTCGTCATCGATACCATTTTGATCGTATTTCTGCTGGATTTGCTTAAGCAATTCACCCACATTTTTTGCAACACAGTCTTCACCTTCGCGCTTCTGGAAATTGATCTTGCCGCATTTACGAAACATGGGATCTATCAACCAGGGATCAATACCGATCAGTTCGGCAAATTCATTCACACAGCGAGAGTAAAGTGCAAAGTGGTCCGACTTGCGTCTGAGGTTCCAGCCGATATCCAGTGGCGGGACCACAGATTGTTCCAGATTGGTCAGCTGTTCCGGTCGCCCACCGGATAGATCGTTGTTGAGCAGGATAAAATCGGGGTCAAATTTCTTGAGGCGCAGGCGGTTGCCATCTTTTATGGTCGGTTCGAGCGTGACTGATCGACCCGAGGGCAGCCCGATGGTCCGTGGTTCGGTCAAATCCGGAATCAGTGAACCGATACGCACATCGTAGCCGGCAAGGCTCAATATCTCGGTGAGTGATACCAGGCTTTCGAGGTAGAACAGGTTACGTGTATGACTTTCCGGCACAATCAGGATACGAATGGCCTCGGGGTCGATGCGTTCGATGGCCAGTTGTACGGCCTGGACGCCGAGGGGCAGGAAGGCCGGATTGAGATTATTGAATCCTGCCGGAAACAGATTGGTGTCCACCGGCGCCAGCTTGAAACCGGCATTGCGTAAATCCACCGACGCATACAGGGGCGCCGGTGTTTGCCGCCACTGGGCACGGAACCACTGTTCGATCTGCGCCTGGTGGTCCAGCAGGAGAGCCTCGATTTCTTGCAACGGGCCGGTAAGCGCTGTGGTCAGATTGGGTACGGCATGCAGATGTTCGTATTTCGTCATAAGTGTGACTGAATTTGAGCGAATCAGGAATCAGTGTGGCTAAAAGTGTACATTGATAAATGAGTCAGGAAAGCGTTTTTTTAGGGTTATTTTGGTCTGTGTTGGGAGTAGAGTGCGAAGCAAGAGTCTCTCGGTGGTTAACGGTATGGATCGTGCTATATAAGTGATGATGAGTCCCTGAAACCCCGCGAGGTGGAGGCAGGAAACGCCCGGGAAACAGGCGAATTTTGCACCAAAATTGGTCAACGGTCAGACAGGATTCATGCCGCATTTTGCGCATAAAAATGGATTTTAAGAGGAATTTGTGCTAACAAATCATTATCATAGATGGGATATTGAATAAATTACATTCAGTTTCTCCGTTGATGGGATACTTAAATGATGGCGGTGCCAGGGAAATCGGGCAGCGCTGTTATGTGCGCATGTAGGGTGGGGACGGAGTGACAATAAAAGTAATGATAATTGACGACAGTAATACCATCCGCCGTACCGCGGAGGCGTTACTCAAGAAGGCAGGTTATGAAGTGCATACGGCCACCGACGGGTTTGAGGCAATGTCTATTATCGCGGATACCGAGCCGGATATTGTGTTTGTGGACATTATGATGCCGCGGTTGGACGGGTACCAGACCTGTCAGCTGATCAAGAACAACAAAAAGTTCAAGGACACACCCGTGGTGATGTTGTCCAGCAAGGACGGGTTGTTCGATCGTGCCCGTGGTCGTATCGCAGGCTCGGAAGAACATATTAATAAACCGTTTACACAGGAAGAATTAATCGATGTGATAGACAAATACGTGAATAAGGCAGCCTGAACGATGGTTTTGTTCTGGAACAGGCGCACGAAACAAAAGCAAAATAGACACAACTGAATACGGAGTTACTTCATGGCCATACAAACTGTACTTGTCGTTGACGATTCACCTACCGACACACACGTTTTAACCGAGATGTTGAAAAAGAACGGTTTCAGCGTGATCACAGCGTCCAGTGGCGAAGAGGGTATCGAAACGGCACGGGCACAAAGGCCGGATCTGGTAATAATGGATGTGGTAATGCCAGGCATGAGCGGTTTTGAGGCCACGCGAGCCATTGCCAAGGATAAGGAGACCGGTGGCATTCCGGTGATTATTTGCACTACCAAGGATCAGGAGACTGACAAGGCCTGGGGTCTGCGGCAGGGCGCATCGGATTATGTTGTCAAACCAGTACAGGAAAAAGAGTTAATTACGAAAATCGGTGCGATCTAGCCCGGTAACGATGCCGGAAAACGAGACAGCGTGAGCGCAATGGTGAGTACAGGACATGTCTAATCCACTCGACTTGCTGCAACAGATGCAGCGGCAAAGTATTACCGGCATGCCTGCGTTGCCGGATGAGGAGAAGTTTGCACAGCTCTGGTCGGGTGTTGGTTTTCGTATCGGTGACATGCACCTGGTTGCCCCCCTGGATCAGGTAACCGAAGTGCTGCATTGTCCCGAGTTGACGCCGGTGCCTGGAACCAGAAAATGGTTAAAAGGCGTGGCCAATGTACGCGGAAATCTGGTAACCATTGTTGATTTACCGGAATTTTTTGGCAAAAAGTCGGTGCAGGTTGATCCGGGAGCACGACTGCTGGTGATGAATGTAGAAGGTTTGCATACGGCGCTATTGGTTGACGAAGTTTTTGGTTTGCGTCATTTCGACGAGGAAGAGGAAAAACAGGAATTGGCCGGTATGGATGATCCGGCGGGCGCCTATTTAAGCGGCGCATTTTTTAAAGACAACGTGTTGTGGGGTGTGTTTGACATGAAGGCACTGGCGGATAGCGCAAGTTTCCTGAGAGTGGCCGCCTGATGACGCAGCGAAGGAACAGGAAGTCCGGTTTGAACAGCTCGCTGAGGGTGAGTAGGTTGATGCTGGAATTAAATGATTTGCCTGGCTACCGAGGTATCGATTATGGCTCTATCAGGATTATTTAAACGAAAAAATCAGACACTGGATTACCCGTCGGAAGATATCATTGACCTGTCCGCAGGGGAGATTGGCGAGATTTCACCATCGGGTGGAGAGCGGTCACCGCGTGGTGCCGGGCAGAACTTATTCGGTTTCCTGAATGGATTGCCGTTTTTACTGGGTGGCCTGGTGATTTCCTTTATCACGGTGGCGTGGATATTCGGTACCAATGCACAACTCGCGGACCGTGACGCAAAGTTTATTGAACAATCCTCCCAGTTACTCATGTTGTCGCAGCGACTGGCAAAGGATGCACGAGAAGCAGTACGAGGTGAGACAACCGCATTCACCGGTTTGAAGAAGTCACGTGATGTTTTCGAGCGTATCATCAGCTCACTGCGAATTGGCAATAGCGGAATGGGTATTTCAGCCAGCCCTGATGATATCCAGAACGATGAACTGGCCAGGGTTATCAAGCTTTGGGCGCCAAAACGTGGTGAAGGCATACGCGGTGACGTTGACCAGATTCTCAGTCAGCGTAAGCCCATGCTGGCCATGAATGAACACGTGCTGAAAATTAACCAACTGGCCCCCTTATTATTGGCGATCTCGGACGAAGTGGTGGAGCTTGGCGCGGAAACGGGTATGCGTTCCGAACAACTGTATATCGCTTCACGTCAGGGAATGTTGAGCCAGCGAATTGCCAAGGATGTGAACTTGTTCGCCAAAGGTGGCAACGAAGCGGCGGTGGCCGCCGCCCAGTTCGGTAAGGATTCCAAACTGTTTAAAGATTCCCAGCGTCGCTTGCTCCGTGTGGCGCCACGTGCAGTACGCCCGAAGTTGAAAGAAGCCAGTGAAGTATTTGATGAAATGAATGCACGTATCGAAGGCATTCTTAGCAAGGCAGCGGAACTGTTTGTCTCTCAGCGCGCCTCAGCGTCAGTGTTCAAAAACTCGGATCCACTATTGGGCGCATCCGAGAAGTTGGTGGAAAGTTATATCAAGTTGGGTGCTGATCGTGCCTGGTTGGAGCAAGCCACCTGGTTGATGGGCGCTATCACCATCGCATTCATGCTGTTGCTGGGCAGGAAACTGGTGGGGGATGAACGCGCCCGTGCTCGTGAGCAAGAAGGGCAGAACAGGCAGACTCAGGACGCGATTCTGAAACTGCTGGATGAAATGGGTGACCTCGCGGATGGCGACCTCACTATTGAGCCGGAGGTAACCGAGCAGATCACGGGTGCGATAGCGGATTCTATCAACTTCGCCGTGAAAGAGATGCGTGCCCTGGTTTCTCGAATCAAACACGCTGCTCAAGAGGTGGCAATGGCATCAGAGCGTTCACGTCAAACGGCAACGGAGCTGACGGAAGCGACGTTGCGACAGGCGGCACAGATTACCGAAACGACCGACCGCGTGATGGAGATGGCCAAGTCGCTGGAACACATGTCGCAATCGGCGGAGCAAAGCGCCGAGGTGGCACAGGGCTCCGTGTCGACCGCGAAACGGGGCGCTAATGCGGTGCACGATACCATCACCGGTATGGATGACATGCGCGAGCAGATTCAGGAAACGGCGAAACGAATCAAACGACTGGGTGAATCCTCGCAACAAATTGGTGAAATCGTTGAGCTCATTACCGATATCGCCGAGCAAACCAACATCCTGTCATTGAACGCAGCGATTCAGGCGGCCATGGCCGGTGAGGCAGGTCGAGGTTTCGCGGTGGTGGCGGACGAAGTGCAGCGCCTCGCAGAACGTTCCGGTGAGGCCACCAAGCAGATCGCCGAACTCGTTAAAACCATTCAGGCGGATACCAACGGGGCGGTGGCCTCTATGGAGCAAGCCACGAATGGTGTGGTCGAGGCGACACGACTGGCGGATGCAGCCGGTCAGGCGTTGGGCGAGATTGAATCGGTTAACGAACAGCTATCGTCCCTGATTGTAGATATTGCTAATGATGCCCGCACCAGCTCTGAATCGGCGACGGTGGTATCCGGCAGTATGGCGCAAATTCAGGAAACGACGACACTGACGTCCAGTGGTACGCGGCAAACGTCAGAAAGTATCGGTCGATTGTCGGATTTGGCGCGCGAACTGCAGGCCTCTGTGGCCGGCTTCAAGCTGCCCGCTGAAATATAACCGGACTTTGCCCTGACCCGGACACGAGACAGGGCAATGCTGAGCAACCGAACAAATGAGTACGTATAGCCAGGTCGATACCAGCACGCTGGGATGGGTAAAGGCCGAAATTGATGAGACGTTAAAACAGGCAAGGTTGTCGCTAGAGACCTTTGCCGATGATACCTCCGACGATTCACGGTTGCGTTACTGCATAACCCATCTACATCAAGTGGTGGGTACCCTGCTCATGGTGGAGCTGGATGGCGCTGCCAGTCTCGCGAAAGAAACCGAGTCCCTGGCAGACGCGGTTTATAAAGGTGAGACCGAGCCCAGCGAGGCAGTCTTCGAGGCACTAACCCGCGGCATTCTTTCCATTCCCGATCACTTGGCACGTCTGCAATTTGGCCAGGTCGATTCTCCCCTGCGTTTACTTCCGCTGATCAATGATTTGCGTATTGCCCATGGTATTAAGCCGATTAGTGAGCTGGATCTGTTCACCCCTGACCTGTCGGTGCGGCCACCGGAAAACAAAGATGCGGAAAAACTCCGTGATCCGGCGTTTCTAAAACTGGCGAAGCAACTGCGCCACCCTTTTCAGCAGGCCCTGCTGAGTTGGCTGCGTAATGGCGAGGACCAAATTTCGCTGGAAAAAATGGCACAGGTGATCGACGATTTACGCGATAAGGCGCGTATTGCTTCAATCGAACAGTTGTTCTGGGCGGCGGGCGCGATGATTGAGGCATTTCACGATGGTGGTCTTGATGCGACCAATGAGCGCAAACGTTTGGTCTCGAGACTCGATCAGAACATGAAAAAGCTGATCGATGGTGTGGACAAGTCCACGCTGCGGGCGGCATCTGAAGATTTGTTGAAATCAATGTTGCTCGAGGTTGGTTACGCAACATCGGGCGGTATCCGGGTGAGTCAGCTGAAGCAGGCTTTTGCGCTTGACACACTGGTACCACAGAAACTGGATTCCGATGCAGACATCGAAGATTTGCCTACCCCCGAGGCGCTGAAGTCGGTGGCCGAGGCACTGGGACAGGAAATTACTGATGCCCAGGAAATTCTTTCCGGTTTCTTCGACGAAGAGGCGGATGAAACTGATTCGCTGGAGCCGGTGTTGCCGTTGTTTCACACGATGTCGAACACACTGGAGATGTTGGGTATCAAGCCACTGAAAGCGCTGACGGATGAGTTAACCGAGACGTCGAAGGCCGTGATCGACGGGGTTATTACCGATATCGAGGTGGCATCCATGCCCATGGCGCGCGCCTTGTTGATTATCGAACAAAGCACGAAAGAGATGCACGGTTCCCCTGTGGTGTGGAAGCAGCAAGTGGATGATGCCATCTGGGTATTAAGGAGCCTCTACAGTGACGACCTCGAAGCTCCGACGACAGAAGGTCTGGAAGTTTCCGATGACGCGCTGAGTGATATTGAATTCAAGCAACTGGCGGCTGTAGTTGGCGAGGAAGTTCGCGTCAACCTCACCAAGATCGAGGAAATACTGGAAACCTTCGCCGCCAATCCTTCGAAAGTAGAAGTATTGAAGGAGGTGCCGCAGAACCTGATACAGATTCAGGGTGCATTGCAGATTCTGGGGCAGGATCGTGCCTCGGAGTTTACGTTGCGAACGAGTAACTATGTTGATCAAGTGGTCGATGGCAAGTTGTCACCAACACCAGCTGTACTCGATGGATTGGCAGTTTCTGTTGGCACCATCGGTGCGTATGTCGAAGGATTGCAGTTCAACCGCGCCAGTCTGGATTTGCTGATTGACGCGGCCGAGCAGGATATGGAACGGGCTATTGCCAGAGGCGGCGAAGTGGTTGCTATGACCACCAAGCCGGGTAGGAGTCTGAAGGAACTGGCGATTGAGTTTGAAAAGGCGGTCACCCGATGGACCAACGACACCGGCAATGATAGCGCCCGGTCCCGTGTCGATGACGGACTACGCGATATTATTTCCGTTGCGGGTCGATTGCAGAATGACGTCGTGAGCCAGATAGGTGAACAAATGAACACGTTGCTTGAGATTGTGGATGAAGACCCATCCCGGATAAGTAACGACCTGATTGCCACCTTACGTCAATCTGCAGCCAAACTTGTGGATCTCGCTGACCAGGAAATCGAACCCACATCCGCAGCGGTAACTCCGGTGCTCACCCCGGGCAGTGCAGCCCCCCCACCGGCGCCATTTTCAGATGATATTGATGAAGAAATTATGGAGATCTTCATCGAAGATGCCCAGGATTGCATTCAGAGTATCAATAAGGAATTCCCTCGCTGGCGTGAAAAACCGGACGACAAGGAAAGGCTGAAAGAGTTACGCAGAAACTACCATACGCTCAAGGGCAGTGGCCGTATGGTCGGTGCGTCGGATATTTCCGAGCTGGCCTGGGCCGTCGAGAGCATGCTGAATAAGGTGCGTGACAACAAAATCAAATATTCAGACAAGTTGTTCGCCCTGCTTGAACAGGTTGCTGCGGTATTGCCGGAGATGGTTGTGCATCTGCAGGGTGGGCCCGCTACGGCAGTAAATTTTGAAGCCCTGCGGTTACTGGCCGATGAATTTGCTGCCGGCAATCAACCGGACGTGCCGGCCGGTCCTACCATAACAGCACGCACAGCCGGCACAGTAGTGCCAACGCCTGGTATCAGGCCAGTCCCCACGGCAGAAGTCATCGAGCCTGTTTTCGGAGTACCGTCAGTGGGTGTGGGCATCCTGCCGCAACTGGATGAAACCTTGCTGCAGATATTCACGGTAGAGGCGCGTGGCCATCTGTCAACACTGGAAGAAGAAATCTCTGCGTGTCGTGCTGCCGGTGGTTGTACGGTTTCCGCCAACCTGATTCGGGCAACCCACACCCTGCGTGGCAGTGGGCGATCAGTTGGCCTTCAGTTCATGTCCGATGCCTGCGGCAACATGGAGAAACTGTTGCAGGAGCTTGAGACGCTGCAACAAACCCTCAATGAAACGCACCTGAATTTCCTGCAGGGTATTTATCAAAACGTTTCCTTGCTGGTCAGTGCGCTGAGTGATGCTGGCGTCGACCCCATACCCATGCGCGACAATTTGATAACGCTGGCGGCAGAAATCCAGCGTGAGCTGGAAGTTCTGGAAGTACAGGACGGGAGCAGGTTGGGAGCGGGATCGTTTGCACCTGTTGCGGCTAGTTTTGTGCCGGCTGCACCCACTGTTCAGACACCACCCATTGGCGTACCCGCTGCTGTGGTTTCTGCCCAGGCCGACCAGATAGATCCTGAACTGCTGGATATCTTTCAGGAAGAGGCCTTCGATCTCTTGCTATCCATTGAAGCCTCTCTGACTCGCTGGCGCGCAGATAATGACGACCGTGGTGCAGTGTCCGATCTTAAACGCGCCCTGCATACCTTGAAGGGTGGTGCGCGCATGGCCGGCGCCATGACCATGGGTAGCGTTAGCCACGATACCGAGAGCTTGCTGGAGGAAGTGGCAAACGGGTCAATTCAGGCGAATTCAGATTTGCTCGACCTGCTCGATGAAGTGCACGACACCGTCGCAGCTATGCTTGAGCAATTGCAATCCGGCCAGCCTGTGGAGGATGCGAGCGGGCTCCAGGCGAGAATCAAGGCGCTAATTGCTGGCGATACGGCTGCTGCTGCGAATGTAAGCGCGGTAGTGCCGGCGCCGGGTGGGACGGAAATATCCCGGGCAGGGGCTCTTTTTGCACCGGTCACGCCGGTGGGTTCCACGGCGCCGACGGCGAGCACAGAACTGACCATAGACAGGCGACCTGAAAACCGTGACGCCGTGGATAGACGTCACGATCAGGAAGAGCGTCGCGATGGCTCTCGCACATCGGGGGATCGTCGTGGCCAGGGCCAAATTCGCGTGCGCACAGAACTACTTAATGAATTGGTAAATTATGCTGGTGAGGTGAGTATTTCGCGTTCGCGAATGGAACAACAAATCTTCGGGTTCCGCGAGAATTTACATGAGTTACATGGCAATGTAACCCGCTTTCGTGAACAATTACGTGATCTCGAAATCCAGTCAGAATCACAAATATTGTTCCGAACCGAGCGCGAAGCGACAGCGCCCGATTCCGATTTTGATCCGTTGGAGTTCGACCGTTTTACACAGCTACAGCAGTTATCCCGTGGTTTGACCGAGAGTCTGCATGATTTGTCGGCGATCCAGAATAGTCTCGACAACCATATCGGTGAAGCGGAAACCGTATTACAACAACAGGCGCGCTTGAATACAGACCTGCAAGAAGGTTTGATGCGTACGCGCATGGTTGATTTTAGCTCCCAGGCAGCGCGTCTACGCCACATCGTGAGGCAGACGTCGCGCGAATTAGGTAAACGGGTGGAGCTCGTCCTGGCTGCCACCAATGTTGAAATTGATCGCAACGTGCTGGAACGCATGATCGGCCCGTTCGAACACATGATACGAAACTCTATCGACCACGGCATGGAAGATGCTGCAACCCGTGCGACCGCTGGCAAGTCTGAGATGGGTACGATCACTATTTCCACGCTGCAGGAAGGCAGCGAGATTGTCATTCGCTTTGCCGATGACGGCGCCGGTCTGGATGTAAATGCCATCCGTTCCAAGGCCATCGAGCGTGGGCTGATGGCAGGAGACAGCACGCTCAGCGAAGAGGAAATTATCCAGTTCATTCTGGTGTCCGGTTTCTCAACAGCCAAAACCGTTACTCATCTGTCCGGGCGAGGTGTGGGCATGGATGTGGTGCACAACGAAGTAAAACAGCTTGGTGGCACCATGTCGGTGGATACCCAGACAGGTGCAGGCACCACGTTTATTGTGCGCTTACCCTTGACGTTGTCGATAACCCAGGCGCTCATGATTGGACTGGGCGAACAACTGTTTGCCATCCCGATATCTACGGTATCGAATATTCTTGAGGTGCCAGTAGAAACCCTCGACCAGATCAAGATGGGAGAGAGACCGTTATTGCATCACGGCGATACAATTTATCCTTTCGCACAACTGGCCAGACGACTGGGACTGACAGCGCGACCGCGGAATGAGCACAAGGTACCGGTGCTACTTGTAAAAACCGGTTCTCGTGAAGTGGCGATGCAGGTGGATGCGCTGGTGGGGACACGGGAAATTGTTATCAAAGCTCTGGGCAAGCAGCTCAATGAGCTCACCGGCATTGCTGGTGCCACTATTCTCGGTGATGGTCAGGTGGTACTAATTCTGGATGTGCCGGCACTCATGATCACCGAAGAAGCGCTGCATGTATTCCGGGGTGAGCCATCACAACCGCGGCCTTCCGCCGGTGCGACACCCGGTACAGGTACGACCACGTCGTCCGCTGCTGAACCACGACGTCCTGCCATTATGGTGGTCGATGATTCACTTACCGTACGCAAAGTTACCAGTCGTGGAATGCAAAAACACGGCATGGAGGTAACGGTTGCTAAAGATGGTGTGGATGCACTGGAAAAATTGCGAGGCGATCGACTGCCCGATGTTATGCTGGTGGACATCGAAATGCCCCGCATGGATGGTTACGAGCTTACCGGGCGGATCCGCGAAGATGACCGGCTGAAACATATCCCTATTATCATGATTACGTCACGTGCGGGCGAGAAACATCGTAAACGTGCATTTGATCTGGGCGTGAACGACTATATGAGCAAGCCGTATCAGGAAGACAAACTCGTTGAAGCCATTGTCAGTTTATTGCCAGCGGGTGTCTCACTTTAATTCAGCTTATTTTTGCATGTGCACGAGCCACGGACAGCGGGATCGGGCATACTCATTTGCTAATGACACAATAAACGGTATCCCGTGGAACAAAACGTTCAGCAGTATTTACGCCTGAAACTGGATGGCGCGGTATTTCTACTCCCGAGTACGGCCAGCCTGGCGATAGAAAAAAGAGAGGGCCTGACCTCCAGTGCAAACAGCACCCTGGTGGCCGCCTGGCGCGAGACCCCAAAAGGCCGTTGGCCTGCTTATAGTCTGGATTCGCTGCTGCAACCTGCACCTGGCCGCAACTGGACGCGCGCGGTCTATCTAAATGCCACTCCTCACCCTATTGGCCTGGTTGCTGACGAAGTGCAGCTGATCCCGACGAATTTATTGCAAATTGTACCGTTTCATCCACCAGGTGGCGCGCCCACTGCATTGGGCCACCTGTTTAATGGTGCCCACATTGAAGGTGACGATGTCTTTCTCGCGCTGGATCCCGGCGCGTTGATCGCCTACCTGGGTTCGCTAGGGGGTTGACATGGCAGAGTCGCTAACACAAAGCATGCATGCATTGATCCTGCCGACGTCGCGGGTACCCATGCTCGTGCCCAGCACAATGACAGCAGAAATCATGGGCGTCCCGAAAATATCTCCGTTGCCCTTTTCGGAACCCTGGGTGCTTGGCGTTATCGGATGGCGCAAACGCGCCATTCCGGTCGTGTCGTTCGAAATTCTTTTAGGCGATCGTGTACCGCCAGTAATGCATCCGCGCTCCAAAGTGGTTGTGTTTCAACCGCTACAGGGGCACAACGAATGGGATTTCTTTGGATTGCTGGTATCGGCCGATCCGCAACCCTACACGATTAGTGACACAAAAGATTTGAGCCCGTCAGAGACACCGATAAACAACCCGGTTGTTGGCGCCACCGTAACCATTGGCCGCACTGCTGTGGTAATTCCGGACATGGAGGCGTTGCAGAGAATTATGTATCCGGGCTCTCGTTGACCAGCAACTGGAAAGCGCCGCTATTGCGGCGCCTTTTTTATCCTAATATTTTCTGGTTCTAATAACCCCAGTAGTCCTTCAAAACGTTGTCCTGACCGGCATAGACGGCTTGATTAGCCGGATCGAATTTGGCGAAACCAATTTCTTTCAGCATGGTTTTTCCGTCCGGCTTTTTCTGTGCCGAGATCAACGCCTGCCGAATTTTTTCCACCATCGCTTTGTCCAAATCCGGGCTGACAGACAAGGCAATATGGGGAATGGGTTCGGTGGTGGATACCACGCTGATCGGGGTTCCCTCAACCATGGCCTGACTAACAATCGGTGTCGGGATTATGGCGGCATACACTTTGTTGTCGAGCAACATCGATATACCCTTTTTTGAATCTTCGACTTCGACAATGATTGGTTGGCGCATCGGATTTGGAAACATGCCGTTCAGGCGTGCTGCACCAATGCTCGGAGATCCCAGGGTAGCGATGCGTTTTCCGGTCAACTCGGATGGATCGAACACCATGTCTTCATCTCTTACGATCAGCGTGTAGCTAACGGTGTCAGGGACCTTCGCCAGAATCTGGTAACCCTGCTTGCGGGCTCGATAGGCGGTAAAATGCGCCGCATCCAGATATATGGTGCCTTTCTGTACGGCGACTATCTTGCTCCAGTAGGACATGAAGTTGGGCACAGTGGAGATGCTGATCTTTTTTCCGGTTACCTGGCTGATATATTGCGCCAGCGGCAGATAGGCTTTGCGTGTTTGTGCTTCGCTGAGAATAGGCTGAATTGCCAGAACCAGTTCCTGGCCTGCGGGGACAGCCAGTGTTGGGCTCAGCAGGCCCAGCCACAATCCCGTGCCGAGTACGAGTTGCCGCCCAATTCCCTTTGAACGGCTCTGGATTACTTTGACTGAATAAGTCATTACGAGCCTCCTTAATTTCAGGAACCGGAGGAACCCGGGGTCGCACCGCGGGGTATTTCCGGTGTTATTCACCAAAATAGTGGTGTTGTTACACTATCAGAGCATAAATTGGGCCATTATCCACAGTAATCTTCAGGTTTCAGGGAATTACCGCTATTTTCAGGTGATCGTTGTCCATATCAGGTTCCGGGAGTTCCATTCACCCGGTCCGCTGGTACACTGCCGCTCGGCAATTATGCCGCTTACCGTCACTCAATTATAGCTGGAGTTGCCACACCCGTGTTACCGGATCTGGAACAGATCGCCGAAATCCTGGTTAAGGCTGCCGCAGAGGAATTGGTGCCTCGATTTGCCGAAGTGACGCGCACACGAAAAATTGATGGCTCCATCGTCACCGCGGCAGACATTTCCATGCAGTCTGTAGTTCAGCGTGAGCTCGCCGCGTCCTGGCCCGAATACGGTTTTCTTGGCGAGGAGATGACAGAAGAAGAGCAAATAAAAAGCTGGGATAACCCGGGAAAAGGTATCTGGTGCCTGGACCCGCTCGACGGCACCAGCAATTTTGCTACCGGAATTCCCATTTTCTCTGTGTCTCTGGCACTGATCATCGGTGGTGATCCGGTGCTTGGCATCGTGCTTGATCCCACGCGAAACGAATGCTTCGTGGCCGAACGTGGCAATGGCGCTTGGCTAAACGGTGCCCGCTTAACGGCTGATATACCCCATGTCCCACTGCAGCGAAGTGTTGCCGTGGTTGATTTCAAACGGCTGCCGGATGCGCTGGCGGCGCGACTAGGCTCAGCACCTCCCTACGGATCGCAGCGTAATTTCGGTTCCAGCGCGCTGGACTGGTGTTGGTTAGCTGCCGACCGCTACCAGGTCTACGTACATGGTGGTCAGAAATTGTGGGATTTTGCCGCCGGCAGTCTGATCTTTGAGGAGGCGGGCGGGCGGGCAATGACGCTGGATGGCGAGTGTGTCTACTGTGGTGATTTTGAACCTCGCTCAGTGGTAGCTGCGCTCGACCGGCGTACGTTTGAGCAGTGGTGGGAGTGGATTTCGGACTCTGCCAGGTGAATTCTGCCCCGACTTATCTGTCGATAGAAAATTCAAATGTTCATGAAGTGAAAGGCAATTTCCCGCAAATTTGAGGTATTTACGCAGGCTGCGACCGTGGTATCTGCTCCTGGCAACCTCGAAGTCTGCCGTGACTATTGCCGAATTCAGGTCTCTGAGAGAGAATACGCCTCCATTTTCGACCCGGGGTAGTAATCGACACAAAATAAGCACCACCTGTTGATTACTCGGAACTGAATCAAACATCTCGATTGCCGGTACGCGGTGCTGGTAAACGCCGGCGACAGGAGTTTACAGTCGGCAAGTCACCGGACGGCCCCAATGGGCGTAACGAATTCACCGGTATCAATTTGATGCTGCCGACAGATTGTCGACAAATTATCAAGAAACGAAACGAGGTCTAACCCTATGTCAGCGAAACCCAAAGAGTCCACGCCTGGTCGTCGCGATCTTGCCAACGCCATCCGTGCACTAAGTATGGATGCCGTCCAGAAAGCCAATTCCGGTCATCCCGGCGCACCGATGGGCATGGCCGACATCGCCGAAGTACTGTGGAACGATTATCTGAAGCACAATCCGGCCAATCCCAAGTGGGCCGATCGCGATCGCTTTGTTTTATCTAATGGTCATGGTTCCATGCTGATCTACTCGCTGTTGCATCTGACAGGTTACGATCTGTCGGTGGATGACCTTAAGGATTTTCGTCAGTTACATTCCAAAACGCCGGGTCACCCCGAGTATGGATATGCGCCTGGTGTCGAGACCACAACCGGTCCGCTGGGACAGGGCATTACCAATGCTGTTGGTATGGCCATCGCCGAGAAGGCGTTAGCCGCCGAATTCAATGAGAAGGGCCACGACATTGTCGACCACCATACTTATGTATTTCTTGGTGACGGCTGCCTGATGGAAGGCATTTCTCACGAGGCCTGTTCACTGGCAGGTACCCTGGGTCTGGGCAAGCTGATTACCTTTTGGGATGACAATGGTATTTCAATCGACGGCCACGTTGAAGGTTGGTTTACCGATAATACGCCGAAGCGCTTTGAGGCCTATGGCTGGCACGTTATCGCTGATGTCGATGGCCACGACCCGGATGCCATCAGCAAGGCAATCGAGATGGGCAGGGCCATGAGTGACAAACCCACCTTGATCTGCTGCAAAACCACCATTGGCTTTGGCTCTCCCAACAAGGCCGGCAGCCATGCCTGCCATGGCGCACCGCTGGGTGACGAGGAAATCAACCTGACCAAGGCCGCGCTGGGTTGGGACCACGAAGCTTTTGAGATTCCGGCCAATGTTTATGCTGGTTGGGATGCAAGGGACACTGGCAAGAAAACCGAGGGCGACTGGAACGAAAAATTCGCCGCTTACATGAAGGCGTTCCCGGATCAGGCGGCTGAATTCAAACGCCGCATGGCCGGTGACTTGCCGGCAAATTGGGCGGCTGCAGCCGACAAGTTTATCGCCGGCGTCAATGCCGAGGCCAAAACCACGGCCACACGTCATTCGTCACTGGCGGCTATTGAGGGTTACGCCGGGCTGCTGCCTGAAATATTCGGCGGTTCAGCAGACCTGGGCGGATCCAACATGACTGAGTGGTCGGCTTACAAACCGATGCGCGCCGAAACACCAGACGCCAACTACATCAACTACGGAGTGCGTGAGTTTGGTATGTCGGCAATCATGAACGGCATCGCGCTGCACGGCGGACTGATACCCTTTGGTGCTACCTTCCTGATGTTCTCGGAGTACGCGCGAAATGCCCTGCGTATGGCGGCGTTAATGAAGATACAAAGTATCTTTGTTTATACCCATGACTCAATTGGTCTTGGTGAAGATGGCCCAACGCACCAGCCAATCGAGCAGATTCCCACGTTGCGTATGATTCCAAACATGTCGGTATGGCGCCCATGTGATGCCGTCGAGAGCGCAGTGAGCTGGCGATTGGCTGTTGAGAAAAAAGATGGACCGTCGTGCCTGATTTTCTCGCGTCAGAACTTGCAACACCAGAAGCGTAGCGATGCGCAGATTGCGAATATCGCCAGAGGCGGGTATGTGTTGAAGGAGTGCGACGGCACACCGGATGCCATTCTGGTTGCAACCGGCTCCGAGGTGGAGCTGGCGATGCAGGCGGCCGCCAAGCTGGATGGCAAGAAGATTTGCGTGGTTTCCATGCCATGCACGAATGTCTTCGATGCCCAGGATGAAAAATATCGTAACGCTGTTTTACCAACGGGCGTACCAGCAGTTGCTGTCGAAGCCGCCGTCACTGGCGGTTGGTACAAGTATGCGGACGTAGTTGTGGGTATCGACCATTTTGGCGAATCTGCTCCGGCGGGCGATCTGTTCAAGGAATTCGGGTTCACCGTTGAGAACGTTGTTAAGGCTGTCGAAGGCGTGCTTTAACTGACGACTGATTTTGTTACTTGGTAATTATATTAATTTTAGGAGAAGAACATGAGTATTAAAGTCGGTATTAATGGCTTTGGCCGTATCGGCCGAATGGCCTTCCGCGCCATCGCGAAAGATTTTCCTGGCATTGAAGTCGTTGCGATTAACGACCTGCTGGAGCCGGACTACCTGGCATACATGCTGAGATATGATTCCGTACATGGTAATTTCGATGGCGATATTTCGGTTGATGGCAACAACCTGGTGGTGAAAGGCAAGAAGATTCGTCTGACCGCCGAGCGTGATCCTGCTAATCTGGCGTGGGGCGATGTTGGTGCCGATCTGGTGATTGAATCCACCGGCTTTTTCCTCACCGAGGAAACCTGTCAGAAGCATATCGATGCCGGCGCAAAGAAGGTCGTACAAAGCGCACCTTCCAAAGACAGTACTCCGATGTTTGTCTACGGTGTTAACCACGATACCTATAAAGGCCAGGCTATCGTGTCCGCTGCGTCATGCACCACCAACTGTCTGGCCCCGATTGCCAAGGTATTGAACGACAAGTGGGGCATCAAACGTGGTCTGATGACGACGGTTCATGCCGTGACAGCGACGCAAAAGACCGTCGATGGTCCTTCGATGAAAGACTGGCGCGGTGGTCGCGGTATCCTGGAGAACATCATTCCGTCTTCCACTGGTGCTGCCAAGGCTGTTGGTGTTGTATTGCCTGAGTTAAACGGCAAGCTGACCGGAATGGCCTTCCGTGTACCGACTTCCGACGTATCGGTCGTCGATCTGACGGTTGAGCTCGACAAGGAGGCCAGTTACGACGACATTTGTGCTGCGATGAAGGCCGCGTCTGAAGGTGATATGAAGGGCGTGCTGGGTTATACAGAAGAAAAAGTGGTTTCCACCGACTTCCGTGGCAACAGCACACCGTCCACTTTCGATGTTGGCGCTGGCATCGCTCTGGATAGCACTTTTGTCAAGGTTGTTTCCTGGTATGACAATGAGTACGGATATACGTGCAATATGCTGCGCATAGTCGAGCACATCTCCAAATAAGAGGCCCTTTGGTTTCTGATTTAGATCAGGGGCGGTGTTGCGGTAAGTTTTCAAATGCTCATGTGCGCTATGCACACTCCGCGTTGAAAACTTCCCGCGCCTACCCCTGAAACCAAATCGCTCTCTTATTTGCCGTAAGCGGTTTCTTCGCTTGTTGAGTTAAGTAAAATATCACCAGCCCGGCCAGTTTATCTTGAGGCCGGGCTGGTTGATTTCTGGCAGAGAGTTATATGCCAGGCGTGATGATTGTTTTACATGTAGTTTTTTAGCTTTTAAGGAGTTCCAGATGTCTGTAATCAAGATGACCGATCTCGATCTGGCTGGAAAACGTGTGTTGATCCGCCAGGATTTGAATGTCCCGGTCAAGGATGGAGAAGTCACCAGTGACAAGCGTATCCGCGCGTCCATCCCCACCATTGAGCACTGCGTCAAGGCCGGTGCCAGGGTTATGATCATGTCGCACCTGGGTCGCCCGACGGAGGGTGAATACGCCGAAGAATTTTCCCTGAAGCCGGTGGCCACACGATTGTCTTCACTGCTCGATATAAAAATTACCGTGGTACGTGACTGGCTGAATGGAGTAGGTGATCTGGCTGATGGTGACGTCGTACTCTGTGAAAATGTGCGCTTTAATGTTGGTGAGAAAAACAATGATGATGAGCTGTCAAAAAAAATGGCGGCACTTTGTGATATCTATGTAATGGATGCCTTCGGTACCGCCCATCGCGCCCAGGCGTCAACCCACGGGGTGGCCAGGTATGCTCCTGTTGCCTGTGCGGGTCCGTTGCTGGCAGGTGAACTTGAAGCCCTCGGCAAGGCATTGGACAATCCCAGGCGTCCCATGGTGGCGATTGTTGGTGGCTCAAAGGTATCAACAAAGCTTACCGTACTTGATTCCCTTTCCACAGTTGTCGACCAGCTGATCGTGGGCGGCGGTATCGCCAATACGTTTATTGCAGCCGATGGCCATAATGTCGGCAAGTCACTCTACGAGAAAGACCTGGTGGAAGAAGCCAGAAAGTTGAAGGCAGCTGCACAGGCCAAGGGTGGTGATATACCGGTCCCGGTTGACGTCGTTTGTGGCAAGGAATTTTCTGAAAGTGCTGCCGCGGTAACAAAGAAAGTGGAAGATGTAACAGATGACGACATGATTTTTGATATCGGTCCGGAAACTGCAGCACAGTTTGCAGAAATGCTGAAAAGCGCGGGTACGATCGTCTGGAACGGCCCGGTCGGTGTATTCGAGTTTGACCAGTTTGGCGAAGGCACCGAAACGCTGGGAATGGCAATTGCTGAAAGTGATGCCTTTTCCATTGCGGGTGGAGGCGATACGCTGGCGGCGGTCGACAAATACGATATTGCTGACAAAGTTTCGTATATCTCCACCGGTGGTGGTGCATTCCTGGAATTCCTCGAAGGAAAAAAACTACCGGCGGTCGAGATTCTCGAAGAACGCGCCAAATAACACGCTGTGGACATTTAATATTATAATGATGAGAAGAACAAAAATTGTGGCGACTCTGGGTCCGGCCACCGATGATCCCAAGGTGCTCGACAAGCTGGTTGAGGCGCAGGTCGATGTGGTGCGTCTCAATTTTTCTCACGATACGCAGCAAAAGCATCGTGAGCGTGCCGAAGCCGCTCGCGAACGCGCTTCTGCGCACGGTCGCCCGATCGGTGTTATTGCAGACTTGCAGGGACCCAAGATTCGAATCGGAAGTTTTAAAAACGGTTCGGTCAACATCGCGGAAGGTGACAACTTTATCCTTGATGTTAATCATCCGCTGGAAGAGGGAAATCAGGAGCGTGTTGGCCTGACCTACACGCAGTTGCCGCAGGATGTCGATCGTGGCGCTACGCTATTGCTGGATGATGGCCGCATTGTATTGTGGGTGGAGGAAGTAAAAGGATCGGAAATAACCTGTCGTGTCGTAATCGGTGGACAACTTTCCGACAAGAAGGGCATCAATCGCCAGGGCGGCGGCTTGTCTGCCAAGGCGTTGACTGACAAAGACAAGTCAGATATCAAAATTGCTGCCGAGATTGATGCAGATTACGTTGCGATATCGTTCCCTCGTGAGGCCGATGATATTCACGAGGCACGCAGACTACTGCGTGCAGCGGGTGGTCACGGTGGCATTATTGCCAAGATCGAACGTGCCGAGGCCGTGGAAAATATCAAGGAGATTATCGAAGCTTCCGACGCAATAATGGTCGCGCGCGGTGATCTTGGTGTCGAGATCGGTGATGCGGCGGTTCCGCCGATTCAGAAAAAACTGATCAAGATGGCACGTGAAATGAACAAGATCGTCATCACTGCTACGCAAATGATGGAGTCCATGATCGAGAACGCCATGCCGACGCGTGCTGAAGTGTCCGATGTGGCCAATGCGGTTATAGATGGCACGGATGCAGTTATGCTGTCTGCAGAAACGGCCGCCGGTAAGTATCCTGTAGCTGCGGTTTCCGCCATGGACCGGGTGTGTAAGGTCGCGGAGCAGACGCGCGAAGTGACTCATTCCCTGCATCGTGTTGAAGTGAAATTCGAGCACATTGATGAAGCCATTGCCATGTCGACGATGTATTCGGCCAATCATCTACCGGTCAAGGCCATCGCTTCGCTAACCGAGTCTGGCTCGACACCCCTGTGGATGTCCCGAATCAGCTCTGGTGTACCGATTTACGCGCTGACGCCGCTGGTTTCAACGCGTCGTAAAGTGACGCTGTATCGGGGTGTGTATCCGGTAAACTTCACACTGCCATCGGATGATCCAGTGGAAGTATTGCGGGAAGCAGTGGATGAATTACGACGTCGTTCGGCAGTGCGTGACGGCGATATAGTCGTGCTGACTATCGGTGAGCCACTGTCAAAACCCGGCGGCACTAATACCATGAAGATCGTACGGGTAGGCGACCCCATTGAAGAATAATTCAGCACTCTGCGTTATCGTTGCGTGCATTCAGAATTCAGATAACTAATCATTAAAGTCAGGAGGTCACAATGCCTTTAGTATCAATGCGCCAGTTGCTGGACCATGCCGCCGAAAACGGTTACGGCCTGCCAGCATTCAATGTTAATAATATGGAACAAGTGCATGCCATCATGCAGGCAGCCGATGCCACCAATAGCCCGGTGATCATGCAAGGTTCCGCCGGCGCTCGTTCTTACGCCGGTGAACCCTTCCTGCGCCATCTGATTACCGCCGCCGTGGAAATGTATCCGCATATTCCGGTCGTCATGCATCAGGATCATGGTTCCGAGCCTTCGGTTTGTCTGCGATCAATTCAAAGCGGATTTACTTCGGTAATGATGGACGGCTCACTGATGGCCGATATGAAGACACCATCCAGCTTTGAATACAATGTCGAGGTCACCCGGACTGTAGTCGAATTTGCTCACGCCGGTGGTGTATCGGTAGAGGGTGAGCTGGGCTGCCTGGGTTCGCTCGAAACCGGTGAGATGGGCGAAGAAGATGGCCACGGTGCCGAAGGCAAACTCGATATGGACCAACTATTAACCGATCCGGACGAAGCCGCTGACTTTGTCAAGAAGACCAGGGTCGATGCACTGGCAATCGCCATTGGTACCTCACACGGTGCCTACAAATTCACCAAGGAGCCGACAGGTGATATTTTGCGAATTGATCGCATTAAAGAGATTCACGCCCGCATTCCGGACACCCATCTGGTAATGCACGGTTCGTCTTCAGTACCGCAAGACTGGCTCAAGATCATTAACGACTTCGGTGGCGACATGGGCCAGACTTACGGTGTACCGGTAGAGGAAATTGCAGAAGGCATCAAGCATGGTGTGCGCAAGGTGAATATCGATACCGATTTACGCATGGCTTCAACCGGTTCTATCCGCCGGCATTTAAGCGAAAATCCATCGAATTTTGACCCGCGCAAATTTCTTAAAGAAGCTACCAAAGGTATGATGGAAATCTGCAAGGCCCGCTATGAAGCCTTTGGTACCGCTGGTAATGCCGACAAGGTAAAGGCTATTTCCCTGGAGAAGATGTTCATGGACTATGCGGCCGGCAAGCTTGATCCGACAGTTAAATAAACCACTATCTGGACGCTGCCACAAAAAGGCCGCCTTGGGCGGCCTTTTTGCATATATTAAAGTGATCTAGACCACGCCTTATTATACTATCTACATGTATATCTATTGAACTGGAGTTAGATGTGAAGCGAATACTGGTTCTGGTAATGTTAGCGAGCATCGGCACGCTTGCCGGTTGTGCGTCGAGAGAGTCCGATATCATTATTGATCCGACTTACGTTGATCGGGCGCAATACAAGCAGGATTTCGCGGAGTGCGAGCGTCTCGCCGAACAAGTAAGACAGAAAGCAGGGGAACGTGCAGCAAAGGGAGCAGTTGTTGGCGGCCTCATTGGCGCAATCTTTGGTGGCCATGATTCGATAAAAAAGGGCGCGGGCGTTGGCGCTGTATCGGGTGCTTCCAGGGGTTCGGCCGAAACCGAGCGCGAGAAGTTGCGCGTGATCAAGAATTGTCTACGTCATCGTGGTTACACTGTTCTTAACTAGGATATTATTCCTGAATTATCCAGTCCAGATCCCGCATGCGATTTATTGTGGCCAGTAGCTCCTGAACTCGTGGCGCTGCAAAGTTCCCCATGTGATCATAAGGGGTAAATACATCGAGACCTTTTTCATTAATAATCCGCGAAATCTCTTCCATTCCTGCTAACAGGCTCATGTTTTCCGGCAATATATTGTTGGCGTAGTATTTTACTATCCAGCCAATCGCCTCTGCCTGGCCGGTATCAACCAGTTGTTCCAGTTTGCTGATATCGATTTTCTGATTTCCAAACACAATTTCATTTATTCCCCGGGCAGCAATTTTAGTTTTTCCACTACGACGCCAGTCCACTGATGCGGGATGGCGTGGCGATGAAACTGAAACAGGTGACAAGGGCTGCGAAAGATGAGGCCCATTGCCCAGGGATTTCGCCTGTTGTGTGACATCCCGAATTTCATAATTGTCCATCATGACCACAGTGTCGGAGATCGATAAATAGTCGCCCGAACCGCCCATGACAATAACGCTGGAAACATCATAATCCTCATAGAGTTCACGCACCCGGTGCAGGAAGGGTGTTATAGGTTCTTTTTCGTCGGCAACCAGTTTTTGCATACGTTGATCGCGAATCATGAAGTTGGTGGCGCTGGTGTCTTCGTCGATAAAAAGGGCACGACTGCCGCTTTGCAATGCTTCGATGATATTGGCGGCCTGCGATGTGCTGCCGCTGGCGTTGTCAGTGGAAAAATCGGTGGTACTCCGGCCCAACGGTAGATTGTTAATAAAGGCACTGATATCGAGCCGGGAAATGTTGCGCCCGTCTTCAGACCGAACTTTTACAGCACTCGCGTCAGTCACTGACGCCTCGCGCCCATCACCCGGTACGTGGTCGTATACACCACGTTCGAGCGCACGCAGCAATGTCGATTTTCCATGGAACCCGCCACCCACGATCAATGTAATACCCTTTTTAATGCCAAGGCCGCGGAGATATCCCCGGTGGGGCAAATTAACCTCGACCGCAAGCGAATCCGGTGCGCGTAAAGGAATGACGCCGCTTGCCATTGGCCTGTCATCGATACCCGATCGCCGTGGCAAAAGTGAACCATCAGCGAGAAAGGCAATCAGGCCAAGTTCACTCAGTGAATCGCGCAGGGATGACTGGTCCTCAATACAATCAACATGAGCCATAAATTCACTCGCCGGCAGGTTCCTGTAGACAAGCGCAGTGCGGACCACCTGCGGTAACTCTTCAATCAGAATGCGTGTGGCGTCATCAGCGAGAATCCGTCGGCCATCTGCCGGTAGACCAACAGTAATGCGGGCTTCGATACCGTTTGGCGTGATCAGTACGCAATTACGTTTCAGTACTTGCTGCCCATTGGCGGAGATCGCCACTTCGTCACTGTGTCCGCTACCGCGAGAGGTAGAAACATGTTGATCAATGGCGCCGCGCAGACAACGAGCGAGAAAATCCTCACACGCAGCTTGACGAACTGCACTGGACCAGAGGTGGGCCGGCATGCCGCAATTGGTATGGGAGATGTGCAGACTGATTCGTGACGGTTGGGCGAAGGGGTCACCTTGAACGTGATCGATACTAAGCTGGAATAATCCAAAATCGTATTCGCCTTTTAACTCCTTGTAGGCTTTGTACGATTTTTTCTGGAGCAGGTTAAGTCTCTTTTTCAGCCGATCCATATGAGTCAGGGTTGTCGCTGAGGGTCTATTAACAGAGTATGGCGAAAAGAGTGCCTATTTTACACCTTTGGGCATCATTGAAGCCGCCTCATTCAACACAAAGTCTTTAAACGCATGGGCTACCGGGGACAGTCGCTTGCCCTCACGATGCACCACATACCAGTGACGCAGGATGGGAAAGGCGCGCGCGTCGAGGATGGTAAGACGTTTTGTTTCCAGCTCCAGCTCGAGCGTATGGGTGGATACGATGCCCAACCCGAGCCCCGCCTCAACGGCCTGTTTAATCGCTTCGTTGCTGGTCATTTCCATACCCGTTGTGAGTCTGGCGCCACGCTCGGCAAAATAACGCTCCATGGCGATGCGAGTACCGGATCCTTGCTCGCGTACCACGAAGGTTTCCTCCTGCAAACGCTCGAAGGGAATCTGTTTTTTACGGGCAAGGGGATGATCGGGCGGCGCGATTACCACCAACGGATTGTCCATAAAGGCCTCGGTGATCAAATCCAGCTCCTTTGGCGGTAGGCCCATAATAACCAGGTCCGTCTCGTTGTTTATCAGCTGGGTTAGCAGTCCGGCGCGGTTGGTCACATCCAGCATCACGGTAATGCCCTCATGTAATTTGGAAAACGCAGCCAATAACCGTGTGGCAAAATAGTTGGCGGTACTGGCGACCGAGATGCGCAGGCGACCACGGCCGAGTCCTTTCATGGCCTCCAGTATCTCGTCAACCTCGTCCAGCTGGCGGGAAATGGAACTGGAGTAGCCGTATAGCTCTTTGCCTGCCTCCGTCAGATAGATCTTCTTGCCCAGACGTTCGAACAAGGGCAGGCCGATATTTCCCTCTAACTGCTTGATTTGCATGGAAACAGCCGGCTGCGTCAGGTGGAGTTTCTCGGCCGCGCGGGTATAGCCCCCATGTTTAGCCACGGATTCGAAGACTTTCAGCTGTCGAAGTGTCACATGCATATATAAATAAAACCTTATGAATAAGATCAATAACTCTTAGTTTTAATTATGATCTGATCCACGTAGAGTCGCAAGCCCTGACCGAATGATGACTATGAATAAGACGGGTTGTCGGGCCAATAGGGCCACATCTGAAGAGTTTGACCGGGCTCCGAAATCCCGGTTCTGGCACTGATGTCACTATGTACGAATAGGGTATTTTTTAAAAAGTTTAGGAGATCACAATGGATCAATCAGCACGCTATTCAGACCTGAGTCTGAAAGAAGAAGATTTATTAGCCGACGGCAAGCACGTTCTGGTGGCATACAAAATGGAGCCATCTGCCGGGTATGGTTATCTTTCAACGGCTGCCCACTTCGCAGCGGAATCTTCAACCGGCACCAATGTTGAGGTTTGTACAACGGATGACTTCACCAAGGGTGTGGATGCTTTGGTCTATCAAATTGACGAAGCAAATCTCGATATGCGCATTGCTTACCCGGTTGAGCTGTTCGACCGTAACGTGATTGACGGTCGCGCTATGCTGGTGTCATTGCTGACGCTGATTATCGGTAACAACCAGGGTATGGGAGATGTAAAAGAAGCCAAAATTTATGACTTCTGGATTCCACCCAAATTCCTGCAATTGTTCGACGGCCCTTCGATGGATATCTCCGACATGTGGCGTACCCTGGGCCGTCCACTGGTAGATGGTGGTTATATTGCGGGAACTATCATCAAGCCAAAATTAGGCCTGCGCCCCGAGCCGTTTGCTGATGCGGCATACCAGTTCTGGCTGGGTGGTGATTTCATCAAAAACGATGAACCTCAAGGCAACCAGACTTTTTGCCCAATGAAGAAAGTTATTCCATTGGTCGCAGAATCCATGAAACGTGCGCAGGATGAAACAGGCGAAGCAAAGTTATTTTCTGCCAACATTACTGCTGACGATTACCACGAAATGTGTGCACGCGCCGATTTCGTCCTGGAAACATTTGGTGAGGACGCGTCGCATGTAGCGTTCCTGGTTGATGGTTTTGTTGGTGGGCCCGGTATGGTGACGACAGCACGTCGTCAGTACCCTAACCAGTACCTGCACTACCATCGTGCCGGCCACGGTATGGTAACGTCACCTTCCGCAAAACGTGGTTATGATGCCTATGTTTTGGCCAAGTTTGCACGTTTGCAAGGGGCTTCCGGCATCCACGTCGGCACCATGGGGTACGGCAAGATGGAAGGCTCCAATGATGACAAGCTTATTGCATACATGATTGAGCGTGATGAGTGCCAGGGACCAGCGTACTATCAGAAGTGGTATGGCATGAAACCAACTACCCCGATCATCTCGGGTGGTATGAATGCGCTACGCCTGCCTGGTTTCTTTGAAAACCTGGGTCATGGCAATGTTATCAACACCTCCGGTGGCGGTTCTTACGGTCACATAGACTCACCGGCTGCGGGTGCTAGATCACTGCATCAGGCATTCCAGTGCTGGAAGGAAGGCGCGGACCCAATCGAATTTGCGAAAGAGCATAAAGAATTTGCTCGCGCATTCGAGTCGTTCCCGGGTGATGCCGACCAGATCTTCCCGGGCTGGAGAGACAAACTGGGCGTTCACAAGTAGGCGATTGCTTGTTGATACGGAGTCAAAAAAGCCCCTGCATGCAGGGGCTTTTTTTCTAAACAGCATGTTTCTGATTTAATCATTCATTATAGAATAGCTATCACGACACAGGACTAAGCTTATGAGCAATCAAGATCAAAGCATTGATATTGAGCAATACAAAGTAGTGAAGGAACCCTATTACGAGCAGTTAGGGAATGAAGTGACTTTGTATGAGGCGGCCTATGAAGCTCGACTACCCGTAATGATCAAGGGCCCGACAGGATGCGGTAAGTCACGCTTCATCGAATATATGGCCTGGAAACTGAAGAAACCACTAATCACGGTGGCTTGTAACGAAGACATGACCGCTTCTGATCTGGTAGGACGTTACTTGCTGGACGCCGATGGCACGCGCTGGCTGGATGGCCCACTAACAACAGCTGCACGAATAGGCGCCATTTGTTATCTGGATGAAATTGTTGAAGCCCGTCAAGATACCACCGTGGTGATCCACCCGCTCACCGATCACCGTCGTCAATTACCACTGGACAAAAAAGGTGAACTAATCGACGCGCATCCCGATTTTCAGCTGGTTATATCCTACAACCCTGGTTATCAGAGCCTTATGAAAGATCTGAAGCAGTCCACCAAGCAACGATTTACAGGGATGGATTTTGACTATCCTACCGCGAAGGTAGAGGCCAGCATTGTTGAAAAAGAAACTGGTGTGGATGCAGAGACCGCAAAAAAACTGGTCAAAATGGGCGAAACCGCGCGTAATCTGAAAGGCCACGGTCTGGATGAAGGTATTTCCACTCGCCTGTTAACGTACGCTGCCACGTTAATCATTGGCGGCATTGAGCCTGTTGACGCATGCCGTATGGCGCTGGTGAGGCCAATAACCGATGACGCGGATATTCGCAGCACCCTGGACCACGCGATTGATACCATATTTGCATAATGTCCAACTTTCGGTATCTACCACGAGAATAGTTGATCATGAGCCTGGCTGCACCGGATAAACATATCGGAACCGATCTCAGTGCTGAGATGCAGGCATTTCGGGATAAACTGAAATGCGGCTTTAAAGATCTGGACGATGTTTTTGTTGATTGTATGTCCGGCGCGTTGGCAGTCCTGTCCACTCAGGGTATTCGGGATTACCTGAAGGGTGCGTCGCTGATCTGCATGATTGGTCGTGGATTTGAGCCAGTACTGGTTTACCTGGAAGAGATGCCCGGCGTCGCGAAACAACTGGGTGAAAGTACGTTATCAACGGTTTCGCAGACAGTATGGGACATGTCGCGCAGCCCCAACGGTAATGCTATCCCGCCTTTTCTAAACACCATAGCTGAAGCAGCTCGCCGTCTTGGCAGTGAAGAGCAGCTGAAACATTACATTGATATGCTGATGAATATGATGGAACGCACGACCGGTTCTATCCATGGATTTCATACGACTATTCCCAGTCCAGGCCTGCCCGATCTTCTTAACCAGATGCCATATTTACTTGGCGAACTGTCTCTCGAAGGCATAAAAAACTGGATAGACTACGGCATCAATAATTATGGTAACCACCCTGAACGGCAAAAAGATTTTTTCTGTCTCCAGTCGGCCGATAGCAGGGCAGTATTGAGCCGCGAACGGCATGGCACTCTCTTTATTGATAACGAACGCAGGCTCGACCTGTATCTCAAAGCACTTTGGCAACAGCGGTCCTACCTGATTCCATATTCGAATGCATTTGACCAATTACGCAAACCCGTTCCCTACTACGACCATCTCGGTATCCGCGTGCCAGACGTGTATGACGACAAAGAGATCCCCGGTGGAAGAATTGCAGGAATTGATCGGTACCGCGCGGTACTGGCCCATATCGCTGCGCACCAGCGCTGGACCACGGCAATTATTGCCGACAACTTCAGCCCATTTCAGCGCATCGCTATTGAAACACTGGAAGACTCGCGTATTGAGTATCTGGCGATGCAACAATATCCAGGTCTGAGAGGACTGTTCTTGTCATTACATCCGGTGCCAAAAGAAGATGCCTGCAAACCAGAGAATGAATCCTGCATTCGCCATCGTCTGGCGATGTTGTCCTACGGTATTCTTGATTCCGGTCACGGGTATAAAAACCCGGATTTGCTGGAATGCATAAAGCAATTTCACGATGTGATGCAGCAGGAAAATACTTCGACTAAAGATATTGTTCAAATCGCCGTATCCTATATTGCCAAAACCCGTCGCCAAACAGACCAATCACCCAAAGTACATTTTGAAGATACCGAAGTGGACTATCGCGACGACAATCGTCACATGTGGATGTTTATTGAAGAAGGTGACGAAGAAGAGGCGTTTGAAGACAATCGTGAAGTCAAACAAAACGAAAGCGAGTTTGATGGCCTGCCACCACGCCATTACAAGGAATGGGACTACCATACCAAGACCTACCGCCCGGATTGGGTAAGCCTGTATGAAACGCTGCACCCAAAGGGCAACGCATCTGATATCGACAAACTTCTCAATAAACATGCAGGTCTGGCGAAACAATTAAAACGTGTTCTGGACATGCTAAAACCACAACGGTATGTACGTGTCCGCTACCAGGAAGAAGGAAGCGAACTGGATCTTGATGTGGCAATTCGTTCCTTGATTGATTTCAGGAGCGGTGCCCAGCCTGATCCACGTATCAACATGAGCCATCGGCACGATGGGCGCGACATTGCAGTGATGTTATTACTGGATTTATCTGCGTCACTGGCAGATACCCCCGAGGGTTGCGAACAAACCATTCTTGAATTGAGTCAGGAAGCGGTTGCTTTACTCGGTTGGGCAATTGAGCACCTGGGTGACAAATTTGCCATTGCTGGTTTTTCATCGAACACGCGCCACGAGGTACGTTATCAGCATATTAAAGGCTATAGCGAACACTGGAACGATGACGTCAAGGCGCGTCTGGCAGCTATGGAAGCGGGTTATTCCACGCGTATGGGAGCAGCCTTGCGTCATGCCGCTCACTATCTGGGCGCACAAAAGGCAGAGAAAAAGTTATTGCTGGTGCTCACCGATGGCGAGCCATCCGACATTGACGTTGATGATCAGCGTCTGTTGATCAAGGATGCGCACAAGGCGGTACAGGAGCTTGATCAGGATGGAATCTATACCTATTGCATTAACCTCGATGCCAATGTACGACCCGGTGAAGACGATTACGTTACCGAAATCTTTGGTAATCAGTATACGGTGATAGACCGGATAGAGCGTCTGCCGGAGAAATTACCGCAACTCTTTATGGCTCTAACGGGATAAAAAATGGATGCACTGCGGCCTCACCCCATTATAGATTGCCGGACCACTACCCCCAATTAGCCGCTATACTATTTATAACTTTCCCGACCAAATACGCGCTGGTAAAAATACCTGTTTCGGGGATGACGGGTTGGTATAAAATGCCACCTGGTCAAATTAGCAACTTCTAATATAGGGAAACGGCGAGTAGCCAGCTAGTAATGGGCGAACATTCCGAAAAAACAGCAATCATGTTTGTGGACATAGAGGGCAGTACCAAACTCTATGAAAAACTTGGCGATCAGAAGGCCCAGCAAATAATCGAGCGCTGCCTCGGTATCGCCTCAGACATCATTAAGAAATCCAAAGGCACCATCGTTAAATTTATCGGCGATGAAGTTATGAGCCGGTTTGCAGACGAAGATTCGGCCATTGAAGCCGCCTGTAAAATTCAGGAAGCGCTGGAGAATGGCAAGGCCAGGGAAGCGCTGCCCTCGGTGCGCATCGGGTTGCACTATGGCACCGCCATCGAGAAAGAAGGGGACGTGTTCGGTGACGCCGTCAATGTTGCGGCTCGCGTAACGGCAATTGCCAAGGGCAAACAGATCATCACCACCGCGGACACTGTGTTGAACCTTTCGCCGAAGCATGTTGGTATGACGCGCGAATTTGATAAAACAGCGATCAAAGGCAAGGAGGGCGAGGTAACAATCTATGAGGTGTTATGGCAGCCGGAAAATGCGACCCAGATGCGTACAGCGATCAAAAGCGGAAGTGCCGACGCTGCCTCCCTGCTGAGTATTGTTTACGATGGAAACGAGTCAAATATCAAAGCAAATGCGCCGGATTTTATGATTGGTCGGGATCCGCGCTGCGATCTGATTGTTAATTCTGATTTTTCGTCTCGTATACATGCACGTATCGAGTATCGGCGAGGTAAATTTGTGCTCGTAGACCAGAGCACCAACGGTACTTACGTTATTATGGAAAACAAACAGAGTATTTATATTCGGCGCGAAGAATTACCTTTGGTCGGTGTAGGCACTATAGGATTGGGCGAGTCTGTGGATGATGACAGTTTGCACGTCATTCGTTTTGCCTGTCTCTAAAGGCTGAATACAGAATAGATCAGATCGGGAAAACAACGCCGATGGTCGCAATGTTGAAATTCTTGTCAATCGAGTTGGTAACAAGATCGGTTTTGTAACTCTTTTGCTTGTAAGATATGTAGTAAGTGAGTTTGTCTTTGAAGGTGTCGCTCCAGGTCAAGCCAAAGCTGTAACCGGTAGTTTTACCGTTTTCCCGGGTACTCACACCGCCGGGGTCGGAATCCTGGACAATCAATGACCCGTCCATACTGGCGTAGGCCAGGTTCAATCCAATGGTGCCAGTCTTGCCAACGTAAAAGGAGTAGTTCGCACCCAGGTATAAACCGGAATCGAGGTGCTGGGTATAGACCGGGTAGGGCGGCAAACCACCACCCCCGTCAAAACTGATAATAGACGTTTTACCGTATGAGTAACCACCGAATAGCGATAGATTCTCGAGCGCGTAGTAGCCAACGGAGATACCATAATCTTCACGTTTGAATTGGCGAATCAACGCCGGGCCGTAAGTGTACTCCTCACCCAGCGGGACTTCGGCGCCGATTCTGACATAATAGCGCTCATACGCAACCGTCAAACCCATGTCGATGACACTGAATCGGCTGGCGTCTTCACCGCCAACGGAACGGGTAAATTTGAGGCTGCTGAAACCGTAACCGATACTCGGCACCACAGTAAGTTCCGCCGCACCGGCCGGCAGGGAAATGAATAGCAGTAAAAAGACAGTAGAAAGTGCCCTGATTTTCATTATTTTCATGCTCCCTTGAATTGGCCCCGACGCCACCAGGAATGTTAGCGCGAATCTGTCCAGTCCAGAAGAGAATAATATGGCTAAAAGCCCGGAACAAGCCCCTGGACACCGGAATGGTAATATTTGGCATGGTGAGTATGCGGGATGTTATGAAGCACGTTGGCGCCTACGCTGGAATGGGTACCAACGCCGACTTATACTGAATTAACCGGTATGGAATGTTTGAAAAAAATAGACTACTGATTGGAAATGGCAAAAGACCAAAAAAAGGAAAAACTTCCAGAAATTCCTGGATTCAGGGTCCTGAGGGTATTGGGGCGTGGCGGTATGGCCACGGTTTATCTCGGTGTGCAGCAGTCGATGGAGCGCGAGGTGGCGATCAAGATTATGTTACCTCAGCTTTTGACGGACCCCTCGTTTGGTGATCGCTTTTTGCGCGAGGCGCGCATCGCGGCAAAACTGGCGCACCCCCACATCGTCGCCGTTATTGATGTCGGGGTTTCCGGTGACCTGTATTACATGGCCATGGAGTACCACCCAGGTGGCGACCTCAAGGCAAAAATAAGAAAGGGGCTAGGGCAAAAACAATCGATCCGTATTATGAAAGAAATCGCGTTGGCTCTTAATTATGCCCAGCAGAGTGGTTTCGTTCACCGGGATATAAAACCGGACAATATTCTATTCAGTCGTAGCGGTTCTGCGGTGCTGTCTGATTTTGGCATCGCGCGGGCTGCCGATGGCAGTACACAATTAACCGCAACCGGGTCAGTGGTCGGCACGCCGCACTACATGAGTCCGGAGCAGGCCCAGGGCAAACCCGTGGACGGTCGGTCGGACCTGTACAGTCTCGGCATTATGTTTTACCAGATGCTGGTTGGCAAAGTCCCCTTCCACGGCGATTCCGCCCTCTCTATCGGCATCAAGCATATTCGCGATCCAGTACCGAAACTTCCAGAAGGTCTTGCCAAGTACCAGACATTTCTCGGCAAGTTGCTGGCCAAGAATCCTGACGAGCGTTGGCAGACCGGTGCCGACGTCGTGCGCACGCTGGAAGTACTGGAGGCCGATAAAACCGCGGCAGGTGGGGACACGCTGGCAGCCACTGCAATATCCGGAGAGGCGATACAGGCGACCCAGGTTGTGGGCACAAGTGTTACCGGGAAACCCGGAAAGAAATCCGGGCTGGTGGTAACACTAAGCATACTGCTGGTTGCCGGCATCGGTGGCTTTATCGCTTTCCAGAAGGGGTTTCTTGGTGGCTCCACAGAGCAACCGGCCAACGGGCAGGAGGTAGTATCAGCGCAGCGCGATAGCGCAGATTTACCCACGGCGGGAGACGGGGTGACAGACAAAGTCGCCCGGTTAATACTGGATGCCCAGGCCGACTATGCAGCAGGCCGCTATTTTGAGCCCGGCAGCAGTAATGCCAACCAGAAGTTTCAGGCCGTGCTTGTGATAGATAAAGACAATCAGTCGGCGAAAGAAGGCCTGCGAAACATCGGTACGATTTATATTGCCAATGCGGAAGAGGCAATCAGTGCCAATCAGTTTGATCAGGCAACCACAGCGCTGACGCTGGCGCAACGGGCCGATTCGACAAATCCGAAACTGGCAGTAGTCAATGCGGAGCTGGATGCCAGTAAAGCTGCGTACGCCAGGACGCAACGACGTGTTGCCAGAGCAAAGCGCGCGCGAACACAAACCCGCCCAACCCGGATGGACCCGGCCGCTGCAAAGCTGGCTTCCTACTTGCAGCAGGCAGCCGACCTATTGTCACCCGCGCGGCTCAGTGAGAGACGGCTTCAGTCGGCTACCCGGAAGTATGAATCAGCCTATGCCATGGCACCACGGAATCGTCGTGTCCGCCGACTACGGGAACAAATTGCCAGCGGTTACGAGGTACTGGCGGATGAACTTCGCCTGCAAAAAAAATGGGATGAGGCGAACCGCCTTGTGGGGAAAGGGCTCTCTTTAATGCGAGACCATCGCGGATTAAAGACCCTGGTCGCAAAGATCGAAAGCGACAAGGCAGCCGCCAGACAACCATCCGGGCGTCGTCGGGCCTTCGGTGGATTCTAGTTGTAAATTGTTGAAACAGTTTATGGTGCTGTGACCAGAAAGAATCCGGCATTATAAAATGCATGCAGCAAAATCGGCGCCATAAGCCCCCC
>JBGMQT010000007.1:0-61272 GCA_048060695.1 Acidiferrobacterales bacterium
CCGCCTCGTTCACGAGGTCTGACAGAGATCGTTCAGTTTCCGCCGCCTTCACCCGCAGGGCACGGTGAAGCGCCGGGTCAAAATAGACAGTTGCGCGTTTGGGAGTGCTGTTCATACGGTAGAATGTAGCACTTTGACGTTATGACGTCAAAGCGTTACTCGCTGGAAACAGCGTAGGCCAGGTTTACCTTCATGGTGGGCGGTGCTCACCCTACTTGGCTTTGCTTGCTCTCGCGGTAATGCGGGGTGCTCCGCCCCCTGCACCCCCGGGTTACTTTCCTTTCGGGGAAAGTAACCAAAGCCATTTGCTCCAACCGTCCGCTTAATCCTGCGATTCTCAGAAAAACCTTCGTTGCGCGTATAACTCGGAGCGGGCCTTCGGCCCGCTTGCCTCTACACGATGCGCGCAAACAGGATTTTTCTTCCGAGTCTCGGCGCTCCCGATGTCGCGGAACGTCAAAAGAAACAAGTTACAAACCTAATTCCAAAAACGTCCATAACAAACGTAGAGCAATATTGTTGACCGCTCCCTCTTTCATTTTTGTAGAACTAGTGCGATCAAGATCGCTACAATCCACCCAGCCCAAGTAAAGAACGTTGCTTTTCTCTTTTGGAATATGTTTTCTACCTCTGTCGGATTTATCGCATACTCTTTAAAATTATATAAAACAGGAGCAAATGCGGGACATCTGTGAAATTTTCTTAAGTCGTCACGATCTAGGTTTGACGTAATACTATTATGCGACCATTTACATTTTCCATTATTTAGTAATATTGATTCGCGCATTCCCCTGTATTCATTTGCATCAGCTTCGCAGTAGATACAATAACGACATTGCGAAAAACCTAGTAAGAATAGAAACCACCTTTTAAATCTACCAAGTCGCGATGTCTCCTTGGCCTCTTCCTCCAATAATTCTTCGACGGAATTTTTATTTGTAGAAGTCATTGTAAATATCTATGCCTTCTTAACGACGTTTCTTTATAAATTCTTTCATATTATTTTTTGCGTCTTCCCAAGAAGACCATGCTTCATCCAATTTATCTAGCTCCTCGTCAGACGGATTGGTATGACCTGTCCCTTCGCCTATAGCTGAGAATTTCTGATTAACAGGCCCAAGCGCTTCATACACAGCATCCCGGGCCGAATTATAATCTCGACAGAGTTCGTGCCATTCGTTGTAATCATCTGTCATTTGAGCTCTCCACATAGCTAACAACTCCGAATATACCTCAACTCGCCTCCAGTTTATTAATTTACGCCCCGTAGACGCAGCCGACACAGGCGAATTAAAATTCGGAAAGCGAGCCTCATGTAGAGGCAAATATCACGATTGTGATATTCCTAGTTAGGCTCGCTTTGGGGATTTTTCGAGTCTGGGGAGGGAACCCGAAGGGCAAGGATTCGGGTGTCTTTTCTTCTTGGTTACTTCTGCTTTGGACAAGCAAAGAAGAAGTAACTGGGCTATCGGGACCAGCCCCGATTAATAGCTTATAAGGTCGCCGCAGGCGGAACATTAACGACTGGATTCCGGTATGCACCGGAATGACGAGCGAACGGATAACAAAAGAACAGCGGAAACGCCTCCGCCATAGGCGCCCCAACCCCATCCCGCTATACTCCCGCCCAAAGTAGAAAATCAAACACCAATGCAAAACATCGACCAGATAATAAACGCCCGCTGGGTGATCCCCGTCGAACCCGACAACATGGTGCTGGACCACCACAGCATCGCGGTGCGTGACGGAAAAATCGTCAATGTGCTGCCCACCGTCGAGGCGGAGAAAAAATACCAGGCTACCGAAACCATAACGCTCGACAGCCACGCGCTACTGCCCGGCTTCATCAATGCCCATACCCATGCCGCCATGTCCCTGTTCCGCGGACTGGCAGATGACCTGCCGTTAATGCAATGGTTGCAAAAATATATCTGGCCAGCTGAAGCAAAATGGGTGAGTGATGATTTTGTTGCCGACGGCACGCGACTGGCGATGGCCGAGATGCTCAAGAGCGGTACGACTTGTTTCAACGATATGTATTTCTTCGGCGAAGACGTGGCCCATATTGCACGCGAGGTGCGGATGCGGGCCTCGGTCGGCATGATTATGCTCGATTTTCCCAGCAGCTACGCGCAGTCATGGGACGAATACCTGGATAAAGGGTTAAGGCTGCATGACGACCTGCGCAACAGCAAGCTGGTCAGCACGACGTTTGCTCCCCATGCGCCCTACTCGGTGGCCGATGAACCACTGAAAAAAATTGCCACGCTTAATAATGAGCTGAGCCGTCCGGTACACATTCACCTGCATGAAACTGCTCACGAGATTGAAGAAGCGATAAAGACAACGGGTAAACGTCCACTCGACCGCTTGCGGGAGCTGGATCTGGTGAACCCCAATCTACTGGCGGTGCACTTTACCCAGGCCACCGACAAGGAAATCACCCTGCTGGCAGAGAATGGCGCCAGCGTGGTGCATTGCCCTGAATCCAACCTCAAGCTCGGCAGCGGTTTCTGCCGGGTGACAAGATTACTCGATGCCGGTGTCAATGTGGCTTTGGGAACCGATGGTGCAGCCAGTAACAATGACCTCGACTTGCTGGGTGAGATGCGGTCGGCCGCGTTGCTCGCCAAGGGCGTTAGTGGTGATGCAACGGCGCTACCGGCACATACCGCGCTACGTATGGCCACGCTCAATGGCGCCAGGGCGCTGGGACTGGACGCTATTACCGGGTCATTGAAAAAAGGTAAATACGCCGACATAATCGCGATAGATCTCGATAGTGTGTCAACACAACCTGTATATGACCCAATCTCGCAAATTGTATATGCCGCTAACCGGGACCAAATTACAGACGTTTGGATAGCGGGTCATCCGTTGCTTACCGGTCGAAAACTGGCCACACTGGATGAAAAAACTATTATCGACAAAGCAAAGCAATGGCGTGATAAAATAGCCACAGCAAATCTGGAGCCATAATCATGGCAAGCACTACCGCCAATCAAAACGTCGATCCCGATGAGATCGATAAATTCGCGCAACTGGCTTCCCGTTGGTGGGACCCCAATAGCGAATTTCGACCCTTACACGAGCTTAACCCGCTACGCCTCGACTTCATTGATGAACGCGTCTCACTCAAGGGCAAAAAGGTACTCGACGTCGGCTGTGGTGGCGGTATTCTTTCCGAGAGCATGGCGGCGCGTGGCGCCGATGTTACCGGGATTGATATGGGTGAGGCTCCCCTGAGTGTGGCCACGTTGCATCTCAAGGAAAGCGGAGAAACCGTGACCTATCGGAAAATTTCGGCCGAAGCCCTGGCCAAATCGGCCAGCGGCAGTTTTGATGTCATCACCTGCATGGAAATGCTGGAACACGTACCGGACCCGGCCTCCACCATCGCCGCCTGTGCCGTACTGGTGAAACCCGGCGGTCATGTCTTTTTTTCGACAATAAATCGCAATCCCAAGTCGTGGCTGTTTGCCATTGTTGGTGCGGAATATGTGCTGAAACTTCTCCCCAAGGGCACCCATGAATACACCAGATTCATCCGCCCTTCAGAGCTAGCTCGCTGGGCCCGCGCTGCTGGCCTGTCCATTCACGAATTTATCGGTATGCATTACAACCCGCTGGTAAAAAGCTACTCCCTCGGCCCGGGCGTCGACGTAAACTATATCGCCCACAGCATTCGTACCGATGACTGAGGTTGTGACGCTGGCCGTAAATATCCGTACGGTTTTGTTTGACCTGGACGGTACCCTGGCCGATACCGCGCCCGACCTGGCGCTGGCATTGAACACGTTGCTAAAAGAAGAAGGCAAGCAACCCCTGTCCTACGAACGCATCCGCCAGGAGGCCTCCTATGGTGGCAAAGCACTGATAACGCTGGGGTTCGGACTGGAACCCACGTCACCACAGTTTGAACCCCTGCGACAACGTTTTCTAAATTTATATAAAAGTAAACTCTGCGAGCACACCACACTATTTAAAGGCATGGATAAAGTTATTAATGATATTGAATCGGCCGGATTGAACTGGGGTATCGTCACCAACAAACCGTCCTGGCTCACCGACCCATTGCTGAAACTCATGGGACTCGAAAACAAAGCGTCCGCCATTGTCAGCGGTGACACCACCAATAACAGCAAACCCCACCCTGGGCCGCTGCTACATGCCTGCGAGACGGCGGGCAGCCAGCCGGGACAATGTCTTTATGTCGGCGACGCCGAACGCGACATCGAAGCAGGACAACGCGCCGGCATGAAAACGCTGGTGGCTCTGTTTGGCTACCTGCGCGATGATGATCAACCGGAAAACTGGGGTGCCGACGGATTGGTCAATACACCCGAGGAAATATTAAGTTGGCTAAATGAACATCAGTGACCTGAATCCGTTTCTGGTTGCACTAATCGTACTGGCTTCCGGGGTCGGTGTTGTTATTGGTTGGTTGATTTCGCAACTACGCAACCAGCGCCGGGTAGCCGAACTGGAAACGCGGCTGGAACTGGAACAGAAAAACGCTGAAGGCAAACTGTCCGAACTCGAAACTGCCTTTACCAGTTTGTCCACCAAGGCGTTGCATGCCAACAACCAGTCATTCATTCAACTGGCAGAACAGACCCTCAAGCGCCTTCATACTGAGGCCAAAGGTGAACTCGACCAGAAAGGCAAAGCCGTTGAAGATCTGGTTAAACCCATCAAAGCAGCACTGGAAAAGACAGAACAACAGATTCGTTCGATTGAAAAGGATCGTAAAGAAGCCTATGGCTCGCTACGCCAGTACCTGGATTCCATGGTTAAAACTCAGGAAGTACTGCAAGGCGAAACACGCAACCTGGTGCAGGCGCTGCGACGCCCCGAAGTGCGTGGTCAATGGGGCGAGTTGACGCTGAAACGTTTGGCCGAACTGGCAGGCATGGTACAGCACTGCGATTTCTATGAGCAGGTAACAAGCAGTGAAGGAAGCCGGCCCGATATGATCGTGCGCATGCCGGACCGGCGCGAAATTGTGGTTGATGCAAAAACCCCGCTCGACGCCTACTTAAGCGCCATCGAGGCATCTGGCGATAGTGAACGAAAACAGTTCATGCAGCAGCACGCCAGCAATGTACGGAAACGTGTGCGTGAACTTGCCAGCAAGGCCTACTGGAACCAGTTTCGCAACACCCCGGATTTCGTCATTTTGTTTATCCCGGGTGATCAATTTCTTTCGTCTGCTCTGGAACACGATCCACAGCTACTGGAAGACGCCCTGCGACAACAGATTATGCTGACAACACCTACCAGTCTGGTTGCCCTGTTGCGCGCGGTGGCGTATGGCTGGCGACAGGAAACCCTTGCGGCGAACGCCGATAAAGTGCGCGAAGTGGGGGTAGACCTGTACCGGCGTCTGGCCGTTTTTGCCGATCATCTGAGCAAATTGGGGCGCAGCCTCGACGGTGCAGTGGGCAGTTTCAATAAAGCAGTGGGTTCGTTTGAGGCAAAATTAATGCCTGGAGCGCGAAAATTCACCGAATTGGGCGTCGACGGCAACAATCTTGAATCACCCGCTGCGGTCGAAAAAGGACTTCGACAACCGGTCACGCCAGAAAAAGAAAAATAATATCCTCCCACGACGGCACAATTTTTGCCTACAATTTCAGTAGTAACGACACAACCAGTCAGGCAAACACCCGGACAATGTCAGCCTCAACATCGAATTATTCGGTTAAAAACAACAATACCCCCGCCGACATCCTGTTGGTGGAGGATTCCAAGACTACGGCCACCATGCTGTCCAAGTTTCTCGAAGACAGATACTCACTGGTGAAGGTCAAAAATGGTGCCGTGGCGTGGGAAATGATAAATACGGAAAATAACATCGGGCTGGTGCTAACCGATATCAATATGCCGGAAATGACCGGCCATCAACTGCTGGTTGAAATTCGTCGCTGCAAGAATCCACGCATCAATAAAATCCCCGTCATCGTCATGACAGACGCAGACGACAACACCGATCGCGATCTGGCTTTCTCCAACGGCGCCAGTGACTTTATAAATAAGCCAATCGATGAAATCGAGCTCACCGCGCGCGTCAACGTGCACTACACTCTCTCCAGCACCATCCGCGAGTTGGAAGCCAGTCGCGAGGCCCTGCAGCAACAAGCGACGACCGACCCGCTTACGAAGCTGGAAAACCGTCGTGCATTCTTTGACCAGGCGGGAGAACTCCTTGCGCTACACAATCGTTATGGCTCCACCTATTCCGTGTTAATGCTCGACATCGATTATTTCAAGAAAATAAATGACAATCACGGTCACGATGGGGGCGATAAAGTTTTGATTGCGATTGCCGGGGTTTTACAGGATTTGACCCGTGGCGTAGATACGGTGGCTCGCATTGGTGGTGAGGAATTTGCCATCCTGTTACCGGATACCAACCGGCTGGGCAGTGCAGTGATGGCGGAACGCGTGCGTTCAGCTATCGAGCAGCACAATCTCGACATTGACGGTACCCGTCTCACCGTTACTGTCAGTATTGGTATCGCCTCGCAAGATGCCGAACACACAGACTCAGTCAGAGATCTTATGCGCATTGCCGACAAGCGCCTGTACCTGGCGAAGGGAATGGGCCGAAACCGTATTGCCGTCAACGATGAAGGAAAACCCAGCTACGCCGCCTGAATTTTTCTCCTCATTGCATTGCACCGCATTTTCGTTAAGACTTCCCCCCGTTTACCTGCCAGACAAGTTAGATTAATTCACGATGCTGGATTCACACAAACCGCTTCATGCCTATAAGGCCAGTCTCAAATTGCTGGACGGCCGCGTCATACTCGTTACCGGCGCTGACACTGATCTTGGCGAGACCGTAGCCGAGGCGCTGGCAGCACACCATGCTACCGTCGTATTGCTTGGCAACCGACGCAAGCGTTTGGAAGAAACGTATGATCGCATTGAGGCCGGTGGTGCGCCGCAACCTGCTCTGATGCCGATTAACCTGATTAAAGCTAGTGCCGACGCCTATGAACAGCTGGCTGACACTCTAGGAAGCGAATTTGGGTTGCTGGATGGCATCGCTCACTGTGGAATGGAAGTCAGTTTGTTGAGTCCACTGGAGTTGTTTGACTTGCCTATTTTTGCGGAGGTGATGCAGGCCAATGTCACAGCGCCCTACTTGCTCACCCGTACTTGCCTTGGGCTATTGAAGGAATCACACGATGCCAGCATTGTCTTCACCTCGTCAGAGGTCGGACGTGAAGGAAAACCCTACTGGGGCGCCTACGGTATTGCCTGTTTTGCTATCGAGGGCATGATGCAAATCTGGGCGGCTGAACTGGCAGGCGAAACAGGTATCCGGGTGAACAGCCTTGCCACCGGGCCAATCAGGACAACGTCGCGTGCCAAGATTTATCCGGGAGAAGACCCCACGAAACTACTAACACCAGAGGAGATCGTTGCTGCTTACCTGTATTTATTGGGGCCGGAGAGCAAGGATATAACCGGTCGCGCACTGCACGCACAACAGCCCCTGGCCTGAACCAACATCAATATTATCGAGATTAGTTCTCCCGCAATCCGTGTGGCTATACTGTCGGCGGCTTATGGGATTGCGTACTATCAATCACATGAAACAAGAACTGATCGATCCCTATCAACGCAAGATTGAGTACCTCCGTCTGTCGGTAACGGATCGTTGCGACTTGCGTTGCCGATACTGCATACCTAAACATTTTGATGGTTTCAATGATCCGGAACATTGGCTGACATTCGACGAGATTGAGCGCGTGGTACAGGCGTTCACTTCGCTCGGTGTGAAACGTATCCGCATCACCGGTGGCGAGCCCCTGGCACGTCGACATTTGCCGCAACTCGTAAAACGCTTGCATTATAATGCCGCAGTAGAAGATCTCTCGCTAAGCACCAACGCCGTGCAATTAGGTCGCCACGCCCAACCACTTTATGACGCCGGAATCTCCCGCATTAATGTCAGCCTTGATTCGTTGAAAGCGGACCGGTATGCCGAGATAACGGGGGGCGGAAAACTTGGCAAGGTTCTCGCCAGCCTGAATAAGGCCCGTGAAACCGGATTTCAACCGATTAAAATCAACATGGTCGCTATGCGTGGTGTGAATGACGATGAACTGACGGACATGGTACGTTTCTGTGTTGAAAACGATTTTGCATTACGCTTTATCGAGACCATGCCGATTGGCGATACCGGCCGTGACGCCACAGATACCTATCTGAATTTGCAGGGCGTACGCAGGGAAATTGAAGAAGAATTCGAGCTGGTGCCCGCTGTTATGCCCGGCGGCGGACCAGCCAGATATTTCCGCATCAAGAATAGCGATACCCGTATCGGTTTTATCACGCCCATATCCCAACACTTTTGCGACACGTGCAACCGCGTAAGACTATCTGTCGACGGGACGCTTTACCTGTGTCTGGGTCAGGAAGACAGCGTTGCTCTGCGTCCATACCTTCGTCAGGGCGTATCAAACGGGGAGCTTGAGGAAATTATTAAACAAGCGATCGCACGCAAACCCGAGCGTCACGAGTTTCGTGAAAATCCGGAGAAAATTATTCGTTTTATGTCCCTTACGGGAGGATAACTACGCAATATTGAGTCTATCGCACCATCGCGGTAAGCAATCTGTCTTCGAGTTCGGCACGAACCGCGAGCTCCTCGCCAAGAATTGACAGATCTTTATCAAGATTGTCACCGACATCACAATTATCACCACAATCATATTTATCATTGAAAGCAACCGCAAGTTCGGTCGTCTCGGCGATGCGGGGATAAAGTTCATCGGCTAGCTCCGCAACACCCTGACGTCTTTCTTTGCCTGCAGTAATGCGTTCGTAAAGTCCGAAGTGACCGGTAGCGACATAGTCCATCAGCACCTGGCAGAACTCCTGCAGACGCTGTTGCACAATTTTCTGATCGGTTTCCTTATGGTACGGCTCCAGGCCAGCAGCCTGGCAAAATCGGACCAGCATCGCGGCACGTTCAGCCACCAGTTTCTCGCCAATTCCGGCTGATCCAGCTCGGCGTTCGTCTATCTCAGGTGCACCCACAACGGAATCCGTCATCCCACTTCTTCCCTATTTTCTACGAGTATCGGAGAACACTATACGCGTATAACGTGATTTTTTGCAACGGGAATAATTAACTATTTACCGTACTTATTCTGTTAAAAAGGCATCCCCGGCAAACCTTTTATACCCCGTAAGGCATTTTTCACTCCACCTTTTTTAAATTTCTTCATCATTTTTTGCATCTGGCCGAACTGCTTCAACATACGATTAACTTCCTGTACCTGGGTACCAGATCCTGCCGCGATGCGACGTTTACGTGAACCGCGGATGACATCCGGAAATTGTCGCTCATGAAGAGTCATGGAATTGATTATGGCCAATATGCCTTTCATTTGACCGGCTGCCGCTTGCTCCTGCGCGGCACCGGCCATGGCACCCATGCCCGGCATCTTGTTCATCATGCCACTGATACCACCGAGATTTTCCATTTGCATTATCTGGTCACGAAAATCCTCCAGAGTAAATTTTTTGCCCGACTTGAGCTTCTTCGCCAATCTTTCAGTCTCGACAACATCTACTTTTTGCTGGATGTCCTCGACCAGGCTAACAACGTCTCCCATGCCCAGAATGCGGCCAGCAAGACGATCCGGATAAAACGGTTCCAGCGCGTCGGTTTTTTCGCCGACACCCAGAAACTTGATGGGCTTACCCGTAACGTGGCGTATTGACAGTGCAGCGCCACCGCGGGCATCGCCATCCGCTTTGGTCAGAATTACTCCAGTCAATGATAACGCTTTATCAAAAGCCCGAGCACTGTTAACCGCATCCTGACCGGTCATGCTGTCCGCGACAAAAAGTGTTTCCACTGGATTGGCGGCGGCATGGACATCCTGTATCTCAGCCATCATTTCGTCATCAATATGCAGGCGCCCTGCTGTATCGATGATAACAACATCAATTACCCGCCTGGCCGCTTCCGCAATTGCACCCGTTGCGATCTCCACGGGTTTGTCGCTGGATTGACTGGGAAAGAATTCAGCGCCCACTTCGCTGGCCAGTCGTCGCAATTGTTCAATTGCCGCCGGTCGATAAATATCGGCACTGGTGACAAGTACCGATTTCTTTTCGTTCACGATTAGTCGCCGTGCAAGTTTTGCAACTGTAGTCGTCTTGCCAGCCCCCTGCAGGCCTGCCATGAGAATAACGGCCGGTGGACGAACCGAGAGGTTGAGCCGGTCGTTCTCGTCACCCATGAGATGAACCAGCTCATCGTGCACGATTTTGACGACCGCCTGACCCGGGGACAGACTGGTCAACACCTCCTTGCCGCTCGCCTTCTTCTTTACGTCTTCGACAAAGGCCTTTGCCACGGGCAATGCGACGTCGGCCTCCAGCAGGGCCATACGAACCTCACGCAGGGCTTCGCGCATATTGTCGTCTGTAATCCGACCTCGTCCTCGCAGGCGCTTGATCGTGCCCTGAAGTCGTTCACTTAAATTATCAAACATCAGCAATCTCGCTTTGTATTCAGATCAACGACGCGGCTCGGGATCACGGCCTACAACTCGAAGAGTTGGTCGCGCGTCAGAGGCTTGGGGGTACCGTCCGGAATCAGTTCGGCAATTTCGGCCAGAATGGTTTTTTCCGCTCCAGGCATCAAGTGCGTCAAATGGACTTCGGGATGCTGTGTCAACTTCTGCAACTCGGATGCCAGCATTGATGGGCACAAATGTTTGGCGATTCGTGCCAGTTCAATATGCTCATTAGTAAATGTGGTCTCGATAAACAGGTAACGCAAATTGTCCATTCCATTTATCACGCGCCAGAATTCATCCGTTTCAGTGGTATCACCGGTAAACGCCAGCCATCCATTATGGTTGCCCAGAACATATCCTACTGCCGGTACGGCATGATTAACCGGCACACTTACCAGGTGACGATTGCCAATGGTTGTTTTACTACCTGGCTCCAGTCTGTGCAGTTTGAGAAAAGGCGTATCGACACTGGGGATGACCGTGAAATCGGGCCACACCTTCCCGTTCAAAATATGCTGTTGCAAGGTATCTATCGTTTCTGCCCGTCCATAAACGTTGACGGGTTGGTGGCGTACCATGCCGACGCTGTCGGCCATCAGGGGCAGACTATTAATATGATCGAGGTGCGAGTGTGTCAAAAAAACATGGTCAATTTGCGCCAATTCATCCAGTGACAACGAACCGACCCCGGTGCCAGCATCAATTAGAATATCGGAATCAACAAGGAACGAGGTTGTTGCCGCCAGGCCCCCAATTCCACCGCTGCAGCCCAGTACACGTATCTTCATCACTGGCCCCGGCATTTGGGTTGTGCGCCGGTCTTGGGCATGGCGCCAGCAATGGTCTGATCAACAAGTGAAAACATTTCTAAATTAAACCACAGCGCGTTAGTCTGTCCTAGGGGTACAGTCCTCTTTTGCTCGGGCCCGTATCCAGGCTTGGCGCTACCTGACAACACGCTTATTATCCCAAAGAGCTCAAAGAGTTCGGCCAAACGTGCACCACACGCGCCGCACTGGTTTATAATGTTTTCTGAATCCTGACACCTTGAGAATATGTCAACTGTTACTGCAGCAAGCGTTCTGGCGATTGGCCTATATCTGGCCGCCACAGGATTGCTAGTTACCCCATGGTTTCGCCTCGAACAGCAAGAGGTTTCCGCTGGCTTTCGTTGGCCAGCTGGCACCCTGATGCTCCTCGGACTGATCGCGCACAGTTTCGCGCTACGTCAGGCGATAGTTCTCGATTCGGTCCTGAATCTTTCGATCATCAGCGTCGGGTCGCTCACATCATGGGCCGCCGTGTTCATGCTGTTTTTAGCATCATTGGCGCGACCCCTGCAAAATCTGGGCATTGCTGTATTACCTGTTGCTGCTTTAACGATATTACTTGGCTGGCTAATGCCGGGTGAGCCCGTTTTAAGCCGGCCCATGACGACTCCACAGTCGCTGCATATTATTGTTTCCCTGCTTGCCTACAGCCTGATCTTTCTGGCTACAATACAGAGCATTCTGCTGTTATTGCAGGAAAAACATCTGCGACAACATCAGCCCGGTGGTTTTATTCGCGCTTTACCACCGATGGAAACCATGGAATACCTGATGTTTTGGCTAATCTATGTCGGCCTGGGTTTGCTGACGCTGACAGTCATCAGTGGCGTATTTTTTTCCGAGACCCTGTTTGGTAAACCTCTGAAATTTACCCACCACACCGTGCTGTCAATTGCCTCGTGGGTAATTTTCTCGATACTGGTCGCTGGTCACTGGTGGTTTGGCTGGCGTGGTCGCACTGCGGTCCGATGGACCCTTATCGGCTTTCTGTTGCTGATATTGGCTTACTTTGGCAGCAAATTTGTCTTCGAAGTACTTCGTTAGCGAAAGCATGACTACCAGTAGACCATGCTAAGCTTGTTATATTCCGACCCGGAGACGTAGCGAGCTTGTATTCCATCCCGATAAGCGTCCTTACTGGCCTGCTTGTCTTTCTGATTCTGCTATCCGCGTTTTTTTCTGCGTCTGAAATCGCGGTGATGTCGATAAATCGATATCGGCTAAAGCACCTGGCCGATGGCGGCAATAGCGCAGCGATAAAAATAAGTCGCCTGCTCGAACATCCGGATCGCCTTCTCGGCGTCATCCTGCTTGGTAACAATCTCGTTAATAACTCTGCGGCTGCCATTGCCACATTGTTGGCAATCCGTTTGTATGGCGAGTCTGCCATATATGCATCGACCGTGATGCTCACCATTGTAATCCTGATATTTGCTGAAGTCGGACCAAAGACATTGGCAGTCATCAACCCGGAAAAGGTTGCGTTTCCGGCAGCCTTTATTCTCAAACCACTACAAACCGTCTCCTATCCTGTTACCTGGCTGATCAACATTATCGCCAACCAGATGCTTCGAATTGTGGGCGTATCTTTGAAACAGCGCACCCATGAGCTTTCCGGCGACGAGCTTCGTGTAGCCGTTAAAGAAGCGGGTGCATTGATACCCAAATCTCACCAGACAATGTTGCTCGGAATACTGGATCTGGAAAAAACTACAGTCGAAGATGTCATGGTGCCACGCAATCGCATCCAAGGCATCGACCTTGATCAGGAGTGGGATAGCGTAGTGGACCAAATTATGAACAGTCGCTATACACGGCTACCGGTTTACCACGGCAGTCTCGACAATATTGTCGGCACCTTGCATTTGCGCAAGGCACTGAATCTCGCCGGAAGCAAAAATCTGACAGCCGAGGCACTGAAAAAAATAATTGCCGAACCATATTTTATTCCCAAGGGAACACCGCTTAACACCCAGCTATTAAACTTCCGTTCCGCAAGGAAACGACGCGGTCTGGTAGTCAATGAGTACGGCGATATCCTGGGGCTGGTGGCGCTTGAGGAAATACTGGAAGAAATTGTTGGCGAATTTACTGTCGGTGCATTGGGCATCAGTGACGATTTTCGCATTCAGGACGATGGCAGTTACATGGTCAAGGGGTCGGCGTCACTGCGTGACCTGAATCGTCGCCTGGGCTGGCACCTGCCTATCGAGGAGTCCAAGACACTCAATGGCCTGATCACCGAGTATCTGGAAACCATTCCGGAAACCGGTACCAGTATAATGTTGAGTGGTTACACCGTCGATATTATACGTACAAAGGGAACCGCAATTGAGATCGCGCGCGTCATACCGCTGCGACGCAAGGAAGATAACCTTTCCGATACCGGGGAAAGTAAGGACAACAAGGATTCAGGCGACTGATTTTCGCGCTATATCATCCCGGATATACACTGGTAGCGCTTGCGACGCCGGTACGGCCAGACCTTGCTGGAACCCGATTTCACCCAGCCGTGCTACATCCCGGGCTGAAGGCACGCTGCCGCGAATGGCATTTGAAGTCGCGCCACCCAGGACCCGCTGCAGCCGGCTCTCATACTGATCCCATCCGCTACCGGCAGGTTGCCAATCGCCTTCTGGCAACACGACGGCGGCAGGCGCCCCCACCTGTTCTGTGCCGATCAGCTTCATGATCCCGTCTTCATTGCGCATATAACATCCCCAATAGACCTGCTCCATACGGGCATCAAACAGAGCCACTACATGGTCTGACGGCTGGCCCTGCGCCAACGCCGCGAGTGACGACACAGCAACCACCGGTACGCCAGCAGCGAAAGCAATACCCTGAGCGACACCAGCACCAATACGTAAACTGGTAAACATACCCGGGCCACGCCCAAAGGCGATAACATCAAGCTCATCTGGCCGGTACTGTGCCTGCGCAAAAAGCCGGTCAATCAGCGGAAGAATACTTTCGGCATGTTGCCGACCTGTCACCTGTTGCTCGATTACAGCACCCTCAATAGTCAGGGCAACGGAACAGGACTCGGTTGCGGTATCGAGTGCGAGTATTTTCATGCCGGCTTTTTCGCGATGCGCTCCTTTATTTTGGCGCTTTCTTTAGCACTGGAAAATTAACTTTCATCTGGGTCTGGTCTTCGAAATGAAATACAACTCTGACTTTGTCGCCTGGTTTGAACTTCTTTCTCGGGCCAATAAACATCAGGTGGTACCCTTCTTTAGTCATAGCTACCGTTTCGCCCGGGCGAATATACAATGAACTCTGTAATACCATACGCGGTTCACCATCCTGCAATACGGTGCGATGGATCATTGCTGCGCGAAAATAGCGCGCCGTCACCTGTTTCAGGACCCATCGCTCACTGGCGTCACTTTTCAAGGTTGCGAATGCCGACAGCATGATTGCGTCTTCCTTACCTGTTTCGACCCAGGCTCGCTCTGCGATAACGGAACCCGTGGCTACCGGTTCGGGCGCGGGCAAGGCTGTTTTTTCCGCCAATAACAAAGAGGGAAGAAGAAGAATAAAAAGACTTAAGAAAATTCTGAAGTTCATCATATGTAAGTACTGGTAAGGAAGAAAACTTTATGCCGTTTCCGGAAGTTTCGACGAAGCATGCTGACGATTAAAAAATTCATTTACATCGTTCAGCTCACGCGTTTTTGGCATTGGCGGCAAGCTGCCCAGGAAAATCTTACCATAACCTTTGTTCAGCAACCGCGGGTCGCAGAGCATAAGTACCCCGTTATCAGTGACGTCACGTATCAGGCGTCCGGCACCTTGTTTCAGCGTGATCACCGCCTTTGGCACCTGATATTCCATAAACGCATTACGCCCCTGCTGTTCCAGCGCGCGACCGCGTGCTCGCAAAACCGGGTCATCAGGCGCTGCGAACGGTAGTTTATCAATAATGACACAAGACAAGGCGTCGCCACGCACATCCACCCCCTCCCAGAAACTGGCGGTACCCAACAGAACCGCATCACCGTGTGCGTGAAACTGCTGCAATAACTCCTGTTTGGGCGCACTACCTTGCACCAGTAGCGGAAAATCGATTTTGTCAGCAAGCAGACTGGCGGCAATATTCAGCGCTCGGTAGCTTGTAAAAAGCATAAATGCCCGGCCCCGACTAGCCTGAATCACGGGCAGCGCCGCCGCGACTACCAGTTCTGTATAATTGGCCTCGCCCGGATTTGGTAGTCCTTGCGGTAGATACATCAGTGTATTTTCTTCAAAATCAAACGGGCTTGGCCATTGATGGGTCTCGGCATCCGCAAGGCCAAACTGTGACAGGAAGTGAGCAAAGTCTCCGTTAATGGTCAGGGTCGCCGAGGTAAAAATCCAGCTGTGTTCTTCCAGATCGGCTCGCTCGAGAAATGGTTGCGACACGTCCAGCGGTGTGGTTGATAACGTAAATCCATGACGGAAGGTTTCAAACCATCGAACGTGTTCACGAATGCCGCCATCCCTGAAGCGGTCAAGCCTGTCCAGCAACTCCTGAGCGCGACGAAAACAATTCTCTAACCCATCTCCGGCGACGGATGCGGCTTCCAGGATATTTGTTACCAACGCCAACGCATCGAACAATTTATCAAGTTCGGTGTGAATTTTTTTGTCGTTCACATCCTCCCAACTTGCCCGAACACCGTCGCCCCCGAAAGCCATACGCAAGTTGGCCGCCGAGCGATTCAATTTATCCAGGGAAAGTCGTAATTCCTTTACGCCACTTTTTTCCTTTAGCTCTTCCGCCAGAACATCACGCGCCAGATTCTCGATCTGCTTGCGGCTGACAGACCTGCCAAAAAACACCGACGCGATTTCTGGCATCTGATGTGCCTCATCGAAAATAATGGCCTCGACACCGGGAAGCAAACGTCCGAAGCCCTCGTCTTGCAATACCAGATCGGCAAAAAATAAATGGTGGTTCACTACCAGTACATCAGAATCCAGCGCAGCTTTTCTCGCTTTGCGTACATAACATTCATCAAATTGCGGACACTTGCTACCGAGACAATTTTCAGCCGTCGAGGTGACGTGCGGCCAGATTGCGGCTTCTTCCGGCACCGCATTAGCTTCGCCAATATCACCCGTGCGTGTCGTGTGTGCCCACTCGCTTAACTGCCGGTGATATTTTTTAAGGTCATTGTCCTTTGGCATATCACCGAATTCCAGGTCTCCGAACCTGTGCAAACATAAATAATTGGCGCGTCCTTTTAGCAGGGCAGTGGAAACCGGACTGGAGAGTGCGTCTCGCACCATGGGCAGATCACGATGGTAGATCTGATCCTGCAGATGTTTGGTCCCCGTAGAAATTAGGACTTTTTTGCCCGAGAGAATGGCTGGCACCAGATAGGCAAGGGTTTTACCGGTGCCGGTACCGGATTCGGCCACAAAGACACCACCATCGGCCAACATATCTTCGATAAATCCGGCCATTTCCTGCTGACTGGGTCTCGGAGAGAACCCCGGCAGGTGGTGGGCGAAAGGGCCATCAGCGCCCAATATGTCACGAGTGGTTTGCACAATGAATAATAAGTGGCCCGTATTAACCAGCTGTCCAGCAACTACAGTGTGCAATCATAACATCTCGCTACGGCCCACTCATGCACCGCAGGAAATAACGAACCAAAATAACCCGCTCGATCAACTGATGGTCTGATAATAGATGTTTTGTGGATGATTGGCCTGGGCAAAGAAGAACCAGCGTTCGGCAATTAATCCGACGTACTGCACCAGGAACGCCATCAGCAGCACGACGGCCGAGGAACTGCCGAGTCCAATGGCTAATAGTAGTACCGGCACAACAAACACCAGCAGCAGAAAGATCCATTTGATAGCGCGGAATGCCCACATGGGTGCGCCGTGAAAAAATTCGCGGGTATTAAATGAGCCACCGGTTTGGCCCTGGGCGCGTTGCGTCATCGTTTGGTGACGTACGCCAATCGCTGTCTGTAAGTCTGATTTTGGTCTCAATCTGACATTTCGTATCAGCGACGCGATGCGGGTAATGAACGCCAGGATGACGATGATGATGGTCCAGCTACCATAGAAATTAACCAACTCAGGCGCACGGGATGCTGCATAGGCCGTTGCCAGGGTAAACCCGGACGCCGTCCCTAATAACGTGTAATTGACCGGTGTTAGCCAGGTCGACCACTCTTGCAGAAACTTGATGCACGCGTAAATCATACCGGTACAAAGAAACAGGATAAATGTAAGAAATACGCCACCCGCGCCGACGATCAAGGTCAGATCATTTTCAATGCCGGTATCGATACCCAAGATAGTCAGATTCCAGCCCAAAGCGTGCAGCAAACCGTAGGCCATAATCGCGCCGATAACGGCCGGTAGTACAATGACTTCGCGTGATAGCCACGAAGTACGCCAACGGGCAGCCGAACGCCACGCCCGTTCAGGATGGCCGAGATGGAAAAATGAGGCCGTCAGGCCTGCTACCAGAAATACAAACGCGACCAGACTGCCCCAGGCATAAAAAGCGCCACTTTGTGCCGGTAGCAAATTCACTGCGGCATAGGACTCACCGGTATAAAGCGCCAGAAACAGCCCCTGGCCAACGCCAATGAAGGTGGTTAGAAAAATTACCGAAAATGCGGGGTGCATAACGTGCTCCGAATAATGTCTTGATGTTGCATTACCAGCTGGTAACGTCGTCCAGAGTCGGTTCGTCGACCGGTCCGGTTGGGCGTTCGACTTCCTTCTTCAGTGGATTGTCGGCACGTACCAGCTCATCCTCATGAATTTGAATCCTGGTTTTGCGTCGAGGCAGATAGTGATTCGCCGGATGCGTGCCCCACTCGGGCATCAACTGATACCCGGCAGCTTCGCGGATAGCAACCGATACCGCTGAAGCAGGATCATGGACATCGCCAAACAGACGCGCGCTGGTGGGGCAAGCGTTGACACAGGCAGGATTGCGTTCGGCCTGCGGAATCGTTTCGTCATAAATACGGTCCACGCACAGGGTACACTTCTTCATTACTTTCTGGTGTTCATCGAATTCACGGGCACCATAGGGACAGGCCCAGGAACAATATTTGCAGCCGATGCATTTGTCATAATCGACTAGTACGATACCATCTTCTTCGCGTTTATAACTGGCACCGGTAGGACAAACCGGGACGCAGGGCGGATCCTCGCAATGCAGACAGGACTTTGGAAAATGCACTGTCTCGGAACAGGGATATTCGCCTACTTCAAATGTTTGTACACGATTAAAGAAAGTACCGGTGGGATCGGCGCCATAGGGATTATCGTCGGCCATGGCCCCCGCCATACCAGAAGTGTTCCACTCCTTACAGCTGGTGACACAGGCGTGGCAACCCACACAGACGTTTAAATCAATGACCAGGGCTAATTGTGTCATGGGACTAATCCTAAACTAACATCTGACGCAAAGGCGCCAAAACGCAAAGAAAACATTGGAAGCGGTCTTCCAGACCGCAAAACAAAGAGGACTGCGTTTTTCGGTCGGCTGATAGCCGACCCATGGTATTTTCTCTTTGCGTCTTGGCGCGATGTGCACGAATGCACAAGTGTCGCGGGCGCAGGGATGCGCAAAAGCGACCCTTTGCGTTGAAAATTCATATTCAGTTACTTTCTTTTTCCGGCAAAATAGCCCAGCCATTTGCGACGGCGGCTTTCTTCGCCCGGCACCGGCTTCACCGCCTTGAATTGCGGATACACCACCTTGTCTTCGTCTTCATCCGCCTTGTAGACACGCACGCGCACGTCATACCAGCCGGCCTGACCGGTAACGGGATCGGAGTTGGACAAGTGCGCCCCATCACCATGGGACGGCAATTCTTCCGAGATCAAGTGATTCAGCAAGAACCCTTTCTTCGATTCATTGGCATCTGGAGTCAGATTCCATGCCCCCGAACTCTTGCCGATAGCATTCCAGGTCCATACCGTGCCGGGTTCTACCGCCTCGGAGAAGCGGCACATGCAACGCACCTTGCCCCACTGTGACTCAACCCAGACCCAGTCACCATCGTTAAATCCACCCTTCTTACCCAGCACCGGACTCATATAGAGATAATTGTGGGCATGGATCTGGCGCAACCAGGCATTCTGCGAATCCCAGGAATGGTACATGGCCATGGGTCGCTGAGTAATTGCACTCAAAGGAAATTTTTGCTTATCAGACAATTGCACTTCCAGCGGCTCAAAATAAAATGGCAACGGGTCGAAGTAAGTTTCAACGCGCTTACGTAATCGATCCGGTGGCTGCTTGCCTTTGGTCTTGCCTTGCGCCGCCAGCCGGAATCGTTGCAACACTTCCGAATAAATATGAATATTAATGGGTTCGGCGTAACGCGTCAGACGGTGTCTCTGCGCCCACTCAAGATACCCCTGATTCCAGTTGCGCATATACTGGTATGACTTCGGTAACTCGTACTGAAAAACACAGTTGTTCTTCTCATACATCTCCCATTGATTGGGGTTGGGTTCGCCCTTCATAAATTTCTCGCCACCCTTGCCGCGCCAGCCGGCGAGAAAACCGATGCCAGAGCCCGGTTCGGTTTCGTAGTTCACAATAAAGTCCGGATAATCGCGGTACTTTCGTTTACCTTCGTTATCAACAAACGCGGGGAGTTTCAGACGCGAACCCAGTTCAATCAGCACTTCCTGGAACGGCTTGCACTCACCGGTAGGCGGCACCACCGGAATACGAACGGAATCCACGGGTCCGTCGAATTCAGAAATCGGCCGATCCAGCATCGACATCACGTCATGGCGTTCGAGGTAAGTCGTATCGGGAAGAACCAGGTCGGCAAAAGCCGTCATCTCCGATTGAAAGGCATCACAGACAATCAGGAACGGGATTTTGTATTCGCCGTCCTCATTCTTGTCATTAAGCATGTGGCGCACTTCCACGGTATTCATGCTGGAGTTCCATGCCATGTTGGCCATGAAGATCAATAAGGTATCGATGGGATAAGGATCGCCACGGTGTGCATTGGTAATCACGTTATGCATCAAACCGTGAACCGACAACGGATACTCCCATGAAAATGCCTTGTCGATTCGCACTGGTTCGCCGTGCTCATCGACAAACAGATCATCGGGATCAGCCGGCCAGCCGAGCGGCATACCCTTCAATACAGAGTTCGGTTGCACATCGTGCGGGTGTGACGGGCTCTTGGCGCACGGTGGAATGGGTCGCGGGAATGGTGCCTTGTGGCGGAAGCCACCGGGACGATCGATGGTTCCCAGCAGGCTCATTAGAATCGACAGAGCGCGAATACTGTGAAAGCCGTTGGAATGTGCCGCTAAACCACGCATGGCATGAAAAGCCACCGGGCTACCGGTCACGTTTTCGTGGTCATTTCCCCAGACATCGGTCCATGCAATGGGTAGTTCAATCTTCTGGTCACGAGCGGTAACGCCCATCTCATAGGCAAGGCGACGAATGGTTTCGGCCGGTATGCCGGTAATGCCCTCCGCCCACTCGGGGGTGTATTCGTTAACACGCTCCACCAGTAACTGGAACGCCGGTTTCACCGGTGTGCTGTCTTCCAGCTTGAATTCCCCCATCAGCCTCGGGTCACTGCCCCTGGTGTGCGTCACGACCGCCTTACCGGCAGCAGGATCCCACCAGAGTTTGTTCTGGGGATCAAAACAGCCCTCCTCTTCCGGTACTTCGGTGCGCACGAACATACCGAATTCGGAACTGTCGGGATCGACATTCACGAGTTCGGCCGAATTGGAATACTGCACCAGGAAGTCGCGATCGTAGAGGCCATGGCCAATAATCTCGTTGATCAACGCCAGCATTAATGCGCCATCGGTGCCGGGTTTGATCGGCACCCATTCATCAGCAATGGCGGAGTAACCGGTGCGCACCGGATTGATGGAAATAAACTTGCCACCGTTGCGCTTGAATTTGCTCAACGCCATCTTCATCGGATTGGAATGATGGTCTTCGGCGGTGCCGATCATCACAAACAGTTTGGCGCGGTCGAGATCCGGGCCACCGAATTCCCAGAATGAGCCGCCAATAGTGTAAATCATACCCGCCGCCATATTGACGGAGCAGAAACCGCCATGGGCGGCGTAATTGGGGGTACCAAATTGCTTGGCAAACATACCGGTCAGCGCCTGCATCTGGTCGCGGCCGGTAAATAGCGCGAATTTCTTCGGATCGGTGTCGCGAATATGCTTCAGTCGCTGTTCTATAATCGAAAAGGCCTCGTCCCAGGAAATGGGTTCGAATTCACCATCACCACGGTCGGCGCCAGACTTGCGCCGTAAAGGCTGGGTCAGGCGGGCGGGCGAATACTGTTTCATGATGCCCGATGAACCCTTGGCACAAATCACACCTTTGTTGAGGGGGTGCTCCGGATTGCCTTCGATATAACGCACTTCGCCATCGCGCAATATCACACGGATTCCGCAGCGACAGGCACACATATAGCAAGTGGTATTCTTGGTCTCGACGCGCCCTTTCGGTTGCTCGTCCTGGCTATAATCCATCTAACGGCCCCTCTATGCTTTTTCAGGCCGCAGTATACGTATCACTCCGCAACCCACCAGAAATAATTATCTATGGACTATTAGAATACTCTAATATACTAAATTCACGAAATAACCCTTAATTGCTCTTTTTCTTCAGATGCTTATAACGCATACTTCCAGCTGGTTCCAGATATTGTATTGGCTATCCTGGCGGATTCGCTGCCAGCAACCCGCTTCACTACACTAAAATCAAACAATAAGGCTACTGGTGCAAAAGCAGTTAACGTGATTGACCTGGGACAAGTAAAAATCGGGATCGTGGGCCTGGGGTACGTTGGCCTGCCGTTGGCAATCGAATTCAGCAAGTGTTTCCCCACACACGGGTTTGATACAGATGCCGAGCGCATTAACGAACTGCTGAAAGGGTTCGATCGAGCCGGTGAATTGAGCATAGAAAATTTTTCGAACGCGTCACAGTTGCAATTCCACCACGAAGAAGAAGCGTTGGCCCAATGTAACGTCTACATTGTTGCTGTTCCCACCCCGATCAATGAGCACAAATGGCCCGATCTCAAACCACTTCGTGACGCCAGTCGTCTGGTTGGTAAACAGATTAATAAAAACGACATTGTAATATATGAATCTACCGTTTACCCGGGCGCGACAGAAGAAGTCTGTATCCCTATTCTTGAGCAAGAATCCGGTCTGACGCTTAATACAGATATTTTTATTGGTTACAGCCCGGAGCGGATCAACCCGGGTGATGCCTCCAGAAAATTGCCGACTATTAAAAAACTGGTTTCGGGTTCCACTAACGAGGTTGCGGATTTCGTCGCTGCGCTATACCAGAGAATCATTACCGCCGGTGTCTATAAAACCGAGTCGATCGCGGTCGCAGAAGCCGCTAAAGTTATCGAGAACATTCAACGCGATGTCAATATCGCGCTGGTAAACGAGCTTGCACAGATCCTCAACCGGCTCAAGATAGATACAGAGCAGGTATTGACTGCGGCAGGAACAAAATGGAATTTTTTGCCTTTTCGCCCCGGTCTGGTTGGTGGTCATTGTATCGGTGTTGACCCTTATTACTTGACGCATAAAGCGCAAGCTGCAGGTTACCAGCCCACCATTATCCCCGCGAGCCGCCTGGTGAATGAGGGCATGGGGGAATATGTTGCCAACGAAACTCTGAAGGCAATGGCGAGAAAGGGCATTAACATTGTCAAAAGCAGGATTCTGATTCTTGGACTGGCGTTCAAGGAGAATTGCGCCGACTTACGCAATACAAAAGTCACCGACATTTTCGTTACCCTGGGAAACTACCAGGCATCTGTTGATATCTATGATCCGGTTGTCGATGTGGCCGTCGCAAAACGGTACCTGGGTCTGGATCTGCTTGCGGACTGGCCCAAATCCGCAACTTACGATGCGATCATTATTGCGGTTGCGCATGCTCAGTTTCGTGATATGAAACCCGAGGCCATTCGTAAATTAGGCAAGCCCTTGTCTGTGATATACGATGTAAAATCCATACTCCCTGACAAACTATCGGACGTTAGGCTCTAGATAGTTCCTTTCGTGAAAAACCGATTAATTAATAAATATACTATTTAAATCGGAGAGCTGAGTGACAAACCGGATTCATCCCACTGCCCTGGTATCAACAAAGGCGCGGCTTGGAAATAGAAACTCTATAGGCCCCTATGTCACTATCGAAGACGACGTCCAGATGGGTAATGGCAATACCATTTTACAGGGTGCGGTGCTCAAGAACGGGACGCGGATGGGCAATGACAATGCTGTACATGAGTATGCTGTGATCGCGGGTCGGCCTCAGGATATTGGTTTTAAAGACGGGTCAACAAAGGTTCGTATTGGTGACAATAATGTACTGCGTGAATATGTCACCATCAGTCGCGCCACAAATAATGAAATACCGACATCAATTGGTAACGAAAATTATTTAATGAACCAGGTTCATCTTGGCCACGATTGCATACTGGGCGATAACATTACAATCGCGCCTGGCACCGGCCTGGGTGGTCACGTTCACGTAGGAAATCGGGCGTTTATCTCGGGCGGGGTCATGGTGCACCAGTTTGTTCGCATCGGTACCATTGCCATGATTGGCGGCAACTCAAAAATTACGAAAGATGTGTTACCGTATATGGTAACTGATGGCGTACCCGCTGAACCGTATGGACCCAACAGTGTGGGACTACGACGCGCGGGCTTTGGCAATGAGGATCTGCGTACACTAAAACAGTGTTATAAAATCATCAAGCGGTCAGGATTGTCGAAGGAAGAAGTGCTGGGACAGCTGAACCAGTTCGCCACGGAAACCGCAATCCAGCTTGCGCAGTTTATCAAAAACTCCAAAAGATAGAACGCAAAAGCCAACCAAAAAGCGCCTCTCTGGCAGGTTTCATTCCCTGAATATTCTGCTTCCGGGTTGCGGCTTCCAATAATGCAATATCAATGCTTATCACTATTATTGCGCTTTACCTCATAAACAGCCACACGATCACAAGTAGAAGCGCTGCAAGAACAACGTAGTTGGACTTCTTGGTTTCCTTTTTCATTTTCATACTCATTCCCATAGCATCCCTCCTGGGCACGTTAGACAATTTAGGTCAGCCTGATATTGACACTGAAACAACTTCCGGTCAGGCCGTCTGTCGCAAATCTACCTCGACTGATACTGGACTACATCCAGTATAGACCCAACAGAAAAAATTGGAACACAGAATTTACCATTTGGTTGGCCGGTACAATGCAGAATATTCTGCCCACAACAGGCTCATGCGAGTAAATAATTGACAGAAATCCGTGGATGAAATTGATTCAGCCGGGGTGCGAGGGTGAGCGAGAACCGTTTGTCCGCAATTTGAACCCGGGGACAAGCGCAGTTGATCGGACACCCGGCGCCACGGACGGCGGCTGACCGGGAATCCGATCGCCAGATCAAATATGGGCTAGTGAATATTGGTCGGGGCGAGAGGATTTGAACCTCCGACCACCGCAACCCCATTGCGGTGCGCTACCAGACTGCGCTACGCCCCGAGCGTGGTTGACCACGGTGATATGACTCCGGTGGCCTGAAAAAGGGGTCTGAAAGAGGTGGGCATCATACCCGAGTTGAACACCCAGACAAGTCACTGTCCGGCAGTGAGTGTCTAATGACTATCCAGCAGCTCAAGAACGGATTCGAGCTCTTTGATCAGCGATTGCACAACCTGCTCTTGATCCATTTCGCCATTAACCGCATGATCGTTTGAAAGTTTATTGCGGGCGCCGCTGATGGTGAAACCATCAATGTAGAGCAACTCACGTATCTGGCGAATCAGGATAACATCGTGACGCTGATAGTAACGACGATTGCCGCGGCGTTTGACGGGTTTTAGCTGAGGAAACTCCTGTTCCCAGTAGCGCAATACATGTGGTTTGACGCCACAAAGGTCGCTTACCTCGCCAATGGTGAAATAGCGTTTCCCGGGTATTTCCGGGAGTTGGAGGTTACCACCGGGATCCAGCATCTAATCAGGCCCGCTTGCGCAGTCTTTCCTGCAAATTGGGCAGGTTTTTCTCTACACGTTCTTTGAGCTTGTGGCTGGCACGGAAGGTCACTACACGGCGAGCGGAAATCGGAATCTCTTCACCCGTCTTGGGATTACGACCCGGGCGCGCACTTTTGTCGCGCAATCCAAAGTTACCGAAACCGGACAACTTGACATGGTCGCCATCGGTAAGGGAATTTCGAATACGTTCAAAAAAGAGCTCAACGAACTCTTTTGCTTCGCGCTTGTTCAGCCCAAGCTCGTTGTACAAACATTCCGCCAGATCGGCCTTCGTCAGTGCCATTTCTTGATCCTTTTATTCTCCCTAGACGGGTCCTACCCTGATTAAAACGGTCTCTTCCTGCTTAATGTCTCAACTGAGCCGACAGTTCAGATGACAGGACCCCGACCACTCGTTTCATCAAGGCGTCCACCGCTTCATCGTTAAGAGTGCGCGAAGAGTCCTGTAACGTCAAGCCCAAAGCTAAACTTTTTCGTCCCGAATCAATACCTTCCCCGCGATATTCATCAAATAGCTCAAGGTTGGCCAAGAGCTCTCCCACCTCGTTGGTGACACAATCTAACACTTTTTGTGATGTTATATCCTCTGCAACAACCACTGCAATGTCGCGCCGAATAGTCGGATATCGGGAGATCTGGTGGAACTTCGGTATTTTCGCCGCTTTTAACGCCGATATGTCCACTTCGAATACCCAAATGGGCTTTTCCAGGCCCAATTTAGCCTGGAGATCAGGATGTAGCGCACCAATCCACCCCACCTTCTCATTATCGCGGCAAATTCTGGCACTCTGACCAGAATGAAGGGACGGGTGTTCGGCCGCCTCGAATCGAAATCCACTGCTATTGCCGGTGAGTCTCGTCAACGCCTCGACATCGCCCTTAAGGTCGTAGAAATCGGCTTCACGCGCCGGCAATGCCCACTGTTCCGGTTCTGCCAGCCCCATTATGACACCACCGATCATGTTGGCTTCCTGGATTTCCTTCCCCACCCGATTGAAACGTTTGCCAAGTTCGAACAGACGAACGCGGGCTTGCTGGCGGTTGCGGTTACGAATAAGCGCCTGCAACAAACCGGGCCACAGTCCGGCCCGCATCTCCGACATATCTGATGCAATCGGATTGGCCAACCGCATAACACCGGCCTCCGGGTAGATCAGTTTTTGTAATTCGGGGTCTACAAAACTATAACTAACTATCTCCTGGAAATCGCGATTAACCAACGTTGCCCGCATGTGACTGACTTCAATAACCGTCTCCGGGATGGGGTGGGCTGATAGTCCAGCCGCCGGCGGCCGACTGGGCAGATTTCGATATCCGTTTAAACGTGCAATCTCTTCAATCAGATCAACTTCACGTTCAATATCGAAACGAAAACTTGGGGGCTGTACGCGCCAGCCCCCTTGTCTCTTTGATACCTTCATCCCGAGACGACCAATAATGGTCTGGACTTTGCTGGATGCCAGTTTTATTCCCAATACCCGTTCCACTCGGGCGTGTCGCAGCTGGACCGGTTTGCGCTTGGGTAAATGCTCCTTCGCCAATTTCTCGATAACCGGTCCTGGCACACCGCCAACGATATCAAGCAATAAACCTGTCGCCCGTTCCACAGCTTTTCGTTGCAGCGCCGGATCAACCCCTCTTTCGAAACGGTGCGAAGAATCGGTGTGCAACCCCAGACTTCTCGCCCGACCGATTATCGCGGCTGGTTGAAAGAATGCGCTCTCCAGAAATAAATCAGTAGTCGCTGACGACACGCCCGAATCAAGACCACCCATGATCCCGGCCAACGCCAGTGGTTTGGATTTGTCAGCTATCAACAAGCTACCTTCTTCAAGCTTAATCTCCGAGCCATCGAGTAACGTTAGTGTCTCTTTTTGTCTCGTTTTTCTGACGACAATTGCACCATCCAGTTTGCCCAGATCGAATGCATGCATGGGCTGACCCAGTTCCAGCATCACATAGTTGGTGATATCGACTACCGGATGAATGCACCGAAGTCCGGAGCGTCGCAGGTGCTCCTTTAACCACAAAGGGGATTCGGCATTTGCGTTGATACCTTCTATTACGCGGCCGACATAATGTGGGCAGTCCTTTTTTGTTTGTACCTGTACCGGAAACGTTCTTTTATTTCTGGCCGGTATGGCTTTAATAACCGGTTGTCTTAACTTCACACCGGTAAGCGCTGATACTTCGCGTGCGATTCCGGCGACACTCAGGCAATCACTTCGATTTGGCGTCAGGTCAATATCAATACTGTGATCGTCCAGGTGCAACACCTTGACAATGTCCTGCCCCACTTTTGTTCCAGAATCGAGCTCCAGTAATCCCGCCGATTCTTCCTCCAGACCAAGCTCGGTGGCGGAACAAAGCATGCCACTGGACTTTTGACCCCGGATTTCCGTTGACTTTATCTTCAGGCCACCAGGCAATTCGGCCCCGACCAGAGCGGTTACAACTTTAAGTCCTGTGCGGACATTGCTGGCGCCACACACGATAGTCAACGGGCGCGCACGACCGATATCGACACTGCAAATATGGAGTCGATCGGCGTTGGGATGCGCTTCAACGGACAACACCTTACCAACAAGAACTCTATCAATCCTCGCAGCAACCGGCTCAATGCTATCGACTTCCAGCCCGGCCATGGTGAGACACTCCGCAAGCTCGGCGGTAGTTAATTTTGGCGACACCCATTGCCGCAACCATTGTTCGCTTAGTTTCATTGATTACTACATTTTTGTCGCAAAGACGCGAAGGCGCAAAGAAAATCCTTTCATATTGCAATCCTTATCCAGCCATCGACTCCTGTTCATTAAAATATATAAGAATATCTTTGCGTCTCTGCGCCTTTGCGTCAGATGTTTAGTTAAATTGCTGTAGAAATCGTAAGTCGTTTTCAAAGAACAGGCGCAAATCGTTAACACCGTAGCGCAACATGGCCAGGCGTTCTACTCCAAGGCCAAACGCAATACCGGTATATTTCTCGCTATCAATGCCTGCCTTACGGAAGACCTCCGGGTGTACCATGCCGCAACCGAGCACTTCGAGCCAACCGGTATGACCGCAGACACGACAACCGTCTCCCCCGCACATCACGCATCCGATGTCGACTTCAGCGGAGGGTTCGGTAAACGGAAAAAATGATGGTCGAAAACGCACATCCAGATCCTTCTCAAAGAAGGTAGAAAGAAACTCGCCTAACAATCCCTTTAGATCTGCAAAACTGACTGTTTCATCAACCCACAGTCCTTCCAGCTGATGGAACATAGGCGTATGGGTGACATCAGAGTCGCAGCGATAAACACGTCCCGGCGCAATAACGCGAAAAGGTGGTTTATTATTCTCCATAAAACGGATTTGTACCGGCGACGTATGGGTGCGCAGCACTTTTCCGTCTTCGAAATAGAAGGTGTCATGCATCGCCCGCGCCGGGTGATCCTCCGGAATATTGAGTGCTTCAAAATTATGGAAGTCATCTTCGATCTCGGGACCGTCTGCAATTTCGAACCCCATGCCAACAAACAGGCGTTCCAGTCTCTCAATTGTTCGCGTAACCGGGTGTAATCCTCCTCGACCGCGGCCTCGACCAGGCAACGTCACGTCTATCCGCTCACTGGCCAGTTGCTGTACCCGGGCGGAAGACTGCAGGGTCTCCTTACGTCCGGCGATCGCGGTTTGAAGTTGTTGCTTGGCAATATTCAGCTGCTTTCCAAACGCTGGTCTTTGTTCAGCCGGCAGGTTACCAAGACGTTTTAATTGCCCCGTTAATACGCCTTTTTTACCAAGGTACAACACGCGCAGTTGCTCCAGAGTGCTGGCGTCGGCAGCACTGGTGACCGCAGTTATTGCCTGCTCCAAAAGCTCGGAAAGTGATTGTTCTTTTTCGTCAGTCATTTCTTTTTGTAATTATATCATTGCCTCAAGGTCAACGAATTAATCTCACCCCATTCTCCCGGGCTCGACCAACAAAAAAGGGAAAGGCTTCGCCTTTCCCTTTCGACTAAAACGAAGCAGATAAGTACTTCGTTCTAATCCAGATTACTGCAAGCCGACTTTTGCTTGTTCGACCAGCGCGGAAAAAGCCTTGCTATCATGAACTGCGATGTCGGCCAGAACCTTGCGATCAACCTCCACCTCGGAACGCATCAGCCCATTAATAAATCGGCTGTAGCTCATACCATTCTCGCGGGCTGCGGCGTTAATGCGTGCGATCCACAGGGCCCGGAACTGGCGTTTACGTTGACGACGGTCACGATAGGCATACTGGCCAGCCTTGATCACCGCCTGGTTTGCTGTCTTGAAGATGCGGCTGCGGGCACCGCGGTAGCCCTTCGCCTGCTTTAATACTTTTTTGTGTCGAGCTGATGCCTGAACACCGCGTTTTACTCGTGGCATATTACCTTCCTCTCGTTAAGCGTATGGAAGCATTTGCTTCAACGACGCGACATCGACCTTGTTTACCAGGTCGGTACCACGCAAATGACGCTTACGCTTGGTGGATTTCTTGGTCAAAATGTGGCGCAAATGAGAACTGCTTCGCTTGAAGCCGCCCTTCGCCGTGCGCTTGAAACGCTTGGCCGCGCCACGATTGGTTTTCAGTTTTGGCATTACCTTTACTCCAGTTAATTACCGATTAAATTCCCGGTAACCTCTAATCCAGTTTTTCTTCAACCTTCTTCTTTGCCGGCGTTTTACCCTTCTGGGTTTCACGCCTGGGATTGAGCACCATTACCATTTGCCGCCCTTCCATCCGCGGATGCTGCTCAACGACGGCATACTCTTCCAGATCTTTCTCTACCCGTTTAAGCAGATTCATGCCCAGTTCCCGGTGGGCCATTTCACGGCCACGAAAGCGCAGGGTCACTTTCGCCTTGTCGCCGTTACCCAGGAACCGGATCAAATTACGCAGCTTGATGTTGTAATCACCGATATCCGTACCGGGGCGGAATTTCACTTCCTTGACGTGTATCTGCTTTTGCTTTTTCTTGGCGGCGGTTCTGAGTTTCTTCTCTTCGTATTGAAACTTGCCAAAATCCATTACCCGGCATACTGGCGGTTCCGCATTCGGCGATATGGCGACCAGGTCCAGCTCCGCTTCCTGCGCGACGCGCAACGCGTCTTCGATTGCCAGTATTCCGACTTGTTCCCCATCGGCCCCAATGACCCTTACTTCCGGTGCCGTTATGCGTTCGTTGAGCAGGGTCTCGCGTTTTGCAGAAATAGTTTTAGTCCTCCAGAATAATTAAATGCCGCGGCCCGCGATATCACTTGTAAGGATTTCGATAAAGGCGTCGAGATTCATCGCGCCTTTATCCTCACCAGCTCGCGTGCGAACGGCAACCGTGCCATCCCCGACCTCCTGCTTACCAACCACCAGCAGATACGGGATGCGCTGCATTGTGTGCTCGCGGATTTTATAGCCGATTTTCTCGTTTCTCAAGTCCGAATTGGCCCTGATGCTCTTATTTTTCAATGATTTCTCGATTTCTGTCGCATAATCGGTCTGACCTTCGGCGATAGGCAGCACCATAACCTGCACCGGCGCCAACCAGGTCGGTAGTGAACCGGAATGTTCCTCGATCAAAATGCCAATAAATCGCTCTATGGAACCCAGAATAGCCCGATGTAACATCACCGGCACCTGTTTGCTTGAGTCCTCGGCGACATAGTGGGCGCCAAGGCGGCCGGGCATGGAGAAATCCACCTGGATAGTGCCACACTGCCAGACACGGCCAATGGAGTCCTTGAGCGAGAATTCAATCTTGGGGCCGTAAAATGCCCCCTCACCCGGCTGCAGATCCCAGTCCAGAGACTTGGCATTGAGCGCCCGCTCCAATGCATGCTCTGCCTTGGTCCAGTGTTCATCCGTGCCGACGCGTTGTTCGGGCCGCGTCGACAACTTGATGATGATGTCAGTGAACCCAAAATCAGCGTAAACCTCGAATAACATATCGATAAAGGCCGACACTTCCGCCTGAACCTGATCTTCGGTACAGAAAATGTGGGCATCGTCCTGCACGAAACTGCGTAGCCGCATCAAGCCGTGGAGCGTACCCGAAGGCTCGTTGCGCAGGCAGGAACCGAATTCGGCCATGCGTAAAGGCAGATCGCGGTAGCTGCGTAGTCCCTGGTTAAAAATCTGCACATGGCAGGGACAGTTCATGGGTTTAATCGCGTAGTCCCGGTTTTCCGATTGAGTAGTGAACATGTCCTGGCGAAATTTTTCCCAGTGCCCGGACTTTTCCCACAGGCTGCGATCGACCACCGATGGCGTATGCACTTCCTGGTATTCATGTTGCCGCAGCGTGTTGCGAATGTACTCGACCACATTCCGATATATTGTCCAGCCCCGGTCGTGCCAGAAAATCATGCCCGGCGCCTCTTCCTGGGTATGGAACAGGTCCAGTTTGCGACCGAGTTTACGATGGTCACGTTTCTCCGCTTCCTCCAGTCGATGCAGATATCCCTTCAATGCATCCTTGTTACCCCATGCGGTGCCATAAATACGCTGAAGCATTTCGTTACTGGAGTCGCCACGCCAGTAGGCCCCGGCTACCTTCATCAGCTTGAATGCCTTCAGGTGTTTAGTGCTGGGCACATGCGGGCCACGACAAAGATCGACAAAGTCACCCTGTCGATAGAGAGAAATATCTTCGTTTTTTGGAATGGCTTCGACAATTTCAGCTTTGTATAATTCGCCCATGTCGCGAAAGAATCCAATTGCTTGTTCGCGCTTCATGACCTCACGCTTTACCACATCCCCTTTCTTCGCCAACTCCTTCATTCGCTTTTCGATCATTACCAGATCTTCTTCGGTGAAACCGCGCTTGTAGGAAAAGTCGTAGTAGAATCCGTCCTTGATCACCGGGCCAATGGTGACCTGCGCCTCCGGAAACAACTGCTTCACCGCTTGTGCCAGCAGATGGGCGGTGGAATGGCGAATAACATCCACTCCCTGCTCGTCCTTTGCTGTAATGATGTTGATAGCGGCGTCGTGATCAACGACGAAGGAGGTATCGACGGTTTTACCATCAACAGTGCCGGCGAGTGCTGCTTTGACCAGACCGGGGCCAATGTCGGCAGCAATATCGGCAACAGAAACGGGATTTTCGAATTCGCGGCGACTGCCGTCGGGCAGGGTAATTACGGGCATTTCGGTTCCTTCTGTGCAGTGGCGACCGCTACAACCGGCCGCATACGGGGTACCCACTACGAATATTAAAAAAATGCCCGCCCCGGCAACCACGAGTAGAAAATGCCGGGACAGGCTTTATGATCTGGTAGGCGCGATTGGATTCGAACCAACGACCCCCACCATGTCAAGGTGGTGCTCTAACCAACTGAGCTACGCGCCTGGAAGTCGCGCAAAGTACCACAAGTCGCCAGAAGCGGAAAGCATGCTCTGGACAATTACTGCTGCAGACCGGCCTCCTCTGCCTTACGCACCGAATCCAGATACTTCAACCACAACTGGATCGCGTCCCCGTACGGCACCGTTCCGACTTTGCGCAGGATATCTTTTCCCTCATCACTGTGCGCATACAGGGAGAAATTGTAAATATCGGGGTTATCGAGGCTGCGTAAGTTGGTCACCAGAAATAATGGCCGATAGAGCAAATAGGATCCGCTCTTGATGTTTTCGTAACTGGGGTATCGCCCCTCCAGCCTCAGTAGCTTGACATTGCGGCGTTTGGCGCTGCTAACGCCGCTAATCGCAATACCATTGACAGCGTCTTTTGCGATCGCCTTTTCAATTGGGCCGGAAGATTTCTCAAAGCGGATACGAGGACTGGTAAACACTTTTTCGTAGTCGTAGAAAATCAGCTCCCGAATGGTGCGGCCCACACCTGAAATTTTTCCCTTACGCACGTACAGGTCGATCGGGGCATTATTCCCGCCCAACTGGCTCCAGTTGGTAATACGGCCGGTAAATACCTTCCGAATTTGTTCTAGCGTTATATCCTCGACCGGATTGCTTTTGTGCACAAGCACCACCAGGGCATCCCACGCCACCGGGTCCATCTGCACTCGCCGCTCTTTCGGGACTGTGGAAAGTGTCCTCGGATCCACCAACGTTTGGCGACAAGACCCACCAAGATCGTTTTCGCGCGAGGCCACCGTACGGATGCCCTTGGTAGCACCACCACCCTGTAACTTGATTTTGATCCCGGTTTTTTTCTCGTAACCCTTTGCCAGCTCGGCCATGAAAGCCTTTTTCGAGATACCACAACCTGCCCAGGTCAGCTCTTTCTTAATCGCTCCAGCTTCTTTCGCAATGGCGCCAGCCTCCTTCTTAACAGCACCATTTGTACCTGCTGTAACAAACATTGTTGCCGCCATCGCTATCGCAGTTATTGCTGTTTTTATCGCGCGCGAGCGGGAATTGCTTCCATTAACCCACTTCATGCTTTCCCCCGTATATACACCACTTTATAGTCAACACTATTAACTATCGGTTATAATCTGGTACATCTCAAGCAATAATTTCTAACAGGAAAGTCACTTCTCTGCTTGTGTGTTTAGTTCAATATCTGCCCGAAACAGCGTAAAAAACGCCCCCGGAAAAGTAACACCAGATTTCAGGACCGGTACCCAATCGGCGCTGCGCCAGTAATAGTGCGTTTTACCACTCGACCATCATGATGCTCGCAAAAGTGATGTCCAGCACTTTATCGGTAGTCCTGTGGAGGATACCGGTCTCAATCACAGAGAACCGGGGATGGGTTTTGTAAACAAGATATCCTAACGCTGGCGAAGGCAGGCAAAACGTAAAAACGCTGCCTACTTCGCGGCACCCCGCATCGGCCCAAAACGGCGATCCTTGATGGCGTCAATTTTGTCACGCAGGGCGGCCGCTTCCTCAAACTCAAGATTCGTTGCGTGTGAAAACATTTTCTTTTCGAGTTTGGCCATCACCTTGCCCAGACTGGTTGCCGACATGGCTTCGTAACTGGCTGCCTCTTCCCCAACGAACAACAACTCTCTGGGCTTTTGTTTTCGTCCACGCACTTCGCGTCCGGGAACGGCCTCAAGAATATCACGCACCGCCTTGCTGATGCTCCTGGGTGTTATGTTATGGACCTTGTTGTAGGCCAGCTGTTTTTCGCGCCGACGTGCAGTTTCACCAATGGCCACTTTCATGGAGTTGGTTTCCTTGTCGGCATAAAGAATGGCCTTGCCGTTTATATTACGTGCGGCACGGCCTATGGTTTGAATGAGTGAGCGCGTAGAACGCAGAAAGCCTTCTTTATCTGCATCGAGAATGGCAACCAGAGAGACTTCGGGTATATCCAGGCCTTCTCGTAACAGATTGATCCCGACCAGTACATCGAATTCGCCCGCACGCAGATCACGCAGGATTTCCACACGCTCAACAGTATCAATATCCGAATGCAGGTAGCGTACGCGTACATCGTGATCGTGGTAGTACTCGGTTAAATCTTCTGCCATACGCTTGGTCAACGTGGTAACCAAAACGCGTTCATTGACAGCGACCCGCTTACGAATTTCTGACAACAGATCATCTACCTGTGTCGTTACCGGACGAATCTCCAGATCCGGATCCACCAGGCCCGTGGGCCGAACGACCTGGTCAATCACATCCGGCGCATGTTCTACCTCATAGGGACCGGGCGTGGCAGAAACAAATATCGTCTGCGGCATCAGCTTCTCGAACTCATCAAATCGTAATGGACGATTGTCCAGCGCCGATAGCATTCGGAACCCGTATTGCACCAGCGTCTCCTTGCGCGACCGGTCGCCTTTGTACATGCCCCCGATCTGCGGCACGGTGACGTGGCTCTCGTCCAGCATCAGGATGGCATTATCCGGTAGATAGTCGATCAGGGTTGGCGGCGGTTCACCTTCCTGCCGGCCAGACAGATAACGCGAGTAATTTTCAATACCGGAGCAATAGCCCAGCTCCTGCATCATCTCCATGTCATAGCGCGTACGTTGTTCCAGTCGTTGCGCTTCGACCAGCTTGTCGTTATCTCGCAATTGTTGCAAACGCACACTTAATTCGTCACGAATCAACTGGACGGCATTCAGCACTGTCTCGCGCGGTGTTACATAGTGTGACTTAGGGTAGATGGTGGCCCGGGTAAGTTTTTCCATGACTTCTCCCGTGAGCGGATCAAACTGGCTGATGCCGTCGATATCGTCGCCGAAGAGTTCTACACGAATAGCCAGGCGATCGGATTCAGCCGGGTAGATATCGATGACATCGCCGTGAACACGGAATGTTGCACGATGCAGTTCCACGTCATTTCGTGTGTATTGCAACTCTGCCAGTCGCTTAAGGATGGCGCGCTGATCCATTGCAGCTCCCTTACGCAGGTGCAAGATCATGCCATGATAGGATTTGGGATCGCCAAGTCCGTATATAGCTGAAACGGTGGCAACAATAATGGTATCGTTGCGCTCCAGCAGCGCCCTGGTGGCCGATAACCGCATTTGTTCAATATGTTCGTTAATGGAGGCATCTTTCTCGATAAAGGTATCTGATGAGGGTACATAGGCCTCGGGCTGGTAGTAATCGTAATAGGACACGAAGTACTCCACGGCGTTTTTGGGGAAAAAATCACGCATCTCGGCATAAAGCTGCGCCGCCAGCGTCTTGTTGGGCGCCATGATCAGCGCCGGTCGCTGTAATTGCTGGATAACGTTGGCAACGGTGTATGTTTTGCCCGATCCCGTCACCCCGAGCAGGGTCTGAAAGGCCTCGCCAGCCTCCATGCCTGCACACAATTTCTCGATGGCCTGGGGCTGATCACCCGCTGGAGGAAACGGTCTGGCTAGCTGGAAATCATTACTCATACATGTTCGCCATCACCGGAGAGAAAGTATACTATCTCGACAATAAACAGATCGATTTGTGGAAGTTACGCCTTTGAACGATATCCGTCTCTCGCGCCGGGTCCAACGGGTCAAACCCTCCCCCACCCTAGCCGTTAGTAACCGTGCACGTGAATTGCGCGCCGCTGGTAAAGATGTCATCGGACTTGGCGCCGGTGAACCTGATTTTGATACGCCAGTTCACATCAAGGCCGCGGCCATCGAGGCCATCAACCAGGGCTTCACTAAATACACCGCTGTTGACGGAACTCCGGAACTCAAGCAGGCTATTATCGACAAGTTTCAACGCGACAACAATCTTTCTTATGAAACCCGCCAGATTCTGGTTTCCTGCGGCGGCAAGCAGAGCTTTTTCAACCTGGCGCAGGCATTGCTGGACGCGGACGATGAGGTAGTTATTCCCGCACCTTACTGGGTTTCTTATCCCGATATGGTGCTGTTGGCCGACGGAAAGCCCGTTATTATCTCCGCCGACATTGACCAGGGATTCAAAATCAGTCCAGAACAACTATCGGCCGCTATCACTGACAAAACCAGGCTGTTCGTCATCAACAGCCCATCCAATCCCACAGGTGCATGTTATACACGCAGCGAACTGGTCGCCCTGGGAGAAGTATTGCGCAAACATCCACAGGTGCTGATCGCTACCGACGATATGTATGAGCATATCTTGTGGACGACCGAGCCGTTCTGCAATATCGTCATGGCCTGCCCGGATCTGGGCGAGCGTACTATTGTATTAAATGGCGTTTCAAAAGTGTATTCCATGACCGGATGGCGTATTGGCTATGCCGCGGGACCGCAGCCATTAATTGCAGCAATGAAAAAGATCCAGTCGCAAAGCACATCGAATCCTGCGTCTATTTCTCAAGTGGCTGCCACTGCTGCGCTAAATGGCGACCAGGCGTGCATTCAACCCATGCTGAATGCCTTTAAAGAGCGTCACGACTATGTGGTGGATCGGCTAAATCAAATCAAAGGTGTGCGCTGTCGCCCGTCGGAGGGCACTTTTTACGCCTTTCCGACCATGGAAAACGCCATCGCAGCGCTGGATGGCATTAGTAACGACGTGGAATTTGCAGAAATGATATTGAATGAGATTGGCATTGCCATGGTGCCGGGTTCTGCCTTTGGCGCCGAAAGTTATATGCGCCTCTCCTATGCCACCAGCATGGAAATCCTCACCGAGGCACTGAATCGGCTGCAAAACAAACTCGGTGCAGCCTGACAACAGGTCACGCTTGATCGGTATCTAATACACACATAGAATCCGACCTACATGATTCATGGTGGCAGGAAGCCTTAGCCAGTTTCTGATGTATCAGCACAACGTTGTCAAGGAGGACGACTATGATCTCGTATTCTCTGCGCCGATCGGCGCTTCAAATTCAAAGCGGCTTCTCGCTTGTCGAATTACTCACCGGGTTGACTGTCACGGGAGTACTTGGCTCGCTGACCATCGGGATAAGCAACATGGTTAGCAGCCATGCCGTCACCGCGGAACTCAACGGCCTAATGGCCGATATGGCATTTGCTCGAAGTGCCGCCATTACGCGTCGACAAACAACCACCATTTGCGCCAGCAACAATGGCAGTCATTGCAATAAAGAGTCGGCCTGGGAACAGGGCTGGATAATATTTACCGACGAAAACAGAGACCGTCTGCGCGACCCTGACGACCAGCTATTGAGAGTGCAGGGACCGCTAAGCAAAGGCACCCTGCTGGATCAAGGCAGTGGCTACTATTACTACATGATGTACCGGCCCACCGGCATGGTTTATCCCAACGCCACTTTCGCCTTTTGTAATGGGCCACACTACCGCCGCGCCATTATTATCTTTCGCAGTGGCAGGGCGAGAGTATCGACCGTATCCAGCTCCGGAGATGCCTTGAGTTGCGAGGATTCTTGACCCTGGCGGGACGCGTCAGTACCATACGCGCCCTCTTCCCCGGTAGCTCAGTTGGTAGAGCGGGTGACTGTTAATCACCTTGTCGGCAGTTCGAGTCTGTCCCGGGGAGCCAGATAAAAAGGACGTGTTTGAGTCACTGCAAGCGCGTCTTTTCCCGCTTTCCGGCAACTTTATGCGCTAGCCAGATTGTCCGAATCATCCACACCTGAAATTTGATACACAGGTACCGGGTGGTCTATGCCCTTGGCCTCAATGGTGCGGGCCTCGGAGCTTTCCACACCCTGCCCTGCCGCCAGCAGCGTGGCTTCGGCTGCCAGCACCTCGCCGGCACCGGCCTTGGCCTGAATACGCGCCGCCAGATTCACCGGCGAACCGACAATACCGAATTTTCTTCGGGTGTGGGCGCCAATGGTACCAATCACGACATCGCCGGTATTGATACCAATACCCATGCCCAATTCAGGCAACCCGGCTTCTCGATTCAGTTCATTCACACGTTGCATATGCTGTTGCATGCTGCAAGCACATTCCAGAGACGTCCTTGCGTGATCCTCCAGCGGCATGGGTGCGCCGAAGAAGGCAAGGATGCCATCACCGTAAAACTCATTGATCGTACCCTGATACTGCTCAATCACATCCGTCATTACACCAAAATAGTTGTTCAGCATTTCGACCACACTGGTGGGCGGCAAAGATTCGGCGATTGGTGTAAACCCGCGTATGTCTGAAAACATGATGGTGAGATTCTTGGTTTCACCACCAAGGCGCAATGCGTCCGGTGTTGTTAATAGTTTATCGACAACAGTGTCAGACACATAGCGGCCAAATATTGTACGAATGAATTCATTGCGCGCCTCCAGTTGTCCGACCAGCTTATGATTTCTATCGTTGGCGGCTTTGAGCGCAAGCTGGGTCTGCATGCGTGCAAACAAAACCGGGAAGTCAATGGGCTTGGTAATGTAGTCATTGGCACCGAGCCTGAGCGAATGTATAACATCTTCGCTGGTGTCTTTGGCGGTTGCCATGATAACCGGTAGGTCTTCCATCGTGCTTTTGGTGCGGATAATTTTCAGTACCTCGGTACCGCTCATGACCGGCATCATAATATCAAGCAATATCAGATCGAACGGTTGTTGCTCCAACAGTACCAGCGCCTTCTTGCCAGAGTCGGCACACACCGTCTCATATCCTTTCTTCTGTATTCGACGCGATAGCAGCTCAAGATTGTCTGTATTATCGTCCACTACCAGGATAATTGGCACCTTTTGGCCCATCGAGCTTCACTCTCCTTCTTTCTCTAACAAGCACCCGTGCGACTAAACGATGGCCCGGTGTCGACGACTGATTGTGTTAATTGCCAACCTGTCTGGGGCCCCCAGCAAGAAAAATCTCATCCCTTAACTGCTGGGTAAGATAGTAGTCAGGTAAAAGGCGCTGTATTTGTTTCTGCGCATACCTCGCCATTTTTAGATCTCCTTGCTCAATAAATGTTTTGCCTGCACGGTAATACCACTTCGATGCCGCATAGTGGCAGCGAATCGTGCCCCAGCCTTTTTCGTGCATCAATCCCATATGCAATTGTGCTTCCGGCATCCCGGCCTCGGCGGCTTGTCGGAACCAATATGCCGCCGCTTTATAGTCCTTGGCCACCCCGTTCCCCCGGGCATACAAAACACCGATATTGTACTGGGCAATGGTGTGACCCCGTTTTGCCGCTTTCTGCTGCCAGGAGAACGATTTTTTGTAGTCGCGTTTTACGCTTTTGCCAACACCATACATTGCACCCAGATTGGCCTGGGCCGCAATATCACCCGATTTTGCCAAGCCGAGAAGCATGGCCTCGGCAGCCGCTACCTTACCATTTCTCTCTAGCTGTGAGGCCTTGTCTACCGATCCCGTTGTAGCGCAGCCGACAAGAACGAAAAAAATCGCAAATAAAAACACAGCTCGTACACAAGTGCCAACTCTCAATTTAGTAGCTCCTATAATCATGTACAGCTCGACACACTAACAATGAAACCCCTGAAAACACTCATCACAGTCCAGACGAGTGGAACGGAATTCCTGTATGGAAATGATACTGTATAACATAGCAAACTTTTCAAGGACGGGTGGTAAATATAGTTACTGGTACTGAACCCGGAGGATTTCCTGCATTTCGAGGAAAATCAGCATGATTAAAAAATGTATATTGTTTTCGGTTTTCTGTACCCGGATTTTTATGCGGTATCGGGACCGCATGAAGAAACCGGGAAGAGCGATTACTTCAGAGTCGTATTGGCGGGACCAAGGACATCATTTCTTACATTATTACGTGTCATCACCAAGTGTCACGAAGGCTACGGCATGATCTTTCTCATCAGCAAGACTGATGTGGGCGATCTTGATGGAGTGACGTTTCAGAAAGTCTGCGGCAACGCCGGAAAACTCCAACTGCGGTTTACCATTGGCGTCATGGCCAACGCCGATGTGTTTAAGACTAAGCCCGTTACGAAAGCCGGTACCCATTGCCTTGGCCGTTGCTTCCTTTGCGGCGAACCGTTTTGCCAGAAATTGGGCCGGTCTCGTGATCGTCTTAAAATCAGTGTACTCTGCATCGGTCAGAATACGGCGGGCAAATCGTTCGCCATATCTCGCCAGACTTTGTTCAAATCGCGCCACGCGAACGATGTCAGTACCAATTCCGAATATCATGCCGGCGCTACCTCGCGAATGAGACACTTCATCTCCCGAACGGCTTCCTGTAATCCGGTGAACAAGGCGCGCGCGACAATGGCATGGCCGATATTCAATTCGCCTATCCCGGGAATGGCAGCGATGTCCTGAACGTTGTGATAATGCAGGCCGTGTCCTGCGTTGACCTGCAACCCGGAGTCGACTCCCTGCTTTATTGCCTGCTGGATACGCGTAAGTTCCTTATTGTATCCCCGCGAATCAACAGCACCCGCGAAATGGCCGGTATGAATTTCTATCGCCGGTGCACCACTTTTTACTGCGGCCTCGATCTGGGCTTCATCGGCATCGATAAAAAGGGATACCCGTGTACCCGCAGATGCCAATCTATTCGCGACTTCCTTTATGCGGCCCAACTGACCGACGACATCCAACCCTCCTTCCGTGGTTAGTTCTTCGCGTCGCTCAGGTACCAGGCAACAATCCTGCGGCTTTATTTCTTCGGCGAACTCCAGCATCTCGTCGATTACCGCCATTTCCAGGTTAAGACGGGTCTGCATCGTTTGTTGAACGAGCTTGACGTCTCGTTCCTGGATATGACGCCGATCTTCGCGCAGATGCATGGTGATAGCATCGGCACCGGCCAGCTCTGCTACAATTGCAGCCTGCACGGGATCCGGAAAAATTGTTCCCCGCGCCTGTCGTAACGTCGCAACGTGATCAATATTGACACCGAGATAAATCATCCCTGATGCCGTCCCGGCTCGGAAGGCAGGTGATGTCTCACGGATTGCATTAACTTTCGACTGTTCAGGGGACGATTCCCCAGGTGGCGATTCAACACATAGCGCATTAGCAATTTTAATTCCCCCAACGTTTCTGCCTCGCTAATATCTCCAGCTGCCAGCGCCAGCAAAGTAGTGCCGTGAATCTCAACTCCGCTACGAACCACCTCACCCACATTCAGGTGCCGTGGGCCGTTATCGGCAATATATTCGTACGTGAAATCTGGCTGAATCGGCATATTGTCAACTGTATCGTGATCAAGCACCAATCCATAACCAATCTCTTGCAACATCAGGACCTCAAACATTCTTAGTGCTGTGTCGTTTACCTGGTCGATTTGAAGCGTTTGCAGGCAACGCTGGTATCCTTCAAACAACGCTTCATGGGCATCATGTCGATGCAAAAGCCTCAGAATCAACTCATTCGCATAGAAGCCGCAATATACAGCCTCGCCCGTAAGCATCAATGGCGTCCCGTTTGCCTCGACTTCTGTTATCACGCCAAGCTCACCGCGACCACTCCAACTCAGCAGAAGTGGTGAAAATGGATTTAGCAATGCACGCTTGCCTGATCCGGGTCGGCGAGCTCCTTTGGCAATAACACCCACCCGACCGTAATCTCGGGTGAACAACTCTACTAGCAGAGAGGTCTCACGGTAATCATGGTGATGAATAATATAGGCTGGTTGCTGCTGAATGTGCATTGTTTAATCGTCGGCATAGCCGAGACTGCGCAGTGCCCGCTCATTATCTGACCAGCCCTCACGCACCTTGACCCATAATCCAAGATTGACCTTCTTGCCAAAGAAAGATTCCATCTCCTTTCGCGCGGCACTGCCAATCTGTTTGAGGCGTTCTCCACCTTTACCGATGACAATGGCCTTCTGGCCGGTTTTCTCAACCCAGATCAGGGCACCAATATGCAGAATCCTGTTTTCAATTTTAAACTTCTCGATCTCTACCGCAACCGCGTAGGGAATTTCCTGTCCTAGACTGCGAAACAATTGTTCCCTCACCAATTCTGCCGCCATAAATTTCTCACTGCGATCGGTGAGCTGGTCCTTAGGAAACAATGGGGGCTGTTCGGGCAACTGTTGCAACAACACCGCCTCCAAATCATTCAGGTTTGTGTGTTTGGTCGCGGAAATCGGAACAATCGCACTAAATTCGAATCGTCGCTGTGACACCTCTATAAGTGGCAACAAATCATCCTGTCGCTTGAGTAAATCCATCTTGTTTATAGCTAGCACCACAGGTACTTCCTGATTCCGCAATAATTCCAGCACGCGCTCATCCGCTTCCCGCCAACCCGAAGCAGCAATCAGCATGACAATACAGTCAACTCCTTGCAACGCACCGGAAGCTGCGCGGTTCATATACCGGTTAATTATCTTGCCTTTTTCCAGGTGCAGGCCCGGTGTATCAACATAAACTATTTGGTAGCGCTGCCTGGTGCTCACACCCATAATACGATGGCGCGTGGTTTGGGGTTTCCGTGACGTAATACTGACTTTCTGGCCGACGAGTGCGTTCAGCAAGGTGGACTTGCCGACATTGGGCCGACCAATAAAGGTAACGAGGCCGCTTTTTTCAGCCAAAGTCACTTGGAAGCCGCCAGTTTTTCCAGCGCTTTCCCGGCAGCATCCTGTTCAGCCGCGCGTCGGGAGCGTCCTTCGCCTAACATCGGCTGCTCGAACCCATCGACATGGCAACTGACCCGAAAATACTGTGCGTGGGCCTTTCCGCTAACGTTGACGACCTCGTAATCCGGTATCGGTCGCGCATGCTTTTGCAAAAATTCCTGCAGGCGGGTTTTGGGATCTTTCTGAATAGCAGTCGGATCGACTGATTGCAGAAGTTTATCGTAAAGTGTCAGTATTACGTGGTTCGCCGCATCTATCCCGGCATCAATGTAAATAGCGCCGAACAAAGCCTCCATGACATCGGCAAGAATAGAATCACGATCATGTCCGCCACTCTTTAACTCGCCGCTTCCCAGCTTGAGACACTGACCCAGTTCTAGCTGCCGCGCCAACTGTGCCAGTGATTCTTTGCGTACCAGACTGGCGCGCAATCTTGTTAGCTCACCTTCGCTGAGGTCGGGAAATCGCCCGTAGAGATATGCCGAGATAGTAAATTCGAGAACACTGTCGCCGAGAAACTCAAGGCGTTCGTAGTTTTTTGCGCCCAGACTACGATGGGTCAATGCACGTTCGACCAGTTCTGTATTACTAAATTTATGACCCAGCCGCTTGATCAGTTCGGCCTGAGCATTTGACAAGTCAGCGCGCCTCGTACTCGTGATCGAAATAGAGTAGCGCAGAGATATTGTATGCCAGTGGGACCTCTACTTCATACTCCAGCTTGATCACTTTGGCATTTGCGCCACGAGGCAGAATTTCGACCGCGCTCATGAAGCTTGTGTCTGAAATATATTCTACATCTACCATTTTCTGCAGACTTGCTTTTAGATCGGCGGCTGATTTCGACCCCGCACCTTGTTTTTTTGCTACTCGGCTGATGGCAGAGCCAATCTTGAGGTCGTCGATATACACAGGAACCAGCTTAAACGCCAGTAGCAGGAAAAAAATGCCAATCAGGACCAGGCTCACTATTGACCACATGGTCATTCCTTCTTGCCGCCCAATATTCATCATTGCCAATTCTCCCGCAATTATTCTATTCTGTACAAACTACTATATATACTAACGTATACGGGTTCCAATTCGATTCCACATGATACGGTCACCGAACCATTTTTCAGAACCCTTCATGTCCCAACTGAACCAGATCAGAAATGCCTTGCCAATCAAGTTGTTCTCGGGCACGTAACCCCAATAACGACTGTCATTGCTGCGATCCCGATTGTCTCCCATTACAAAATAGTGGCCAGCAGGAACTTGAAACTCCAGCGTTAGATCACGGTCGCTGCCGTATTTCAGGATTTCGTGCTGCGTTCCCCCCATGCTTTCGACCCAACGTTGCATTTCCGTCAGACGTTGCCCCGATTCCCGCATCAGATATGGCGCGATCAGTTTTTGCGGTATTTCTGCACCATTGATGAACAAGCGTTTGTTGCGGTAGATAATGTTGTCACCAGGCAATCCAATGGTTCGCTTTATGTAATTGACCGACGGATTGTCTGGAAATCGAAATACCATCACGTCACCGCGTTTAGGGCTGCCACTATCAATCATCTTTACATTGAGGCCAGGAAAGCGTACGCCGAAACTGAACTTACTGACAAGTATAAAATCGCCCGCCAGCAATCCAGGCATCATGGATCCCGACGGGATGCGAAACGGTTCAACAATAAAGGCCCGCAGTACAAAAACCACCAGAATAACGGGAAAGAACGCGCGCGCATACTCAACTAAAACTGACTCGCCAAGCGCCTTCTCAACCAGATTTTCACTCTCGTTTGCCTGACGCAATCCTTCCGCAGTTTTACGCCGACCTGGTGCCAGCAACATTCGATCCAGCCCCCAGATCGCGCCGGTCACCACCAGCAATATCAACATTAATACTGAAAAATCCATTGACTATTTCTCATCCACCCGCAGTATGGCAAGAAATGCCTCCTGCGGTATCTCGACTGATCCAAATTGTTTCATTCGTTTCTTTCCTGCCTTCTGCTTTTCCAACAGCTTTCGCTTTCGTGAAATATCGCCACCATAACATTTTGCCGTCACATTTTTTCTCAACGCCTTAACGGATTCGCGTGCAATAATACGCGACCCGATCGCGGCCTGAATAGCGACATCAAACATTTGCCTTGGAATAATGCCCTTCAGGCGTTTCGCCAATTCGCGACCGCGATAATGCGCCTGGTCCTGGTGTACAATGATAGACAGCGCATCCACCTTGTCACCGTTTATCATGAAATCCAGTTTGATGAGTTTTGAGACGCGAAACTCCAGAAATTCATAATCCAGAGATGCGTAACCGCGACTAACCGATTTCAGACGATCAAAAAAATCGAGTACGATTTCGTTCAGCGGCAGATCGTAATGCAACATCACCTGCTTACCCATATATCTCATGTCTTTTTGTTGGCCACGCCTTTCAACACATAAGCCCATAACCGCACCGACATGGTCTTGCGGTACCAGAATAGTGGCGCGAACAATAGGCTCACGGAACTCGCTAATTTTTTGCGCCTCGGGTAACTTGGCCGGATTCTCAACCTGGACCACCTCGCCCGCCGTGGTTTCGATTTCATACACCACTGTCGGCGCGGTGGTGACAAGGTCAAGATTATATTCCCGTTCCAGGCGCTCCTGCACGATCTCCATGTGCAACATACCAAGAAAACCACAACGAAAACCAAATCCGAGTGCCTGCGATGTTTCGGGCTCAAACGTCAAGGAGGCATCGTTGAGACACAACTTTTCCAGCGCTTCACGAAAGCCGTCGTAGTCCGTCGAATCGACCGGGTAGAGACCGGCAAATACCTGTGGTTTAATTTCCCTGAATCCCTCAAGGGCCTCTGTTGCCGGTTGGCGAGTATGGGTAATGGTGTCACCGACCCGTGCACCGTGCACCTCTTTTATTCCCGCAATAACGTATCCCACCTCTCCTGCTGACAGGGCCGACACACGCTTTCGCTTGGGCGTGAATAACCCAACCTCGTCAGTTTCGTATTCACTGCCGCTTACCATCATACGAATCTTTTCCTTGGGCTTTAACGTACCTTCCACAATGCGTACCAGCACAACGGTACCAAGATAATTGTCAAACCAGGAGTCAACTATCAGGGCTTGCAGTGGAGCGTCGGCATTGCCAACAGGTGCCGGTATCTTGTCGACGATGGTCTCAAGAATTTCGTCGATTCCCTTCCCGCTCTTGGCACTGGCGCGAACCGCTTCCTGCGCCTCGATTCCAATAATGTCCTCAATTTCCGAGATAACCCGGTCGGGATCTGCGGAGGGTAAATCAATCTTGTTCAGTACCGGCACTACCTCGAGATCGAGTTCGACCGCAGCAAAGCAATTAGCGACCGTCTGCGCCTGCACGCCCTGCGAAGCATCCACGACCAATAACGCCCCCTCACTGGCAGTAAGCGAGCGCGACACTTCATAAGAAAAATCAACATGGCCCGGCGTATCGATCATGTTGAGGCGGTAAGTATTCCCGTTACGTGCTTTGTAGTCCAACGCAACACTTTGGGCTTTGATGGTAATACCACGCTCGCGCTCGAGATCCATGGAATCCAGCACTTGCGACTCCATTTCCCTGTCCTCTAACCCGCCACACCTCTGGATGAAACGATCGGCCAGGGTCGATTTACCATGATCAATGTGAGCGATGATGGAAAAATTTCGAATATGGTCAGGATTGCTGTTAATCATTGTCCAAATAAGATTGCAGTCGGGACTGCGGCTATAAGTGTCACGAGCCGGTGGGGCCAGATCACGGGTGGTAAACGGCGCGTATCATAGCCGATTCGCAATAGGACAACAAAAAAATCGGGGGAAACGAAGCTGGGAAAAACCGCAACTAGCGGTATGTGATGGAATTTCCGATCATTGCAACTGCGGCTGCCGGGACTTCACCCACAACGGTGATTTGAAAGTTATTTACCACTGTGCCAAAGGCGTGAACGGCACCCATCCCGGTCGCGCCCTTCATCTTGCGCTTGCCCTTTTTGTCCCGAGGTTCAATAAATACCGAAATGGCAGCCAGGCCGTCAGAATAAACCAGGTGCTCTACCGGCGTGTTTCCCATCGGCGAATTGCGCAAAATACGACGTGATAACGAAAATCCCTTTGGCAATTGCGAAGCATTCCAGTTTACGTCCTTGTTTCCAGCGGATTCCGTTCCTTTTTTTTCCCGATACCAGGCCCATTTCGTACCCGAGTATCCAGGGTTCAGATCAATGCTTCTGATTTTTTTACCAATATTAATGCTGGTAAACATAAATTGCTCAACCACCTGCCCCTTTTCGTTGATTAGGTTCGCCCGCAACAACAAGCCCGTATTCCTGTCAGCCCATAGCTGATATCCATAGCGATAGGCATCTTTTGGTTTGATGTAGACCAGTTGGGTCTCACGGTTGGCGACCCGGTCTCCCTTACCAAGGCCCAGGCTGTAATAGGAAGCGAGCTGGTCAAGGCTGTGTGGCAATATCGACGGAAAATTCTTCCCGCTGGATTTCCGGTGCTCGACCATGACAGATTTTTTTGTGGGCAAATAGCAAATGACATTGCTGTCATTGCGAATAACCTCGCGCGCTTCCCCGTTAAGCGAAACCAATCGCTCACGGTGTTCCCCATTATTCGCACGATGGACAATGCGCATCGCCTCAAGCTGATCACCATGACGATAAACAAATATACCGTCATAGTTCTTGCTCGTTACCGCCACATTCATTTTCATCAACCAGTCCATGGCAGACTCGGCGGCAAGAGCACTTGCTGGCCATACTAGAAGGGCGAGCAAAAGCAGGCGGTACTGCCCGGGAATCATTACTGGGTGTCGTATCCGACAAAGCGCACGTAGGACATGACGCCATTCATACCCGTGGTAGGCGCAAATTCACTGTGCTGCACCAGGAACATGTTCAGATCATGCTCGACATCCTTCGATACGGCCTGCCAACGGATACCACTGCTGCGCAGGTAATCCGCTGATTCGACTGACTGCGCGACCAGCTGCGGCACATTACTCTGATTCGGTGCAAACCAACGTACACCAACAATCGCAACTGCGGCGACTGATGCGGCAACCGCCACACCGGCAACCCATCGAGTTGCATTCGCCTTGAAATCGGAACGACGACGAGGTACCAGGATACTGGGCTCGGATTGCAGTCGTAACGAAATCGTATCCGCCAGCCCTGGAGGCGCCAGGCTATCCAGTTGCCTGCGCATGACATCGCGGATCAAATGGTAACGCCCCCATGTCTCACGCATAGGTGGCTCGTTCGCGATTTGTTTTACCGTTTGAGCAAGCTCGCTTGTTTCGAGCTCGCCATCCAGTAATGCTGATAACTTCTCTTTCATACTGCCCCCACTACAAATAGTGTCTAACCCAATCACCTAAATATCGATTCACTTGTATCAATCAGCCACTTCCATCAATCAAGGGCCGCAACTCACTGTCAATGGCCTCACGTGCACGAAAAATGCGGGACCGTACGGTACCGATGGGGCAAGTCATGACTTGCGCGATATCTTCATAACTTAGACCATCAATTTCACGCAACGTGATGGCGGTTCGCAAATCTTCCGGTAAAGCCTCTATTGCCTTCTGAATTGTGTTGGCGATCTCATCACGCAACAGATTGCGCTCCGGTGTCGCCATTTCGCGCAAACTGGCAGCACCATCCAGAACCTCAGCGGTCTCCACCTCTATATCAGAGCTGGGTGGACGCCGTCCCCGCGAGACCAGAAAATTCTTTGCCGTATTAATCGCAATTCGGTAGAGCCAGGTATAAAACGCACTGTCACCTCGGAAATTGGCCAGCGCGCGGTAGGCCTTGATGAAGGCCTCCTGGGTAACATCCTCTACCTCGGCACCATCTCTGATATACCGGGAAACCAGCTTCATGACCCTGTGCTGATATTTAATCACCAGCAGATCAAAAGCTGATTTGTCTCCGCTTTGTACGCGGACAACCAATTCTGCGTCGACGCTTCGTTCGTCCAAGTTCAGGAAACTCCAGATCTTCCTACAGTAAGCGCCACACTCGTCTCACCAGTAAAGACCAGTAGTGGGCAACAAAGTTCATCCAAATAGATGCCAAGAGGCTATTATTCCCTTTTTACCCCGCTTACGGGTAATCCTCCCGGGAATGAGAATCCAAGGCCTGTGGTAGGATAACAAAAAAATCCAGCAACGCCTGCCAGAAACCCGTTATGCCCAAACCTAATCCCTCAGACGTACTCGTCATCGGCGCCGGAATTGCCGGGCTGACTCTGGCGCTGCGCCTTGCTGCCAGCGCCAGAGTCACTGTATTGGCCAAAGCCACTCTCACTGAAGGATCAAGTCTCTATGCCCAGGGTGGCGTAGCAGCCGTTCTTGACGACAAGCAAGATAGCCTGTCGTCACATCTGCAGGATACCCTGGGCACTGGCGCCGGCTTATGCAAACCGGAAACGGTAAAATTTGTCGTTGAACATGGTCCTGACGCTATCCATTGGCTAATCCAGGAAGGCGTGCCTTTTACTAAAATGAGCGATAGCGAAGATGAATCGCTCTATCATTTGACGCGGGAAGGTGGCCATAGCCACCGTAGGGTAATTCACGCTGCCGACCAGACAGGTAAGGCAATAGAAAATACGCTCGAGTCCCAGATACGACAACACCCCAATATCGAGTTGCTGGAACACCATATTGCCGTTGACCTCATTACCCGCAATAAGCTTGGTCTCGACGGAGACAATCGTTGTCTCGGTGCCTATGTACTGAATCGTGGCAGTGGCAAGGTAGAAGTGTTTTCAGCCAACTTCACCGTGCTAGCCACCGGTGGTGCGTCGAAGGCCTACCTCTACACCAGCAACCCAGATACTTCGACCGGTGATGGCGTTGCAATTGCATGGCGAGCGGGATGCCGAGTCGCCAATATGGAGTTTGTCCAGTTTCATCCCACTTGTCTGTACCATCCCCAGGCCAAGTCCTTTCTGGTTTCGGAAGCCCTGCGGGGCGAAGGTGCAAAACTCAGGTTGCCCGATGGATCGTTATTTATGCACGAACATGATGCTCGTGAAGAACTGGCTCCCCGGGATATTGTGGCGCGCGCCATTGATTTTGAAATGAAAAAGCGTGGCCTGGATTGCGTGCATCTGGACATTAGTCACAAATCAAAGGATTTCATCACGGGACACTTCCCCCATATCTATGAAGTCTGTCTACGCCTCGGTTACGATATGACACAAAGCCCGATACCGGTAGTACCCGCAGCGCATTACACCTGCGGTGGCGTATTTGCTGATCTTAGTGGTCGCAGTGACCTGGATGGTTTGTATGCCATCGGTGAATGCGCCCACACCGGGCTACATGGTGCCAATCGTCTAGCCAGTAACTCCTTGCTCGAATGTGTGGTATTTGCCCAGACCGCTGCTGATGACATCAACCAACGTTCCGGTGAATTCCAGGCAGAGGCCTCGGCGCTTCCGCCCTGGGACGCCAGCCGGGTAACCGATGCCGACGAAGAAGTAGTAGTTTCCCATAACTGGGACGAACTACGTCGCTTTATGTGGGACTACGTTGGTATTGTTCGCACCGACAAAAGACTGGAGCGTGCTTTACATCGCGTAAAACTGTTGCAAAAAGAGATTCAGGAATTTTATACCAATTTTACGATCAGCAACGACCTGATCGAATTGCGCAACCTGGTGGAAGTTGCCGAGCTGATTATTCGTTGCGCACAGCAACGGAAAGAAAGCCGGGGACTGCACTTCACGAGAGACTACCCGGAACCGTCAACGGATGACCCTACCGATTCTATTCTGGTACCGGAGAATTACCGCACCTGAGTGAAACCGGAATCGCACAATTGTATTTTGCCTCTGAATACATTTGATGGACAAGAATCAGAGTCTCTTTAATCTGACTCGTAGCTGGCGAAATTCCTCTTCTTCGATCGAATCATAAGGAATGACCAGTTTTTGCAAAACATCTTTGTCCTCGACCGCCACAGCCAGCAAGGTGACAACCGGATTGACAAATATCGAATGAAATCGAGACACGCGCGATTGACGCCCGTTCCTGAATATCAGTTTCATGTTGTTATCGCTATCTAACGCTATCGCAGTAATCGCGTTATCGGCAAGACGTAATACGAAACGTCGGAACACATTGACCAGGCTGGTTAGAACCAGCAGCATCAATAACATCTTGATTCCGATCACAAGGTCAATCCAGATAAAGATGAGAAGTGCCGCCAGATGAGTTAGCAACATAACAACACCGGTCAATTTTGATGAACGAAGTGTAATATGCAAGAAACTGGCAGCCGTTACTGCAGAAAATTTACCATTTCTGACAAACGCAAGTCATCGGGTTGTTCCAGATTGTTCAAATATGCCAGCAAGGTATTGTCCGGCAATTCCAGAAGGTCGCTAAAAGCCTGGCGTTGAGAAACGTCCAGCCCGGAATATCCCTGGTCGAGGAAACGCAGCAGCAGAATATCCAGTTCAAGCAGGCCTCGGCGACAGCGCCACCGCAGCCGGCGCAATTCTACGGTTTCGACTTCGACAGTCATAGACGTCGCTTAAGCAACATCTGCTTGATGTGGCCAATAGCTTTAGTGGGATTCAAATCCTTGGGACAGGCATCGGTGCAATTCATGATGCTGTGACAACGGAACAATTTGTACGGATCCTCTAAATCATCCAGACGTTCGCCGGTGGCCTTATCCCGGCTATCGGCAAGAAAACGCCACGCCTGTAACAAGGCAGCGGGGCCCAGAAAGCGATCCGGATTCCACCAGAACGAGGGGCAAGAAGTCGTACAACAGCCGCAGAGGATACATTCGTAAAGTCCGTCGAGCTGGTCGCGGTCTTCGGGGTTCTGCAAGCGCTCGATTTCCGGCAGTGGTTCATCATTAATCAGCCAGGGTTTGACAGATTTGTACTGGTTGTAAAACTGGCCCATGTCCACCACCAGATCGCGAATCACCGGCAATCCCGGCATCGGCCGCAAGGTGACAGGCTGCTTCAACTCAGCCAATGGCGTGATGCAGGCCAGGCCATTGCGGCCGTTGATATTCATGGCATCGGAACCACATACACCCTCTCCACAGGAGCGACGAAAACTCAGGCTGTCGTCCCCCCTCTTCAGCAGCAACAGCGCGTCCAGCAACATGATGGCATCGCTATCATCCGGTAGTTCATAGTCCTTTATGTAGGGCCTGGCATCGGTTTCCGGGTTGTAGCGGTAAATAGAAAATTGCATAGCCTAATACACCCGCTCCTTCGGCTTGAATGTTTCCACACTCATGGGTTTTAACCGCACCGGTTTATAATCCAGCTGCCGCCCTTCCTTGCTAAACAATGTGTGCTTGAGCCAGTTCTTGTCATCACGATCCGGGTGATCCATGCGCGAGTGGGCGCCACGACTCTCGGTGCGCGCGGCGGCAGATACCACCATCGCTACCGCCATGTCCATCAGGTTCTCCAGCTCGAGCGCTTCGATACGCGCCGTGTTAAATATCTTGCTGTGATCTTTCAGTACTGCGTCTTGCAATCGACGTTCCAGATTTAGCACTTTTTCAACACCTTCATCCAGCACATCCTGGGTACGGAATACACCACAGTGTTGTTCCATCGTGTGGGTGAGCTCTTCTCTCAACCGATCAACCGACTCTCCATCACCGGTCCGGTCCCAGCGAACGAGTCGTGTCATGGCACGTTCGACGCGTTCTTCCGGTACCTCACGGTGGTATTGATTCTCGCCAAGATATTCGAGAATGTGATTGCCTGCTGCTCGACCAAACACGACAATGTCGAGCAGTGAATTACCACCCAGCCGATTAGCGCCGTGCACGGATACACACGCGCACTCGCCCACCGCATAAAACCCGGGAATGGCTTCTTCCGGTCCGGTCGCCATGGGCACCACAACCTGACCATGCCGATTGGTGGGAATACCACCCATGGTGTAATGGGCGGTTGGCGCGACTGGAAGCGGTTCCTTGATGGGGTCAACGCCGGCAAAACGTATGGCCAGTTCACGAATACCAGGAAGTCGTTTGCGAATAATGTCCGCGTCTATGTGATCAACTTTTAGCAGAACATGGTCCTTGTTGGTGCCACAGCCCCTGCCTTCCCTGATTTCGGTAGCGATGGCACGACTCACCACATCACGACTGGCGAGATCCCTGGCACTCGGGGCATAACGTTCCATGAAGCGCTCACCCTCAGCGTTCAATAAATACCCGCCTTCGCCTCGAACACCTTCCGACATTAGTACGCCAGCCCCGGCAATGCCCGTGGGATGAAACTGAAAGAACTCCATATCCTGAATCGGGATGCCGGCACGTAATGCCATGGCAATGCCATCACCGGTATTGATCATGGCATTTGTGGTGGTACGAAACATCTGGCCGGCACCGCCTGTTGCCAGCAAGGTCGTCTTGGCCTCAATGAGTAGTAATTCACCACTTTCGATATCGATGACCACGGCACCCAGTACCGAGCCATCATCTGCAGTAACAAGGTCAACTACAAAGAATTCATCGAAGAAATGTGTTTTGGCTCTCAGGTTCTGTTGGTAAAGGGAGTGTAAAATGGCGTGGCCGGTACGATCAGCGGCAGCACACGTCCGTGCCACTTGTTCGCCGCCAAAGTTCTGGCTTTGCCCGCCAAACGGGCGCTGATAGATTCGCCCATTCTCCAGTCGCGTAAACGGTACACCAAAGTGTTCCAGTTCAATTACCATTCGCGACGCAGCACGACACATGTACTCAATCGCATCCTGGTCACCAAGGTAATCGCTGCCCTTGATGGTGTCATACATATGCCAATGCCAGTTGTCGGGTGTTACATTTCCCAACGCCGCGTTCATGCCGCCCTGCGCGGCGACGGTATGGGAACGTGTTGGAAAAACCTTCGACACGACTGCCACATGGGCATCTGCATCGGCAAGTTGCAACGCCGAGCGCAGGCCACCACCACCAGCACCAATCACAAGACAATCGAATCGACGACGAGCTATCGACACTTCTAGCCTCCTCGTCCGTAGAGGATATCAATCACCCAGAAGCCGCTGGCAATCAGTCCCGCTGCGAAAATCATTGATACAATGAAGCGCAGCGGGAACGGCTTCAGGTAATCAAGAAAAACACTGCGAATACCGATCCAGGCATGTACAAGCGTACTGGCAAATGCCAGCAGCCAGGCGACGCGCGCCATTGACGAGCCAAGCCAGCTACGCCAATCGTCAAAATCATTAATGGGCCACAATATCAGTCGTATCGAAATGTAAATGACAAAAAGACCGAGGTAGATAGCGCTCATGCGCTGCAGTAACCATTCACTCAAGCCGGCGTGACTACTGCTGGAGACTCGCATTCTCATATCAGTCGGCTCACCACAAGCAATCCAAGTGCAACAAAGGTGGCCAGCAATGTACCCCAGGCAGTTCGAAGCGCGGTGTTTTTTTCCACACCCCAGTCAATGTCCAGAGCAAGATGACGCAAACCGGAGAACAGATGTTGAATGAAGACTGCCGCTAGCAAGACCAGGACCGACCTGCCCACCCAGGTACCAAACCAGGTCTGAATTTTTTCAAATTGCGTTGAATTTTCCAGAGAAAGTTGAAACGCATAGATGGCGGCGGGCAACAGAAGAACGAGCGCAACGCCGGTAACGCGGTGTATAATAGAAACAATACCGCTGATGGGTAACCGGATAACAAACAGATTCAGAAATACCGGGCGCGGTCTACTTTTACCCATAGTATTCTTGTTGTTGATCGGCACCAGTCTCTCTTCCCTAGTCTGTGGTTTCCGTTATCATTGTTATTCTATATATATACACCAGTTGTAGCTCACGAGGAACATGCTGTTGAATGACACTTGGCAATCTTTTATTTCGGGCCAGGGTGCGCATTCTGACAATGAAGGTCGCATTCAGTTCAAAGACGTATCGTCGGAAACAAGCGCCGCCGCACAGGGTAACGTAATAGCAGATTTATCTCATCTTTCCCTGATTGAAGCGAGCGGGCAAGATGCAGAAACGTTTCTGCTTGGTCAGTTTACCAATGACCTGCACTCGGTCGACAAGCAACATAGCCAACTTAGCGCCTACTGTACCCCTAAGGGTCGTATGCTTGCGATTTTTCGCGTCTACGCCAACGACAACGGTTTGTTGCTGCAAATGCCATCTGCCATTGCTGTCGATACTGTTTCGCGCCTGCAGATGTACATCATGCGGTCAAAGGTAACACTGGAACCAGTGGACAATCTTGTTAGCATTGGTGTTGCCGGACCCGGGGTAGAACCGGCGCTGGCGGCTATTACCGGTGATGTGCCGCTAAAAACAAATGACACCATACAGCGCAACGCTATTATGGTGACACGACTCCCGGGTGATCGGCCCCGATTTTCCATAATAGCCGATATCGAAAACATACAATCGGTGTGGCAGCAACTGGCAGCAAACCTGACACCAGTGGGTTCCGCTGCCTGGTCCTGGCTGGAGATCGAAGCCGGGCAGCCCGTGGTGCTACCCGAAACGGCTGAAGCCTTTGTTCCGCAGATGGCCAATCTCGATCTGGTCGATGGCATTAACTTCAAAAAAGGTTGCTACCCAGGCCAGGAAATTGTTGCCAGAATGCAATACCTGGGGAAACTCAAACAGCGCATGATTTCCGCGCGTCTTCATGCGAGTGAGGCACCCGGACCAGGTGATAGTCTGTTCGCCCCCGGTTTTCGTGACCAGTCAGTCGGCACTATCGTCGATGCACAAGCCAGTCCGAAAGGTGGCTATGACCTCCTCGCCGTTGCGAAGCTGGCCGCAATCGATACAGACGACCTGCGCCATGGTGCAATTGACGGTCCTGGACTTGAACTCACCAGACTCCCCTACGACCTACCAAAGGCAACGTAATGCTGACCAACGGCGCTTGCCCGATGGCGTCCACTGTGATTGAATTTCTTCCCCTTTTTTGAAAGAGACAGGTTTCTCCCGGGATTGAAATATCCAGACCTGTAAGAACAAAAGATTCCGACTGCTGTATCAGACCGGAGAGAAAACAAAAATATAAAAATCGTGACGCCAGGATGTTTCATGCCAGATGCGCCACAACATATGGAGGAGAAAATTATGTGGTTTGCAAAACCGACACATCGCGCTGTAATGACATTACTGGAAAATGATCGCTCGGGTGATCTGGTGGCATTGGCGTTTGCTATTATCCTCGCCATTCTCGTCGCCGCGCTACTGCCCCTGTAGGCCCGTTCGGCATCAACAGGCAGGGCTCCCAATTTTCGCAGCTATTGATTCGGGGGGGCAGCGACCTGATAGAAAGTTTCGTTGGTCTTGACCATACCGAGTTCAGAGCGGGCACGCTCCTCAATCGCATCCTTTCCACTCTTTAGATCGATTACTTCGGCCTTCAGGGACTCATTCCGTTCAAGCAGCCGTTTGTTTTCTACCACTTGAGCATCGATGCCCTGATTCAGACGCCAGTAGGTCAGCACGCCTCCACTTCCAAACCACAACGGGTATTGTAGTAACAGGAATAGACCGATCAGGGTGTAATAGACGGGTTTCATATTGGCCATTTTACGCTCTGTCTGATGCATTTAGCCAGTAGCGGCACGTGCCTTTTAGTGCCCCGTATACCACAGCCTGTTATTCAAAAAAGCATCTAACACAGAGGAAAACGAAAGGCGGTCTTTCAGGCCGCAGAGACAGGAACAGCTTCTCTTTTAGACTGGCAATCATGATAGCCGCTTTATAAATATACCTTGCTCAGCAGTCTATCAGACCGCTCTAAAGCCGTTCTTTGCAACTCTGCGCCCTCTGTGTTGGAAGTTCTTCAGGTTTCAGGTCAACATCGGAAAGGCTTTCAAGCCAGGATAAACCGCCGCGTCGCCCAATGCCTCTTCGATGCGTAGCAACTGGTTGTATTTTGCGACTCGATCAGAACGCGACAGGCTACCGGTCTTGATCTGACCAACACCGGTGGCCACGGCAATATCGGCAATAATGGTGTCCTCGGTCTCGCCCGAGCGATGAGAAATAACTGCGCTATATCCCGCATCCCTGGCCATATGAATGGCGGCCATCGTTTCACTCAAGGTGCCAATTTGGTTTACCTTGATCAGTATGGAATTGGCGATGTGTTTTTCAATTCCCTGGGCCAGGATTTTTGTATCGGTGACAAACAGGTCGTCCCCCACCAACTGCACTTTATTGCCCAGACGTTCGGTAAGCATTGCCCAGCCATCCCAGTCGTTCTCTCCCATGCCGTCTTCGATAGTGATAATCGGATAACGCTCCACCCAATCGGCCAATAAATCAGTAAATTCTGCTGATGTGAGTTTTTTGCCTTCGGACACGAGATCGTATTTACCATCGCGCATAAACTCTGAACTGGCTGCGTCAATTCCCAGGCAGACGTCATTACCCGGCGTGTAACCTGCCGCCTCAATGGCCTGTAAAATAATACTGATCGCTGCCTCGTTGGATTCCAGATCCGGCGCAAAACCTCCCTCGTCACCTACGGTAGTATTCAGACCTTTGTCTTGCAGCACTTTTTTCAGGGCGTGAAAGACTTCTACCCCACAACGCAAGGCCTCAGAGAACCGCGATGCACCCACGGGTAGAATCATAAACTCCTGCAAGTCGACGCTGTTGTCCGCATGGACGCCGCCATTGATGATGTTCATCATCGGAACCGGCATGATGAGTTCGTTATCGCCGGCCAAATAACGGTATAACGGCTGGCCGGCGTGGGCAGCAGCAGCACGTGCATTTGCCAAAGACGCGGCCAATAAGGCGTTGGCGCCCAGTCGACTCTTGTTATCGGTGCCGTCAAGATCGATTATTACCTGGTCAATCTTGTTCTGGTGGCGGGCATCCTGCCCCAGCAACGCTTCCCGTATCTCGGTATTCACGTTGTTCACGGCCTTGGTCACACCCTTACCCACATAACGTGATAGATCGCCGTCACGCAGCTCCACCGCCTCACGTTCGCCGGTAGACGCGCCGGAGGGCACCGCCGCACGACCGAACGCTCCTGACTCCAGGGTGACTTCTGCCTCGACCGTAGGGTTGCCACGCGAATCGATGATTTCACGTGCATGAATCTGGGTAATTATTGGCATGTCATGTTTCACTCTTTTCTCTATTGATACAGGGTTTATCGCCAACCCGGCAGGCTGAAAACAATCTAAATTAATCTTTGACGCAAAGGCGCAAAGGCGCGAAGACGCGAAGACGCGAAGACGCGAAGAAAAGATTACAAGCGGTCTGACAGACCGCTTTGATAAAGAATTCAACTTAATAATACCGGCTATCAGCCGGCCTTAAATTGGTTTTTCTTCGCGTCTTCGCGCCTTTGCGTCAGATGTTTATCTCTCCGGGCTCTCAAGTTTCCGAAAGCAATGATGCTTCGGTAAAACCGTTTCGTTTGGTAATATCATCCAGTTCTTTCAACGTTCTCAGCAATGCTTCCATTTTGTCCAGTGGCCATGCATTGGGCCCGTCACTCAGGGCGTTGTCGGGATCGGGGTGGGTCTCCATGAAGATTCCGGCAATACCCGTCGCCACCGCCGCACGCGCCAATACGGGAACAAATTCACGCTGCCCCCCGGATCGACTTCCCTGCCCACCCGGCAATTGAACCGAATGAGTGGCATCAAACACGACCGGGCACCCGGTGCCGCGCATAATCGCCAACGAACGCATGTCCGACACCAGGTTGTTATATCCAAAACTCACACCACGCTCGCATACCATCACACGGTCCTTACCGCCGGCGGCAACAGCTTTATCGACTACATTTTTCATATCGCCTGGCGCCAGGAATTGCCCTTTCTTGATATTGACCGGTTTGCCGGCGGCAACCACAGCCTGAATAAAGTCCGTCTGACGGCAAAGAAACGCCGGCGTCTGCAATACGTCGACGACACTGGCGACCGCCTCAATCTGGGGAATGTCATGAATATCGGTCAGCACCGGTACACCAACCTCGTCTTTGACCGCCTGTAGAATTTCCAGGCCGTCTTCCAGACCCGGGCCACGGAAAGAATCACTGGAACTGCGATTGGCCTTGTCGAACGACGACTTGTAAATAAAGGGAACTCCCAATCGCGTGGTGATATCTTTCAGTTCGGCAGCAGTCTGCAGGGCCAGCTCGCGCGATTCCACCACACAAGGTCCGGCAATAAGAAATAGCGGCCTGTCCAGGCCGACTTCAAAACCACAAAGTTTCATTCAGGCGATCGCCTTTTGTTTGCTGCGCACGACACTGTACTGCCGTGCCGCATTGATATAACCGCTAAACAGCGGGTGTCCGTCACGCGGCGTCGATGTAAATTCGGGATGGAACTGTACACCTACAAACCAGGGGTGGTCAGGTAGTTCAATTATTTCGACCAGACTGTCATCCGTAGATGTTCCGGCCAGATTCAACCCGGTAGACTCAAGTTGCTCACGGAACTGGTTATTAAATTCATAGCGATGGCGGTGCCGCTCGACGATACGATCCTGACCATAGAGTTCCCGCACATGGCTACCCGCCGCCAGTTTGCACTGCTGCCCACCCAGTCGCATGGTGCCACCGAAATCGCTACCGGCATCACGGGTTTCGATTTTACCATCGGCATTGACCCATTCGGAAATCAGGGCAATGACGGGCGCCGGTGTATCGTCACTGAATTCGGTGCTGTGTGCCCCATCAAGCCCGGCAACGTGACGAGCAAACTCAATAACGGCCAGCTGCATACCAAGACAGATGCCCAGATACGGAATCCTGTTTTCACGTGCATACTTTATCGACAGGATCTTGCCTTCCGTGCCACGCGATCCAAATCCGCCCGGCACCAATATGGCATCTACACCCTCAAGTTCGCCAATACCATCGGTCTCAATGACTTCAGAATCGACGTAACGAATGTTTACCCGTGTACGCGTATGAACACCGGCATGGACTAAAGCTTCTGACAGGGATTTATAGGACTCGGTGAGATCGACATACTTACCCACCATGGCCACGGTGATTTCCATGTCCGGGTTTTGCATGTTCTTGATGAAATTGTCCCACTCTGTCAGGTCGGCAGGTGGTAAATCCAGACCCCATTTTTCGACGATGATGGCATCGAGTTCCTGCTGGTGTAACAGGCCAGGGATTTTGTAAATACTGTCGACATCGACCGCCGAAATAACGGCTCGCGCCGGTACATTGGTAAACAGGGCAATCTTGCGACGTTCCGAATCCGGTAGATTGCGATCGGCCCGGCACAACAGTACGTCGGCCTGAATCCCGATTGAGCGCAGCTCTTTCACCGAGTGTTGCGTCGGTTTGGTCTTGATTTCTCCAGAGACCGAAAGATAGGGTACCAACGTCAGATGCATATAAGCCACACGTTGCGGCCCCAGTTCAATTCCCATCTGGCGAATGGCCTCGAGGAAAGGCAGCGACTCGATATCGCCTACGGTACCGCCAATCTCCACCATGGCGACATCGGCATCCCCGGCACCCGCCTTGATACTACGAATAATTTCATCGGTTATATGAGGAATTACTTGTACTGTTGCACCGAGATAGTCGCCCCGCCGCTCTTTGGCGATCACATTTGAGTAAACGCGACCGGTAGTGAAATTGTTGTTCTGGGTCATGGTGGAGCGAACAAAACGTTCGTAATGTCCGAGATCGAGATCGGTTTCGGCGCCGTCTTCGGTCACAAATACCTCACCGTGTTGAAACGGGCTCATGGTGCCCGGGTCGACATTGATATAGGGATCCAGTTTTAGCAGGGTAACCTTGAGGCCACGGGCTTCCAGCAATGCGGCCAGCGACGCAGACGCAATTCCCTTTCCTAGGGAAGAAACAACGCCACCGGTAACAAAAATATATCTGGTCATGAGCCCGTTCAGGTGAGGGAAATGATGTGTCCCAAACGGAAGTAGAA
>JBGMQT010000008.1:0-33748 GCA_048060695.1 Acidiferrobacterales bacterium
ATGCTGATCGGCCAGTCGTGGCCAATCCAGATCAACCGGTGCCGGACCCAAATGGCGCTTACTTAAGAAAATTCCGGGTTTTGTACGTCATTCCGGCATGTCTTTGGCCGGAATCCATAATTATTAAAAGACTGGATTCCGGCTAGAAGAATGCCGGAATGACGGGAATCGGGACTATGGCATCCTTATGTAAGTGCCATTCGCGCCGGACTCTATTCACTTTCTGAGTAAACAGACCAAAACGCCAAGGTTCATCACCAGCAGTACGTTCCACCCCACTCCACCGTAGGCCGTGTTGATGATCAACATGACGTAAAACCCGGGTCAGAGAACAATTGTTTCTAATATTAGGGAAGATTTCTCACTGACGCACCTTTTTTGCGGCTTGCTCAACAAAGTAAACACCCCCACGATACATTCAATTAAAACGCAAGCTCTCCCGGTGAGCCTAACCATAATTTGCCCGTGCTTCGTCGAGCTCATCACGCACCAGGTCCTTTAATTCCTCCGGTGCCAATACCTCCACCTCGTGGCCATGGCGCAGGATATCCATCATCAGTTCGCGTGGCTGTGAGTACGGCAGCTCCAACAGATAAAATCCCTTGCCATCGAATTCGCCTTTTTGCTCGGGGTGCCAGGTTTCATTCGCAACCCATCGCGCCGCCGTGGGAGAGAACTTGAGTGTTGCCGTTTGTGTGGGTTTGCCCCCGAAGATGCCGTAACCGCCAGCAAACTCAGCGTCAAGTTCTTCATCAGAAATGAACCTGGCGTCTTTATCTAACAGCTCCACCGCTTCAATGCTGTCGACCGCGAAACTACGCAAGGCATCACGTTCGTGGCACCAGGTATCGAGGTACCAGTTATCACGATAATGGATCAGCCGTTGGGGCGAGATCTCGCGTTGGGTATGCTTATCGCGTCCACGGTGGTAATGGTTAATGCTGAGTCGTTTACGCAATACGACAGCGGTCGCGACTAACTCAAAGTGCCTGGTGTCCATCGCCCGCGACGCCTGCGGTAGAACACGAATCCGTTGACTGACCTCTTCCCAGGAATGGTCATCACTACCCAATGTGGCGCGAATGCGCTCGAGCAGCGGTTCGATGTGCGGGCTTAAGAGTCCGGGTTGAATATTGTCGAGCAGGTAGTAGGCGGTCAGTAACCCGTGCGCCTCATCAGCGTTAAACCACAATCCTGGCATCTGAAAGCGTGGCCTGCCGGGCGCAGGCTCGACCAATCGGTACCCGCCGGCACCACTATCAAATTCAATCGGGGCATTCAGGCGATCGCGCAGGTAGGCGAGATCACGTTTGAAGGTTGCGAGCGATACCTCGAGTTCATCAAGGAACACATCTTTCGGCACCACTTGTCGCGCTTCAAGCAGTTGCAACATCTGGTAAAAACGATCTGTCCGTTCCATGGATATTGACCAAGGTTAAGGCAGCGAAGCACCCGGTTATCTGGATTTATTCTTTTAAAACCAGTCTAGTCCAATTCCCTGGCTTTTACAGACCTCAGTATCAGCTATACCTTGTATCAGATAGCGAATTGAACCGGTTTTTGCAGGCTCAGCCCCTGAGCCTACGCTGGTCTACAGTCACTAGTATCTCTACCAAATGTATTATCGGGGTCTGTATCACATGATTAAAACGCATTATCGAACTATCGTAAGGGCCGCTTTTCTGGTTACCGCAGTTTTCTTCACGCAAACCGCGATAGCCACTTTGGCGGAAACTATCTTCAAAAAGGCCGAGCATTACACGGTAAAAATTGAAGTCAGCATTGAAAAACCCTTTATCTGGGACAGCAAATCATCAGCAAGCGCGACGGGCTTCGTTGTTGACCTCAAACGCGGCTGGATATTGACCAATGCGCACGTGGCGGGTCGCTCTCCGGCGCAGATCGTGATTTCATTTAAAGGTGGGGAACAGTTCAAGGCCAGGACGGTGTACGTTGACCCATTGCTGGATATCGCAGTGCTGCAGGCACCACTCGACAAAATACACAAGGGCACCCTGCAGGCCAAAATGGATTGTCAGAACATCGCGCAGTCCGGTCAACCCGTGGGGGCCTACGGGCATCCCTATGGCCTGTCTTATACCGCTACGCGGGGTATTGTCTCCGGCACGAATATCATTGGCGGCAATGAACGGCTTCAAACCGACGCCCCCATCAACAGCGGCAATTCCGGTGGCCCGCTGATTAGTCTCCAGAGCGGTAAGGTGGTAGGCATTAACACAGCAAAAGTGAAGGCGAAAGGCGTTGATGGGCTCAACTTTGCCATCGCTTCCCCTTATGCCTGTCGCATTATCGATTTATTGAAGGCGGGTAAAGACCCTTCTCCCGTGATCATGCCGGCGATCTTCCTGGAAGAGGACGAACCCCTGCCACCCGTGGTCGCCATGATACCTGGCAACACAACCAACAGCCCGCTAAAGGAAGGCGACATTGTTATCAGCGTGAACGGGAGCAAGACCGCTATATCGAGCATCGACAGGCTGCAACACGAGATGCGTGGCCTGGGTCCGAAAGTGACCTGGCGAGTTAAACGAAATAACCGACTTATGGACATCAAACTTGAGGTAAAGAGGATGCCAAGGGTAGATCAACAGGTGGGAGTCTATGTGTCCGGGTTATTGATCTCCAAAAACATTGTGCGGAAAGACGAGCAAAACGGAAAAGGGACACCCTTGATGGTTCATTACGCTGGCAGAGGCACCGCCGCGACGCTGCAACAATTCAGGGAGTTTGACTACATCGTCGCTATCGATGGAAAGCGTTACTCGAGCAGTAAAGATTTATATCGTTATCTCAAATCTATCAAGAAAGGCAATGCGGTAACCATCAAGGTGAAACGGTATGCCCAAAATTACCGGCGAACGTACGACTATTACGAAATGAAGCTGCCGGTTAAAGATCTGGAGTGGCTTGATTTCAAGTCGGGCGCGTGAGGTCGACACCGGAATAGAAAAATACGCGTTTTGTGCAGTGCGCGCTGTTGCAAGATGAACGACAATAAGATGACCGGCCAGCTGATTAATCAGTTTGTGACGACTTTTGGGTGCGAGTCAATCTGTCGTTAGCTGCCCGCTAGAAATATGACCAGATCAGGGCTTCGAGTCCCTTTCCGTGGAAATGATCAGATTCTTCGATTGGAAGGTGATGCGTTGTTGGCCTGAGTAATCCGGGCGGTGCAGAAATATACCGCCTGCCAAAAAAAGGACCAGAGTATATTTATTCTCTGGTCCTCCCGATTACGAGCTCACAAGCCTGACATAGTAGCCTGATTGTCGACTGTACGCGCCCGCTTCAGGATTGCATCTGCGTTCACCACTTCCGGATTGTATTCTACAAAAAGCCCGTGGGCCTTGGGATGGTTGGCGTCGAAATGCGCTGTTACAACTCCTTCCAGGTTGCGTAAATCAGTTTCAATCTCCGCACGTTTATCATCCGAATAATCCGGATGGATATCGATCAGTATGTCTGCCTTATTCATTGCCGCCTCCTTTGCAATAACGCAATTTGTGCGTTTTCCAAAGCGTCTGGTTTGAAAACTTTACTGTCTCTCGCCAATCTCAGGCGTACAAGGATAGTGAATTCAAGGCTTTCTTTCGTTGATCGGGGTCAACAATGAAAGGGCTCCGGCGCTATTTTTTGAGCAGTCCTTCAGAACCGATTTGTCGACAAATCTGGAAGAATCGGACGAGAGCTGAATGCTCCGCCGTATTTAGGCTGTTTGGCGCGGCTCTTCTTGCTGCCCTTTCAGGCCACCCGTCTAAATTCGAACGGGTGCGGAATCCCCGCGCGGATCTACATGCCGGGGAAACGGGGTGTGTGCGGCGAGACCGAATTATTTCTTTTTGCGCGACGACCAGGAGGAGGTGCCACGGGCGACACGGGAGCTTAAGTTGAGCGCGCTTTCTTCTGCATATTCCCTGACCTGCTTTAGTGTGCCACGGCGGTTGCCGACGATTTGCTCGCCTTCAAGCGCAATGACATAGCGGTACCAGGTTCCTTCGTCGATACCAACCGGAGGATCGGTCTTTTCAACAGAAACCACCTGGTATGTTTTGTCGGGTGAAATTGCGTTTTTAACGGCTGCCATATTAAGTCCCTGGGTGAGTCATTTTGGTGCGAGATCGTCTTCGCATTTACCTTCAGCGGCGCCGGCCACCTTTCTGGCCCTTGCGCGGTTCTTCGAATTTGACCTTGAGGAAATTTCCCTCAAATGACTTACCGTCGAGTCCGGCAATAGCGGCGCGGGCTTCGTGGCCTTCCATTTCGAGGAAACCAAAACCTTTGCACTGACCGGAGAATAGATCTTTTACCAGTTTCATCGAACGGACTGTGCCGAATTCGGAAAACAGGGCCTCAAGGGATTCTTCGGTAGTCGTGGGCGGTAGACTGCCAACAAATAATTTCTTCATGTTGAAGTTCCCCTTCTTGCGTTAAGAAAGTCACCCCCGCGAAACTTCGCGAGGGGGACTCGAGACACTAAACAAACAGGCGGTTTAGGCCTGAACGTTTGTAGCCTGCGGGCCTTTGGGGCCGTCTTCCACGTCGAAGGTCACTTCCTGGCCTTCAGCCAGCGTGCGGAAACCTTCGCTGGATATTGCGGAAAAATGAACAAATACGTCTTTGCTGCCGTCGGCCGGAGAAATAAAGCCGAAGCCCTTGGATTCGTTAAACCATTTAACGGTTCCTGTTGCCATGATAACTACCTCATCAATAATTTTTTTTAAAAGTTTGTGTTACAAATCTTACAAGGTAATTAACGGAAGAAAGCTTGGAAAGAACTTCTGACAAGAACCAGGATAGAATGTAGCGGCACGCAGTGTACCCGGTTTTTGGCCAGAAAACACTACATATTCCTGTAGATAGAGAACAAATAGGGTGATTTAAGCCGTCTGTCTACCATTTTGAGTCGGCGGCGGCTAATGCCGGCAGAGTGCTACTTTATCGATAGATAGACCATCCCGCCGACATTCATCACCAGCAGGCCCACCCACCCTATCGCGCCATAGGGCGTGTTGGTAATCAATAGCGTCAAGGCAAATGTAATCACCATTATTGCGGTGAATACCATATAGTCGATAATCTTGTTTCCTGGTTCCAATTGGACAATTTTACCTGGGGTCTGTATTTTTTTGGGAAGGGAGAAGCAGGGTCGGGTAATGAAGGCGGCCGGGAATCTACAACTTCGACAAGATTTCCGCGCCTTTTTGTTTTACCGCTGCTGCTTTTTTATCATCTATGGTCAACAGAACGTAATTGTAACATTCCTCCAGTGCGCCGCGTAAGGCATTCGGGGTGTCCTCAATATTCATAAAGCGATCCGTTGCACGCTGCCCAAACTCTCCGCCGATCACATTTTTCACCATATTGACTATCTCCCATTTGGCCATTGTGGCCAAAGACTCGGCGCCCAGTTCCCGGACCGGCTGCGGTGCCGGTGAGTCCTCCGTGAAGTCGTTCTGGTCACGTATGTAGCCATCGCTGACAAGCTCTTCCAGATATTTTTCGAGCTCCTTGAGGCCCGATGCCTTGTTTTTCAGGGCCGCAACATCTGATTTCCCATCCACCAGTATCAGGACCATACGCAACGCCGGCGACAGTCGGTGCTCCCTTGTTTCCAATTCCTCATTGCCTTTTTCTGTCTTCCGCAGAATTATTTTTTGATCCATAAATTATACCGTGAAGCTTTTTTGGTCATCTGCAGCTAGTTAGCGAGACAGTATCTGAATAATGGTTTTGAGTAATTTGATGGTAATCAACACGTAAATTGCGCCGAAGAAGAAAACTGCGGAAATAATCAGCCTGAGAATTTCTGGTGGAATCTCGCTGAAAAACGGCATAGCGAGATAACCGAGTGCAAACAACACTACCAACCCGATGAGTATGTTCCACTTGCTGCCAATAACTCCACCGGGAATGCTTTTCTTAAGACTAATAACCAGCCATAAACTGTAAAACATCAACAGCACGGATGCCGCGTCCAGCCCTAGTGTGAGATCCAGTTCCATACACCCTCCTCGATTTGACGTCGTGGTTTCTCGCAACGAAATCTCGCTTGCCACGATCTTTATGTAACCTTTGTTATGAGTATAGCGCTAATCTTCTTTTCAGTGGGGCGATATCCCAGCCTGATTATCCAATACTTTTTATATGTTTTATTCAGAGTTAGCAGTCCGGTCCCATGGCGTTACGCTATTTCAGGCACCCGACTTATGAACTGCCGGGGATGTGTTCGGCCAGGCGGTGATCAAAACCTGTACGAAGCTTGCTAGTGGAATGGCAAAAAACACGCCCCAGAAGCCCCAGATACCGCCGAACACAAGTATGGCGACAATGATAGCAATGGGGTGCAGATTCACTGCTTCGGAAAAGAGCAGGGGCACCAGTATCGTTGCATCCAGTGTTTGGATAACGCCATAGACAATCGTCAGATAAAGGAAACTTGGGCTGGTTCCCCACTGAAAAAACGCGATGATCAGTACGGGAAATGTGACCACGGTGGCGCCAATATAGGGAACAAAGACGGAAATACCTACCAGCGCACCCAGTAAAATGGCGTAGTTCAGCCCCATTACCGCGAATACCAGCCAGCTAATAATACCGACGATCAACATTTCCCAGAATTTTCCGCGGACATAGTTGCCTATTTTGCCATCCATCTCCTTCCAGACTCCCTGCATCAGCGTGCGTTTGTGCGGCAGGAACTGGCCTAACCAACTCAAGATAGAAGCCTTATCTTTTAGAAAGAAAAGGACCAACATCGGCATGAGCACAAGATAAACAACGGTTGTGATCAAACCCGGCAACTGGGCCAACGAAATCGAAATCAGGTTTTTACCAAGCTGGTTAATCTGGCGCTGGATGGTGGTAATTATTTCATGAACTTGTTCTTCCGAGATCAGGGGATATTGATCAGGCAACGTCATGAGCAATCGCTGCCCCTTTGCCAACATCAGCGGCAGCTCGCCGACCAGGTTGGTCAACTGCACAGACAGCAGTGGTGTCAGGGCAAAAATGATCACAAACAGGAAAGTGATAAAAATCAGGAACACCAGCCATACTGCGCGTTTGCGCGGGACATGACAGCGAAACAACAGATGCACAACATCATCCAGCAGATAGGCGATGATAATGCCGGCAAATACGGGCAATAACATCTGGCCCATCAGGATAACGATGGAAAATCCAATCACGATCATGATTGCCAGAAAAGATGCCTGGGGATCGGAGAAATTACGCTGATAAAACTTTTTTAGAATGCTGACCATATTATCAACGCCGCGATCACGGCTTCCAGTATCCGTTTTTCCCTGGGTTCGGTAAGCCCGTTGTGGACTCAAGCTTCATACCAGCAGAACCGGCAGGATACCTGATTTTGCGGTGTCGGTAACGCAGCTGGAAAAAGAGCGGCTGGTGGGCCGCTCTTTTTCAGGTCAATCAGGGTTCGATCGGAATAAAGCGTCGATTACCTCGACGAATAATCCACACCAGTACTGCATCTTTCTTGCCCAACTTTGCCGCCAGTTTATGATAGTCGTCCATTGAGCGAATGCGCGTACGGGTGCGGCTCTGTTTCATGGCCAGAATAATATCTCCCGCTCGCAGTCCCGCCTTTTCCGCCGGGGTGCCGACTTCAACTTTACTGACCAGCACGCCCGCCGTATTAGGGTCAACGCCAAGCTGGCTGGCAATCTCCGCTGTCAGATTGCGAACCTGAATACCGGCCAGCGCTGTACCCTTACCGGTTTCACTCTGATCACCGTTTATTCGTGCGATCTGCTTCGGCTGCTCGGTTATGGTGGCGTAAATTATCCTGGTTTTCTTGTCTCGCACCACCTTAACCCGAACCTTTTTCCCCACCGGGGTAGCGGCGACAACACGACGCAATGAAGCGGCATCTTTTATCTTTTTACCATTGAATTCAAGAATGACATCACCAGCTTCTATGCCCGCTTTGGCTGCCGGGGTGTCAGCAATAGTTTCACTCACCAGCGCGCCAACCGCATTTTTGAGACCGAACTGCTTGGCAATGCCGACGGTCACTTCCTGGATCGCAACGCCGAACCAGCCACGAACCACTTTACCCTCCTTGATCAGGGCATTCATGACATCGCGCACCATGTTGGACGGCACGGCAAATCCAAGACCCATGTTGCCGCCCGAACGCGAGAAGATGGCTGTATTGATACCGATCAATTCACCCTGTGTATTAATCAACGCGCCGCCGGAGTTGCCCGGATTGATCGCGGCATCGGTCTGAATAAAATCTTCGTAGTCAGCGATTCCAACATTCGCACGCCCCTTGGCGCTGACGATACCCCTGGTTACTGTCTGGCTCAGTCCCAACGGGTTGCCAATAGCAAACACGGTTCGGCCAACTTCAAGCGTGTCGGAATTACCCCAGAGGGCGGTCGGGAGGTTCTTGCCCTTGATCTTGATAACCGCGATATCGGTTTTCGGATCCGTGCCAATCACCTTGCCTATGAACTCACGTTTGTCGCTCAACACGACCTTGATTTCATCCGCTTTGGCGATGACGTGATTATTAGTAACAATGTATCCCGAAGCGCTCACAATGACGCCGGAACCCAGGGCACCTTCGCGGCGTTTTCCAGGTTTGCGACCCCGCGGGCCGTTACCAAAAGGCGGTAGATTGAAAGGATCACCAAAAAAAGGAAATTGCGTGTTGTTTTCAGTTTGCACTACTCGCGTAGTGGAAATATTGACCACGGCCGGCATTACTCTTTTCAACACACTGGCTATATCGGGTGTTCCGCGGGTGTTGACCGCGGCATTTGCCGAGGGCGTCCAGCTGGCGCTTATGGTTAGCGAGAAAACGAACAGAGTAAATAGAGTTGCGCGAATCGTCTGATGATTACTACCGGTAACTAATTTCATATATTTCCTCTGCTCTCCTGACGGGTCAGGCAACTTCTGTAACGATGCCGGCCTCACCTTTAGTGAATACGAACTGGTCTTGTTTGACATCGACCTTGATAATATCCCCACTGCTGAACTCACCCCGCAGTATAGTCTGCGCTAACGGGTTCTCGATGGCGTGCTGTATCGCCCGCTTCAGGGGTCGGGCACCATATACCGGATCAAATCCGGCCTCAGCCAGCTTTTCAAGTGCAGCATCGGTCAAGGTCAGGTCCAGGTCACGTGATTTCAGGCGCTCTCGCAAGTATTGTACCTGTATCCTGGCGATGGCGTGAACCTGCTCTTTTTTGAGCGGATGGAACACAACAATTTCATCGATACGATTAATAAATTCGGGGCGGAAGTGGCTGGACACCGAATCCATGACTGCCGATTTCATTATTTCATAATTCTCTTCACCCGCCAGTTCCTGGATGATTTGAGACCCAAGATTAGACGTCATCACGATTACTGTATTGCGGAAATCGACCGTGCGGCCCTGGCCGTCGGTCAGACGACCGTCGTCCAGTACCTGCAACAGGACATTGAATACATCCGGATGCGCTTTTTCCACTTCATCAAGCAGGATCACCGAGTAAGGTTTCCGCCGGATCGCCTCGGTAAGATACCCGCCTTCTTCGTAACCAACATAACCCGGCGGCGCGCCGATTAACCTGGCGACCGAATGCTTCTCCATGAATTCAGACATGTCGATGCGCACCATGGCATCATCGGAATCAAACAAGAATGTTGCCAGCGCCCGGGTCAGTTCGGTTTTGCCAACCCCGGTGGGACCCAGGAACAGAAATGAGCCATAGGGACGATTGGGCTCCGACAAACCGGTGCGTGAACGTCGTACCACGTCGGATACCACGGTCACCGCTTCATCCTGACCAATGACACGACGATGCATTTCGTCTTCCATGCGAAGTAATTTATCGCGCTCCCCTTCCATCATTTTGGCAACGGGGATTCCGGTCCACATTGCCACGATTTCAGCAATCTCGTTTTCGGTAACAGCATTGCGCAATAATTGCATTTCCTTGCCTTCAGCCTCGTTGGCCGTGGCCAACTGATTTTCCAACTCGGGAATACGGCCGTACTGCAGTTCCGACATGCGCGCCAGATCGCCGGCACGGCGGGCCGTTTCAAGCTCCATACGCGCACGATCAATTTCTTCTTTAGTGTGCTGGACGCCATGCACGGCGGCTTTTTCTGATTTCCAGACCTCGTCCAGATCGGCATATTCCTTTTCCAGCCGGTTAATTTCTTCTTTCAATGTACCGAGACGTTTCTTCGACGCCTCGTCGGATTCCTTCTTCAGTGCCTCGCGCTCAATCTTCAATTGAATCAAGCGCCGATCCAGCTTGTCCATTGGCTCGGGCATGGAATCAATCTCCATGCGTATGCGTGACGCAGCCTCGTCAATCAGATCAATCGCCTTGTCCGGTAACTGTCGATCAGTAATATAGCGATGGGAAAGCGTTGCGGCGGAGACAATTGCCGGATCAGTAATGTCGACACCATGATGTACTTCGTATTTTTCTTTCAGGCCGCGCAAGATGGCGATGGTGTCTTCTACCGTGGGCTCTTCGACCAGTACTTTCTGGAAGCGACGTTCAAGCGCGGCATCTTTCTCAATATACTTGCGATACTCATCCAGCGTGGTGGCACCGATACAATGCAGCTCGCCACGCGCCAACGCCGGCTTCAACATATTGCCCGCGTCCATAGCGCCTTCTGCCTTACCGGCGCCAACCATGGTATGCAGTTCATCGATGAACAGGATGATCTGACCTTCCTGTTTGGCAAGATCATTCAATACAGCCTTTAGCCGCTCTTCAAACTCGCCACGAAATTTGGCACCCGCGATAAGCGCACCCATGTCGAGCGACAGTACGCGTTTGCTCTTTAGTCCTTCTGGTACTTCGCCGTTGATAATTCGTTGCGCCAATCCTTCAGCAATGGCGGTCTTGCCGACACCGGGTTCACCAATCAGCACCGGGTTATTCTTGGTACGGCGCTGCAATACCTGAATAGAACGACGAATCTCGTCATCTCGCCCGATGACGGGATCAAGTTTTCCCTGCTCGGCGCGTTCGGTGAGATCGATTGTGTATTTTTCCAGCGCCTGTCGCGTATCTTCCGCGTTGGGATCTTCCACTCTCTGTCCTCCCCGCATTGTTTCGATGGCTTTTTCAATACCATTGCGAGATACACCCGCTGTTTTTAACAAACCGCCTAGCTCGCCCTTGTTTTCCAGCGCTGCCAGTACAAACAACTCGGTCGAAATAAACTTGTCGCCACGCTTCTGTGCATACTTGTCGGTCAGGTTCAGCAAGCTACCGAGCGCATTTGATAAGTGAACGTCGCCACCGACACCCTGCACCGAAGACATCTTCTCAAGCGCCGCGCTAATTTGTGAACGTAGGCCATCAACACTGATGTCGGTGGTGGACAACAAGTGCCGTGTGCTACCACCGTCCTGATCAAGCAGCGCTGCCATCACATGCAGTGGTTCAATAAACTGATGATCGCGTCCTACAGCAAGACTCTGTGCCTCTGCCAGCGCTTGCTGGAACTTCGCGGTTAATTTTTCCATTTGCATGAGTGGCCCCGGATAAACAGCTTTTGCTACGTATCAGGTGGGGCAATCCACCCTCGTTTTCAAGGTTTTACAGGGTAGGGATAGAGATCGTCGAGTAGCAGGCTTTTACCTGCGTTTTGCACGATGCGGACGTGTTCACGCCGGAACTCACGCGCATGTCGTAAACCACAGGAATGCGCTAACAAGTCGAGTTCATGATTCACCGCAAGGGCATACCGGGCGACCTGTTTGAACTTGTGATCCGGTGTCAGACCTTTTTGCAACCGCCGGTTCTGTGTTGCCACCCCGGTTGGGCAGGTGTCTTTATTGCATTGTAGCGACTGGATACAACCGAGGGAGAACATAAAACCACGCGCCGAGGTCACAAAATCCGCGCCAACACATAACGCCCACGCCGCTCGTGCCGAAGTCACCAGCTTGCCCGATGCGATGATGCGCACACGGTCCTTAAGCCCTGCTTGCATAAAGATATCTGTCGCGATGGGTAACGATTCATTCAACGGTAACCCAACGTGATCGGCCAATATCTGGGGGGCGGCACCTGAGCCACCATCGCCACCATCAACCGTTATGAAATCCGGGGCGTCTTGCATACCCCGGCGCAATATCGCGTCGCACAACATGCCGGGGTAACGGTCATCCGCAATCACTGTCTTAAAACCCACCGGGCGACCGGTCACCTCGCGCACTCGACAAATCATATCCAGTAAATCGTCGGGAGATTTAATCTCGGCATGTCGATTCGGGCTACGGGACGCCTGGCCGACCGGAATACCGCGTATGTCCGCGATTTCTTGCGAGACTTTTACTGCCGGCAGTATCCCGCCCTTGCCCGGCTTGGCACCTTGCGCCAGTTTTATCTCGAATGCCTCCACGTGTTCGGCAACGGCTTTTAAACGTTCGTCACTCAGATTTCCCTCGTCATCGCGCACACCATATTTCGCGGTACCGATTTGATAAATTCGATCGCAGTCACCAATACGGTGGTAAGAACTAAGCCCGCCCTCCCCGGTATTCATCCAGCAACCCGCCGACGCAGCACCACGTGACAGCGATTCCACCGCAACCGATGACAGGGCGCCAAAACTCATACCGGATATATTGAATATTCTCCTGGCGACAAAGGCCTGATCGCCGCAGTGCCCGCCTATCGTTACCGCAGGTGTGGGCACGCAATCTTCTTCCTGTTGCGGATAAGGCGAGTTAACAAAAATTAGTGAACCGGGTTCGCGCAGGTCGTTTGTAGAGCCGAATCCAACGATGCCGCCCACCCCTCTGGCCATGTGATAAATCCACATGCGGGTGGAACGATTAAACGGCTGTTCTTCACGATCATTGGCAAAGAAATACTGGCGAAGATAAACACCAAGGTTCTCCAGAAAAAAGCGCAGGCGACCGATAACAGGGAAGTTACGACGAACCGCCTGATCTCTCTGCATCACATCCTGAATAAACATGACAAACAGCCACAGCATGACAATGCCGGCGGCCCACCCCATGATGACGATGACCAGGTTTGCGGTGTTGTGGAAATATTCCATTCCCATGGCGAGCTCTCTATTTATTATTCATCTCAACTGGATAATATTGACCACAAATACACGTCGAAGGTTCCGTGGATCCGGATACGATAGCGGGTTTAGTTTGTTAAAGCATAGTGTAGGTATCACCCATCATCCGAAACAGGTGTCAATGCTGCTGCCCTTCCCCGCTGCTCGTTGACGGTTAGTAGCAGGATCAGTCCTATAACAAAGAATGCATTGGTAGAGAGAATGGCGAGCCGATGGTCGCCTTGACTCAGATAGGTAATCAGACCATAGCTGACTGGTCCAATTATTGCGGCGAGTTTTACTGCCAGGCCCCATAGACCGAAAAATTCGGCGGAACGTCCGGGTGGCGTAAACAGTCCCACCAGCGCGCGACCCGCTGACTGACTCGAGCCAAGGGCAAGCCCGATAAGATTGGCGACCAACCAGAACACAGCCCGATCGTCGGTTACCGACGCGGTCACTAATGCGGTTATCCACACCAGCAAGGTCAGCACCAATGTCTTGATCGAACCCAGACGATCTTGTAACTGGCCAAATAGAAACGCGCCAATGGCGGCAGTAATATTTACCACCATAATCATGATCACGGTATCCTTGGTCGTGAATCCCATCACCTTCTGTGCATAAATCGCTGCCAGAACTATGACGGTGTAGATACCGCTCTGGAATATGGTCAGTGCGATCAAAAAACGGATCAAGTCGCGGAAACGAGTGACATCGCGAAAGGTGTGATAAACACGCTTGAAACCGATGGCAATATAGTGCTCGCCGGCCGGAAGACGACTTTTTTGCGCTCTTTCCTTCAGCCAGATAAAGGTCGGTAGCGCCGCCAGGGCAAACATGCCGGCGGTAATAAGCATGGTGACAGGCACATAATCCTCGGCGCCCTGACCCCGTGATTCCGCCCACGAAACATAGGCAAGAGATATTGCCAATACCAGCAGGCCACCAAAATAACCCAGCGCCCAGCCATAACCCGAGATTCGACCCATGTCCTTCGGCGGCGCGATCTCGGGTAGAAAGGCAGCGATAATATTTTCACCGGAAGAAAACATCACGGTTGCCAGGATGACCAACACCATGGCCAACACCAGGTCACTGGGACCGACGGTGGCCAATGCAGCGGTAAACAGGACGCAACCGCTTGTGGTAATGGCGAGGAATCGTTTCTTGTTGGCACCAAAATCGGCCAGTGCACCAATCACCGGGGCAGACAGCAGCACAATTGCATTGGCGATAGCCATTGCCAGAGTCCAGTAAAGGGTCGCGCTGCCGCCCACGGATTGCGCGGCAATGACGCTAACGAAGTAGGCATTGAAAATTGCAGTGAGTACGACGGTTGTAAAACCAGAATTGGCGAAGTCGTACATCGCCCAGGCGAAGAGTTCTCTCCGCGGGGCAAGGACATCAGGATGCCGGGGTGCCGGTAATTTATCCGGCAATGGCGTTGCACCCAGGGTGGTAAAAGTATCCCGTCGTTGAATCAGGCGGCGGTACTATGAGAAACCTCTTTTTCTGGACCATACATTTGATTCTCTGCAAAACCTTGTACCAGTTTAAGTACATCAGCGCAGTAATCATAATTGATGTGGTAGTACACTTCCTTGCCGCGCTTCTCGTTCCCCACCAAGCCTGCGTTGCGCAGTACTTTAAGGTGATGGGAAATTGCAGGACGACTGATGTCAAAGACTGCCGCAATCTCGTTTACACAAATTTCCTCACCTGGCTCGAATATCAGCAAAATCTTCTGCCGTGTTGGATCTCCCAGCGCCGAGAAAAAAACCGCAAAGCGGTCCCAATCATCTGGTAATTGCTGCGCATTTTTCTTGATCATTCCAGCACGTCTCCTGCAACGGTTTACAACAAAGGTGCAGTTGCACCTAACGCGCGCAGGATAACGCAGCCGGTTTATATGTCAATATATTTGAAAATAATTAATTACTGATTCTACTATTTGCCGGCGGTTTGGCGGGGCTCAGTAACGCCAGAGAAAAGTAGTTATTTTCAGGCTCGTAATGCTCAACCATGGAAAGCCCGGCCGCGGCCACCAGCCTATTGAGTGACGCCAGGGTGAATTTTCGGCTTATTTCGGTGTGGATGGATTCATCACGGTCAAACGGAATTTCGGTATTCAGGGCACCAATACGTACGCGCTGGGCCCGAGTGGAATGAAGATGCATCTCGATCCGGGATTTTTCCTCATTGTACCAGGCACGGTGGACGAACGTATCAGGATTGAAATGCCCTTCCAATTCGCGGTTGATGACAGAAAGCACATTGCGATTAAACGCAGCGGTATATCCTTGCGAATCGTTATAAGCTGCATTCAATACTTCGATGTCCTTAACGCGATCCACCCCCAACAAGAGATAGTCGTTGTTCCCCATCATTGCGCGCAAACGTGACAGAAATCGGGCTGACTCTACCTCACCCAGATTTCCCAGCGTTCCTCCCAGAAACACATAGAGCCGAACACCGTCGTCTTTGGGCAGGTTGTGAAATCCTTCGGAATAGTCGCCCACCAGCGCCCTGACTTTCAACCAGTCATAAGATCCAACCAGTCTTTTTCCGGCATCAAGCAACATCTCTTCACAGACATCGAGCGGCAAGTATTGCGCATGGCATTGCAATGCCTCGCAGGCATCAAGCAAGTGGGTGGTTTTGCGGGAGGTGCCGCTGCCCAGTTCAAGAATGGTATCGGGCCGCGTAGCTTCTATAATTTCGACAGATTTTTTTGCCAGCAATGCCTCTTCAGTACGGGCGGGATAGTACTCCGGTGCCTGACATATCTTGTCGTAAAGCCAGCTTCCATGTTCGTCGTAAAAATATTTCGGGGGTAGCTGCTTTGGTCGTGTCGACAGTCCCGCCAGCACATCGCGAGCAAGGTCTGCGCCGGGGTCAACTGAAGCAATTTGCTCTACAACAAACCTGCCGGGCGTACAATTTTCTACGGACTCGGGTAACGCCATCTTCTCCTCCATGCCGTTTTTACTTTTTATCCATTTTTTCTGCGGATTGCGCGGTTCCAGCCCCGCTACCAACACTCTTCGAAAATAGCATGAACACCCACATGGCCGCATCAAAACTCTTACTTATTCAGGGGACAGCCAGAATGGCGATAAGTTCGGGATTGAGAGCTTGGCCCTGGAAGCCCAGACCCATTTTGAGGTAGAACTGAAAAAACGGGGTCCATGTCAGAGTTTACGCGTTTTGTCTGTCATCCTGGAATCTATATTTATCTTGTAGCCGTCGTTGTCTCCGCCCGGTCCGGTTCCGCAGACCCCTGCCCATGTTGAGACACTGGCACAATCCGGTATATTTGCCACATGTGCCGAATCGCCGCCTATCTTGGACCCCCTGTTTCACTACAACACTTTCTGTTGTCACCCCCTCACAGCCTGGTGGAACAATCGTGGGCACCAAGGGAAATGCAAGAGGCGAAGCTGAATGCCGATGGATTCGGGTTTGGCTGGTTTACTGACAATACTCAACCGGCAATATACACCAATCCAATGCCAATCTGGACCGATCCCAATCTGGAAGGTTTGGGCAAGACCTTGTCAGCGGATTGTTGGCTTGCCTATGTTCGTAGCGCCACCCGTCGCACCGATGTGTCTCATGCCAATACGCAACCCTTTCGCAACAATACCCTGTTGTTTACGCACAATGGCTTTATCGACCAATTCGGCGAGACCTTGCGGCACAGTATGCGCCACGCGCTGGAGACGCATTGCGAAAAAACTATTCACGGCAATACCGACTCCGAATATATGTTTGCACTACTGAGACAGCAACTCCTGGACGAGATTTCGATTGAAGAAGGATTCAGGAAGCTTTTCAAACTTCTTGAGAGCTGGACAACTGATGTGAAACTTCTGCTTAATATCGTAATTGCCGAGCGAAATAGAATCATTGCAACGCGTCATGCCATTAATGGTGAATGTCCTACTCTTTACTATTGCACTGACGACAATGAATTCGCTGGCGGTAAACTTGTTGCGTCCGAACCTCTGACTACCAGCAAATCGTGGCAAGCCGTGCCTGAACATCACTTGTTGGTGATAAGTCGCAACAGCGAGCCGCAACTGACAGCGCTATGAACGGTGTTCTTTTACAAACCCTTGCGGACAGCCAGAACCGGCTTTTATCGATACTGGAACATCTGCCGGAGGAAGATTGTTACAAACAATACCACCCTGATCTTAGTCCCCTTTCCTGGCACCTTGGTCACTGCGCATTTATTGAAGCCTACTGGATTCGCGAGGTTGTGTTAGGAGACAACACGATCACGGAACCGATACAGGATCTCTATTTTCCCTGGTTAAGTCCAAAAACAAAACGGGCCGAACGCATGCCTGGTTGCCTGGAACCGCTCAAATTTTCCAGAACTCTATTTAGTGAGCATCTTGAAATTCTGCAACATATGACTGACAGGGAAAAAGATCACAAGCTACTCGACGACAACTATCTGTTACATTTCCTGCTCCAGCATAATTACCAGCATATCGAAACCATGGAACAAGTACTTTGTCAGCGTGCCTACCAATCGAACTGGGATCATTCTGTACCGGGTGCGATCGAGCCCGGCCCCTATAACGCACCAGGCGACTCATTTGACGCCGATGATATGGTGTTCGGTAGCGAACAGGTGCAAGTGGCCTATGACAATGAAAGACCACTTTATCCAGTACGGATTGAAGCGTTCGGCCTGGCGCAAAGAGCAGCAAGCAATGCCGAATACCTGGGCTTCATGGAATCGGGGGGCTACAGCGAGCGCCGCAACTGGAGCGACGCCGGGTGGCAATGGCTGCAATCTTCTCAGGTATCGGCACCTGAATCCTGGCGCAGGAATGATCAAGGGAACTGGTATTGTCTGACCTCTGCCGGACCTGCCGATTTACAGCAACACGAATCGGTTGATGGAATCAGCCTTTTTGAAGCACATGCTTTCGCCAACTATGCGGGTGGAAGGCTGCCTCACGAACACGAATGGGAATATGCGACTAATCACGGTGATCAACGACCTTCGCAGGCATGGGCGTGGTGCTCTAACACCTTCTTTCCCTATCCAGGATTCGAGCCCTATCCTTATGATAATTATTCCCTGCACTGGTTCGACGCCAAACACCACACCCTGCGCGGCGGGAGCCGACATACAGCGGCACCGCTTCGACGCCCCTCCTTTCGTAATTTCTACACTCCTGAAAAACGCCATGTATTTGCAGGTGTTCGCGTGGCGTTCGACCTTTGATCCTGCCCACCCACAATGCTAGAGAATAAGCCCATGCGGAATTACAAACTCCTGGCCCCTTTGATCACGTTTCTACTGGCGATGTTAACGCCATTAACCAGCGTGGCAGGATTATCATCCGACAGCGCGACAGAACTGGACTTGACGGCCACCTGGTTCGGTATTGCGGCTATCGTTACTTTTGTCGTCGCTTATGGTTTTGTGATTAACGAAGAGTTTCTGCACCTGCGTAAATCCAAGCCCGTTATCGTGTCTGCTGGCATCATCTGGATACTGGTTGGCATCGCCTACACGCTGGAAGGACAGTCGCAAGCAGCATCTGATGCTATCCGGGAAAATTTTCTTGAGTACGCCGAACTATTTCTGTTTTTACTCGCCGCCATGACCTACATCAACACTATGGAGGAGCGAAATATCTTCCGTGCCATACGTGTATGGCTGGTCTCAAGTGGATATTCTCTAAGAACCATCTTCTGGGTCACCGGCGTGATGGCCTTCTTTATCTCCCCCATTGCGGACAACCTGACAACGGCACTATTGATGGCGGCGGTTATCATGGCGGTCGGCGCAGGAAATAATCGTTTCATCGCCATAGCCAGCATTAACATAGTCGTTGCCGCCAACGCCGGAGGCGCCTTCAGTCCTTTTGGCGACATCACCACGCTGATGGTGTGGCAAAAAGGTATCGTCAGATTTGAAGAGTTCTTTGTACTCTTTACTCCCTCGGTAGTTAACTGGCTTATTCCAGCCGCAATACTGGTATTCGCGGTTCCCAAAGCAAAACCTGAAGCAATTGACGAAACGGCAGATATCAAAACCGGTGGCTTTGTCGTGGTGGGTCTGTTCCTGGTTACGATTACCCTAACGGTTCTGGTACACAATTTCCTGAACTTGCCCCCGTTCCTCGGGATGATGACAGGACTGGGCTTGCTAAAACTTTACGGGTTCTACATTCGTCGCGACGAACTGCGTACACATTCATTTTCCGTCGAGCCACAAATTGAGGTATGGGTAGATCGCAATTTGGTAAAACCGTCCCGCAAACCGTTCGACATATTCATCAGCATGAAACGGGTAGAGTGGGACACTTTGATGTTCTTCTATGGAGTCATCCTGAGTGTGGGCGGCCTTGGCACCATTGGTTATCTCGCTCACGTATCGCAATTTTTCTATGTTGATCTGGGTCCCACCTGGGCAAATATTTTTGTGGGTATTGCTTCCGCTATTGTCGACAATATCCCGGTTATGTATGCCGTGCTGACAATGAACCCCGATATGAGCCTCGGCCAGTGGCTGCTGGTAACATTGACGGCGGGCGTCGGTGGATCACTCCTGTCCATCGGATCCGCTGCGGGTATCGCGTTAATGGGTCAGGCGAGAGGAATCTATACCTTCTTTTTTCATCTCAAGTGGACCTGGGCTATCGCCCTTGGTTATGCCGCCAGTATCTGGGTACATTTCCTGGTCAATGCAAAATTGATGTAAGTAACCGCCATATCCACGAACTCATAACGTGACCCCCGACCCACCCGTTGGAGCCATTCTTGGATGGTTTCGCCTTGTCACGCTTCCATTTTTTTCCCCGAAACGATAAGTTGCAGACAAAATAAATAGCAATTGGTACGGGAGGAACATTGCGGCCATGGGTGCATACACTGAAATACTGAATCAGGCTAGCGGCATTGTCTGGGGCCCGGCAATGCTGATCCTGTTGGTAGGAACCGGTATTTTTCTTACTGTCGGTACCGCCTTTATTCCGTTGCGAAAAATTGGTTACGCCCTGCGGATGTTGTGGGCCGGTCGCAAGCCTTCCGCGGAAGAAGGCGACATCAGCCCATTCAATGCCCTGATGACGGCATTGGCAGCAACGGTGGGGACAGGCAATATTGCGGGAGTCGCAACCGCTATTGCATTGGGTGGACCTGGCGCAGTGTTCTGGATGTGGATGACCGCGCTGGTGGGTATGGCGACCAAATACGCCGAAGCCGTGCTTGCCGTTCGTTATCGTGAAGTCGATTCACGCGGTCGCCAGCGGGGTGGACCAATGTATTATATAAAGAATGGTCTGGGCAAAAAATGGAAGTGGCTGGCCTTTTTATTTTCCGCTTTTGGCACCCTTGCCGCCTTTGGCATTGGTAACACTGTTCAGGCCAATTCGGTTGCCCAGGCAGTTGCAACAAATCTCAATACACCGACGTGGATTAGTGGCGCTATTCTCGCGGTACTTACCGCTCTCGTGCTCATCGGTGGCGTAAAGCGAATCGGCATGGTGGCGGGGAAATTGGTACCGTTTATGGCGCTTGCCTACGTCGCTGGCGCCCTGGTAATTATCCTGATGCAGTTCGACCAGGTGCCCGCGGCAATATCGCTTATCGTCAGCGACGCGTTTACCGGCACGGCGGCCGCGGGGGGTTTTGCCGGAGCGTCAATCATGATGGCGATACGCTTTGGCGTTGCCCGCGGCGTTTTCTCCAACGAAGCCGGTCTGGGAACAGCGCCCATAGCCCACGCTGCCGCCAAGACCAATAATCCGGTACGCCAGGGCATGATCGGCATGCTCGGCACCTTCATTGATACCATCATCATTTCCACCATGACCGCACTTGTTATTGTGCTAAGCCCCGTCTGGACCCAAATCGATCCGTCAACCGGCCAGCAGATCACTGGCGCGGCACTGACATCACTGGCCTTCGGGCAGATTCTTCCCGGTATTGGTAATTACATTGTCACCTTTGGAATTATGTTATTTGCCTACACTACATTATTGGGCTGGAGTTATTATGGCGAGCGTTGTTCCGAGTATATATTTGGCGCTAAATCCATCGTGCCCTATCGCGTACTCTGGATTATCTCGATTCCCATTGGCGCAACGGCCGAATTAAATCCATTATGGCTGCTCGCCGATGTGATGAACGGTTTGATGGCCATCCCGAATCTTATCGCGCTGCTGTTGCTCAGCCCGGTCGTATTTAAAATAACGCGGGAATACTTCGCCGAACCCAATGCACAAAAAAACGATTGAAAAAAATGTCCGCGATGCATTGGCGGAAGATATCGGTAGCGGAGACCTGACCGCTAACCTGGTCACCGATGGTGAATCAGACGCGTCCGTGATTGCCCGTGAACCAGCAATCATCTGCGGACGCGACTGGTTTAATGAGGCGTTTAGACAGCTCGACGACAATATCAAGATTACCTGGTCTGCAAAAGATGGTCAGAACGTAGCAGCAGGTGAGGAAGTTTGCCGCCTTCGGGGGAAAACACGAGCCCTGTTATCAGGCGAAAGGACGGCGCTCAATTTCCTGCAAATGCTTTCCGGCACCGCAACCCGGGTTAAATGTTACGTCGATGCCGTTGCTGGGACAAAAACAATTGTGCTCGATACCCGCAAAACCATTCCGGGGTTACGCGACGCGCAAAAATACGCGGTCACTTGTGGCGGCGGCCACAATCACCGCCATGGCCTCTACGATGCCGTACTGATCAAGGAAAACCATATACGGGCAGCCGGTAGCATTAACATGGTTCTGCAGTCGGCTCGCGACAATACGCCTTCCGCAACGCTGATTGAACTAGAGGTGGAGAATATCGAGCAGCTTCGGGAGGCCATTGATGCCGGAGCGAAACGAATCTTGCTAGATAATTTTCCGCATGAAACACTGCGCGAGGCAGTTAAAATAGCCAATGGCGCCGTGGAACTGGAAGCGTCCGGAGGCATCGATCTGGAAAATATCCGCACAATTGCCGAAACGGGTGTGAATTATGTGTCAATCGGGTCGCTGACAAAAGACGTCCGCGCCATCGACTTTTCAATGCGATTTGAATAAATTTGCTTGCCACCGAATAAAACTTGCCGTACGAGCGTCTGGTTTAGACAAGGGAAAACCGTGAAATTCACCGTCAACAAATTGCCTGTCTGGAATATCGTTTATTTGCTGCTGATGATATTTATTCTGCCAACTCAGTCGGTAGCGGATGAACCCGCTTCCGCGATCACGAAACCTGTTCCGAACGAGAGTGGGCGCTATCTTTTTGGCGTTACGCTACATACTGAAAAAGAAATCGAGTCCCTTCTCTCCCGTGCTGAGTCACTCTCACATAAATTACAACCGCGTAAGAAAAATCAGGCGGGTATCGCGCTGGTATTACATGGCAAGGAAATCGAAATGTTTGACAAAAAGAATTACAAGAAGTATCGCAGCATCGTAGACAAAGCGGCGCGACTGGATGCCAATGACGTACTGGAAATCAAGGTTTGCAAGACGCTCATGGACGAACTGAATATAAGAAAGGAAGACATGCCCTCGTTTGTCGAGATCGTCCCTTACGGACCGGACGAAGAAAAACGACTGTTGAAAAATGGGTATACCTACTTGTAAATCCTGCGTCGAAATAGTTCACGCGGATTGATTACGCGATCCAGAAATAACAGGCCATCCAGATGATCCATCTCATGCTGAACTGCACGCGATTCAAATCCACTGCAGATGACTTCGATAGCACAACCGTGGGTATCGAAGGCACGCACCACAATCGATTCTGCACGCACCACGTTGCCGGTATAATCCGGTACTGACAGACAGCCCTCGCGCCCGACAACCTCACCGTCCTGCTCCACTATCTCGGGATTTACCAGCACCATGCGGCCGTTGTTACTACTCTCCAGCTTTCGCTTACGATCCGGTTGCATCATCGCGCTAACGTCCACGATCGCAACACGTATTAGTGATCCTGTTTGCGGCGCGGCAATACCAACCGCACCCGGGCCATCTTCCATGGTGTCGATCAGATCCACTACCAGGCTTTGCAGCGCTTCATCAAAATGGGTTACCGGCTCCGCGCGCTGCGATAGACGTTCATCCGGAAATATCAGAACAGGTAAGATCACCTTGAGAGCATACTAGCCCAACAAAACATCCATTGATTCCAGATCCACTTTGAGCCCTTTAGTGTTTAACTTCCTCACAGCGGCTTCCAGTGAATCGACACCTCCCTCGACAAAACCATCCAGCACCATGACGTAAACTGGTTCCGTTTCGGTACCACTGATTTCCGAGTTGAGGTCCAGAACATGCAGCCCGGCATCGGCAAGCGCACCCGTAACATCTGCGACGATACCAGCACGGTCGGCACAAAATACTCTAATCTGGACATTGGGTTCCGCGTGCCGGTGAAGTTCTGCCTTGATACTATCGACATGCACATCAAGTCCCAGCCGGGTCGCCGCAGGTTGCAGAATCTTGTCGAGATCGGCTGCACTGCCCTCACCACCCACCATCATCATAATGGTAAAATTCCCGCCAAGGCGCGCCATGGAGGTTTCACCAAGTGACCAGCCGCCGTCGAACAGGACCTGGCTCATGCCGGAAACAATTCCGGGTTTGTCGCGTCCCACTACCGTCACCATGTACCAATCAGCCATATTCGCCCCCGTTTTTCCCATATTTCTGAATTGAAACCATGTGTCATATCATAGTCACATGTTCATCCTCATTGTATTGACCTTCTGGATTTACAGCGCTGCGCTGATTGCCATTTTTCAATGGCCCGACGTGCTGTCAATGATCATCACATTTCTCCTGCTTGGCGCCATTCCGCTTGCTCTGCTTGTTCACCTGATTACACGGGGTAAACAACTCGACAGTATCCGCCAATTGCAGCGCGACAGGCGCGATGCCGACCGGGCTGCGTCAGAGCAAGATGGTATGGGTAAAATAGATCACCAGCACCCCGGCGAGGATTAGGACAAACTGTTGTACTGTGGCCGATACTTCGGTGCGACGGTGCAGACCAGGTATCAAATCTGCGACAGCAATATAAATAAAGCTGGCGGCTGCGATCGCAAGCACATAGGGTACCAGCGCCGCGCTTTCACGCAGAAAGAAATACGAGACACCGGCGCCGATCAATGTTGTCAGGCTGGTCAGTGTATTAAAAAACAGCGCTCTGGCTCGACTGAATCCACCATTCAACAAGATCGCGAAGTCACCCGTTTCTTGCGGGATTTCATGCGCGACAATGGCGAGACTGGTGACGACGCCGAGATGAATATCAGTGAGAAATGCACCCGTGATGAGTACGCCATCAACAAGATTGTGAATACCGCCCCCCACCAGAATTAAGCTTGCTGCTGCTTTTTCCTTGACGTGCTCGATATCGGGTGTGTGTGCTTCGCAGTGGTCGCTATGACAATGTCGCCATATCACCATTTTCTCCAACATAAAGAATATCAACAACCCGACGAGGATGGTGGCACCAATATCGTGCGCGTTCACGTCGGCTGAGGATTCGACGGCGCGCGGTATCAAACCCAGGAAGGCAGCACCCAATAAAGTACCAATGGCAAAACTCACCAGGCCGGGCAAGAGTCGTGTTCTCATGCTTGCGGACAACAGTAGAAAGCTGGCGGCAGCCAGCACACTTAACACGCCCCCAAGAATCGAAAAGGCAAATATCCAGACCAGGATCGAGCTCATATGTTATTCGCTGTGGAAAATTGGTGGCGCATGATACATCAAAAAAGTGGGTTAATCGCCCGCCCCACCCTGCAACCAGATGAGTGAGGCCATACGACCGGTAGCGCCGTTCCGGCGATATGAGTAGAAACGCTGCGTGTCGGTGTAAGTACAAAACTCACCGCCGAACACCTGATCAACACCGAGTGAGCGCAACTGCATCCGCGCCAATAGATAAAGATCCGCGTACCAGTGACCTGCCCCGGCGGATTCGAACGCTTTTTCGGCGCCACTGAACTGAGTGATAAAAGCCCGATACACTTCTTCCCCGACTTCAAAATTCTTCGACCCGATCGCGGGGCCCAGCCACACCAGCAATTGTGACTCTTCGACCGCCATCGCCGCGACCCCTTTGCGGAGAATTCCCGCCGCCAGGCCACGCCAACCGGCATGCAGCGCCGCAACGCGGTCACCGGCGCTGGAGCACATCAGCACCGGCATACAATCCGCCGTCATCACTGCGCACACTCTATTTGCTAATCTGCTAAAACTGCCGTCTGCTTCATTTCTGGTTCCGTTTTGATCGAGATTCAGTAGTGCGGTGCCGTGAACCTGTTCCAACCACCGCGGTTCACCAGGCAGGTCCAGTTGCTGTAGAAGCAAAGAACGATTTTGATCGACATGCCGCGGGTCGTCTCCGACATGCCGCGCCAGATTAAACGAAGCGTACGGTGGCAGGCTAACACCCCCTTCCCGCGTCGACGTAAGGGCTCGAACCGTGGCCGGGGCGGGCCAATCCGGATAAACAAAGTTCGCTCGCGGTTTATTCACCTCTGATATGACTCGTGCAGACTTGTGTCCTGCGCCAGTGCCTCAATCAGCGACAACATGTCAGCAGGCAGTTCACATTGCCACGATAATTCTTCACCGGTGACAGGATGCATCAGACCCAGTCTACCGGCGTGCAGCGCCTGACGGTGAAAACCTCTTAATGCAAGTTTTAATGTTTCACTACAGTTCTTCGGTAATTTTAACCTGCCGCCGTACACCGGGTCGCCCACCACCGGAAAGTGGATATAGGCCATGTGTACCCGAATCTGGTGAGTGCGTCCTGTCGCCAACGTGACGTCAACCAGTGTATGGGCTCGATAGCGCGTGGCGACACGATAGTGACTAATTGCCGGCTTGCCATGCTCGGTGATTGCCATCCTTTTTCGATCCTGACGATGGCGACCAATGGGCGCATCGACGGTACCACCGGATATCATGACGCCCATGACGACGGTTTTGTACTCCCGATGCAATTCACGCGACGACAGCTGTTCAATCAAATTCAATCGAGCCCGTTCGGTTTTGGCGACCACCATCAGTCCTGACGTATCTTTGTCAAGGCGGTGCACAATTCCCGCCCGGGGAAGAGAACGGAGTTGAGGGGCATGGCTTATAAGCGCGTTCAACAAAGTACTGTCCGGGTTGCCGGCGCCAGGATGCACCACCAGCCCGGCGGGTTTATTGAGCACCAGTATTTCATCGTCTTCAAACACGAGATCCAGTGCCATCGGCTGTGCTTCCCATTCGGGCTGCACGGGCTCCGGGACTTCGATCAGTATAACTTCCCCACCACTCATCGGGTCCCGTGGGCGCAGTTTCTTGTCGTCCACTGCAACCTGGCCGGACTTGATCCATCGTTGTAACTGCGATCGCGAGAAATCCGGAAATAACAGCGCTAACAACTGGTCCAGTCGCGCTGGTTCGTTAGAGTGCAACACACAAAATGCCAGTTTCTGCTGCTGAGATCGGGTCGGCTTCATTGACATCGTCCCGCCTTCACTCATCAATGGAATCAGGGTAAGCTTGCCGCCGCCTGTTACCCGCGAGTCTGGAATTTACGATATGTGGCATGTTTTACGCATCCTGCTTCTGGCAACGACACTGCTCATTGCCGGCTGCATCAACTTTAAAGAAGAAACCGACGAGACAAAAGACTGGTCGGCCGAACGATTGTATCAGGAAGCCAAAAGTGTGCTGGAGCAGAATGAATATGAGCAAGCCGTCGGTTATCTCGAGAAGCTGGAAGCCCGCTATCCCTACGGTCGCTATGCTGCCCAGGCGCAACTGGATGTTGCATACGCTTACTACCGCGATAACGAAGCTACCCTGGCGCTGGCGGCGGCGGAACGCTTTATTCGCCTGCACCCGACACACCCGTTTGTGGACTACGCCTATTATCTGAAGGGGCTAATCCACTTCAACGTCAAGCGAGGCACCTTTGACTGGTTACTGGGCGCCAATGTCGATTACTCCGATCGCGACCCCAAGGTAATGCGTCAAGCACTGCTGGCGTTCCGTGACCTGACAAAACGTTTTCCGGACAGCAAATACGCACCGGATGCCCACCAGCGGATTGCCTACCTGATCAACCTCATGGCGAAGTACGAGATTCATGTCGCCAAACATTACTACAAAAACGAAGCCTACGTTGCAACTGTGAATCGCGCCAAATACGTACTGGAAAATTTCCAGACAACACCTTCGACAGAAGATGCGCTGGGCATCATGTCATTGGCGTATTCAAGAATGGGTTATATCGGATTAATGCGGGACAGCGAACGCGTGCTCAAACTGAATTTTCCGAAAAGCCGCTACCTTCGCCAACTGTCAACACTCAATGATGCCAACGATAACGAAGATGAATCCGGCTAGAAATCGATTCAGCTAGATTGCGTCGTTACCCTTCTCGCCGGTGCGAATTCGGATCACCTCTTCCACCGACGTGACAAAAATCTTGCCGTCACCGATCTTGCCGGTTCGCGCCGCATTCATAATGGCATCCATGCACCGTTCCAGCAGTTTTTCCTCAACCACCACTTCGACTTTCACCTTGGGAAGAAAATCAACGACATATTCCGCGCCGCGATAAAGTTCGGTATGGCCTTTTTGCCGGCCGAAACCCTTCACCTCGGTCGTCGTCAGTCCTGTAATTCCAACATCGGACAGGGCCTCGCGCACGTCGTCCAGCTTAAAAGGCTTGATAATAGCTTCGATTTTTTTCATTTTAATTTAACTCTCGTGAGTGACCCCATGCGACACGTATTTGCACTTAAACATAACACAATTTCACCGATTTTCGTCTTCCCGATAGCCAGACGTGATCGGATAACGACGGTCGCGACCGAAAGCCCGGGGTGTCACCCGCACACCGGGCGCCGCCTGCCGACGCTTGTATTCATTGCGATCAACCATCTGGATAACGCGGCGCACGATGTCAGCATCGTACCCACTGGTGACGATGTCTTCTGCAGATTCGTCCTTTTCGACATAACGCTCCAGAATCCCATCGAGCAATTCATAAGGCGGAAGCGAATCCGTGTCTTTCTGATCCGGACCCAGTTCGGCCGATGGTTCGCGCTCTATCACGCGTCCCGGTATCACGGGTTGCAGTTGATTGCGATAGCGCGCAAGCCGGTATACCAGCGTTTTCGGCACATCTTTAATCGCTGCAAACCCCCCGGCCATGTCACCATAAAGGGTGGCGTAGCCAACTGCTACTTCGCTCTTGTTGCCGGTGGTCAGCACCATCTTGCCGCTTTTGTTTGAAATTGCCATCAGCAGCATGCCGCGTATTCGTGCCTGCAGGTTCTCCTCGGTGGTATCCGGCGTCAGTCCGGTAAAACGGTTGGCCAGTGCCTGCTCGAATTGACGGAACAAATCTTTAATCTCAATTACCGAATAGTTAACACCCAGTGTTTCGGCTTGCGCCCGGGCATCTTCCATACTGATATCACGCGTAAAACGGGACGGCATCATTACCGCTTCTACCCTGTCAGCCCCTAGCGCATCAACGGCAATGGCAAGCGTGAGTGCGGAATCAATGCCACCAGACAATCCAATAATGACACCGGGGAAGTTGTTCTTGTCGACGTAATCTCGCACCCCCAGCACGATTGCATCGTAAACACTTTGTTCCTCGGACGGCTCTTCGGCTAACTCACCCGTGATCGGTGCCCCGGTGTCATCCAGTGTTACCAGCACCAGTTGTTCGTCAAAGGCACCGGCACGTACTACGACTTCGCCACCGGCATTGGTCACAAACGAGTGGCCGTCAAATACCAGTTCATCCTGCCCGCCAACCAGATTGGTATAAACAACAGGGACCTTGTTGTTTTTGGCCAAGGCACCAACAATCGCCTCGCGCTGGCGCCATTTTCCAATGTGAAATGGCGAGGCGTTCAGATTGAAGATGAGTTGGGCGCCCTCCGCAACTGCTTTCTGCACTGGCCCCTCTTCCCAAACATCTTCACACACAGTGAGTGCAACTGACACACCGCCAATATCAATCACACAGGGTTTATCACCAGCGGAAAAATAACGTTTTTCGTCAAATACCGCGTAGTTAGGCAAGCATTGTTTATGGTAAGTGGCAACGATGTTACCGTCGCGGATAACCGATGCAGCATTGAAACGACTGTTGTCCACCAGTCGGGGATAACCCAGAACGATATCGATCGCAACCGACGCTTGCTGAATGCGAGCCAGGCCACGTTCCACCTCCCGGTACAAACCGGGACGCAATAACAGGTCTTCCGGTGGATAACCGGTAAGGGTAAGCTCGGGAAAGATGATGACATCTGCACCCAGGTCTTTTACCGCTTTACTGGCGGAATCGATCACTCGCCGGGCATTGCCCTTGATGTCGCCCATCAGCAAATTGATCTGGCCCATTACAATACGCATGAGGTACTCCGTTCGCAGGGTGCAAACTGTATCAACAATCGACTCCAACCGAAGCACAAGTTTTTATGGCGTAAGGACAAGAAATGGCACCGGTTGATATTCGAGCCGCTATTTTCGTTCAATTTTGAATTTACGTCGACTGCTCCTGAAGTCATGACACGCGGCACGGGATATGGGACAGGAAATTTCGCTATATTTGGATTATGTCTCTGGATTATACAATGCCGAATCATGAGTAGTTCCCTGCGGATAGAGGTACGTGAAGGCCTGCGAGAGATCGATGCTGGTGAGTGGGATGACTGTGCCGGGAGCAACAACCCGTTCTTGCTGCACGCCTTTCTGGTGGCGCTGGAAGAAAACGGTTGCGTGGGTAGTAGTACCACGTGGCGTCCACAGCATCTGGTGATCTACCGCGGCGATCGGCTGGTTGGCGCCGTACCACTCTATTTAAAATTCGATTCCTATGGCGAATATGTATTCGACTGGGCGTGGGCCCAAGCCTACGAGCGTGCCGGCATGCAGTACTATCCAAAACTGGTCGCTGCCATCCCGTTTACTCCCGTCAGCGGGAAGCGCTTTCTGGTTGCACCGGGAGAGGATTTTGCTGAAATTGCCGGTCTACTGATGGACGGTGCGCTGCAACACGCTCGCCAACTGAAAGTATCGTCATTGCATTGGCTGTTCACTTCCCAGCAGGATACGCAACTGCTGGCACACCACAACCATCTCCGACGCACCGGGTACCAGTTTCACTGGTTCAATGACAACTACGAATCATTTGATGATTTTCTCGCTTCCTTTTCATCGGCCAAACGAAAAAAGATAAAGCGTGAACGACGTCACGTACGCGAGGCAGGTGTATCGCTGACGATCGTCGAAGGCAGAGACGTGACCGACGAACTGTGGAATCGTTTCTACGCTTTCTACCGCTCAACCATTGAATGCCGTGGCGCCATTCCCTATCTCAATCCTGGCTTTTTCAGGCAGATCGGTCGCACTATGGCAGACAAAATTGTTCTGGTACTTGCAAGCCACGAGGACGAATATGTCGCCGGCGCACTAAATCTGAAAGGTGATGACACACTCTATGGCCGCTACTGGGGCAGTGTGGGTGAATTCAACAGCCTGCATTTTGAAACTTGCTACTACCGCGCTATTGAATATTGTATCGACAAATGTCTGACGCGATTTGAAGCTGGGGCCCAGGGCGAACACAAACTCAGTCGTGGTTTCCTGCCCAACAAAACCTGGTCAGCCCACTGGTTGCGCCATCCGGAGTTCACACGGGCCGTTTCGGAATTTCTTGATCGTGAACATCAGGGCATCGAACACCATGTTAATGTCTTGCAATCCCATTCCCCCTTTCGCCAACCCGACAAGACGTCCGGCGACGACTGATATTTACCGCAATTGCGGGTTACAATTGTTCCGGGCCACTGCAACCATCGCCATGTTCCTGCTACCTGCCGAAACCAGTAATTACCAGTTCCCACCGGTCGAATTGGCGTCGCCAGAGGGATTGCTGGCCGTGGGGGGTGACCTGCAAGCAAAACGCCTGCTAGAGGCCTATCGCCACGGTGTTTTCCCCTGGTACAACGAAGGCCAACCCATATTATGGTGGTCGCCCGACCCGAGGGCGGTTTTATCTCTGGATAACCTGAAGATTTCGCGCAGCTTGCGCAAAACCCTGCGTCGCGGAGCATTCAGCATCACGCTGGACGCCCAATTCCGACGCGTCGCAGAGGCCTGTTCGGCGCCACGCGCCAACACCTCGGGTAACCCACCCGGGACATGGATTCACCCGGAAATGATAAATGCCTATAACGAACTCCATCACCTGGGATACGCCCATTCGGTAGAGGTGTGGAAAGAGGATGAGCTGGTCGGTGGGTTATACGGTGTGTCGCTTGGCGGTGCCTTCTTTGGTGAATCCATGTTCAGTCGTGCCGCCGATGCCTCAAAGGTGGCGCTGGTTCATCTTGTGCGACAGCTGCAACGCTGGCAATTTGATTTTATCGACGCCCAGATCAGTTCCGGGCACTTGAGTTCGCTGGGGGCGGTGGATTTGCGACGTAGTCAGTTTACTACATTGCTGAACCGGTCGCTTGAGAAAACCTCTCGTGTCGGCCCGTGGTCCCTGGAGAAGGGTCTATCAATAACGGACGCGTAGCGCAGCATACGAATGAACGCGAAACTGGAACTACCCAAGCTCTACATCTCCATGCCCCATGAGTGCAGCTATCTGCCGGGCCAGATTGCATCGACCTTGTTTGTTGATCCGAAAGTAGTGATTTCCAATTCGCATTACAGCTTGTTGGCACAGATGGGTTTCCGTCGCAGCGGCAGTATGGTGTATCGACCCCATTGCGAAGGTTGCCGCGAATGTTTGGCGGTACGCGTGCCGGTAGCAACGTTTAAATCCAGTCGCAGCCAACGTCGTGTGTGGACGCGAAATCAGGATCTGGTGATGACAAAGGTAGCGCCAGGATATAGAGAAGAACATTTCGTACTTTATCAAAAATATCAACGGGTAAGGCACACCAATAGCAGCATGGATTCTGGCGAGCCTGAACAATACAAGAGCTTCTTGTTTGGCAACTCCGCTGAGACCGAAGTGCATGAATTCAGGCTGGGCGCTGAAAACGGTGGAACCCAGGAATTGCTGGCGGTTGCGATTGTCGACAAACTGGAAGACGGACTGTCTGCGGTCTATACTTTCTTTAATCCTTCCGAATCCCGACGGGCGCCGGGGGTCTTTTCTGTCCTCTACGAAATCGAACTGGCGCGACGACTAGGGCTACCCTACGTCTACCTCGGCTATTACATTGCCGATTCCCGAAAAATGAATTACAAAATCAACTATCAGCCGCTGCAAGCCTTCGACGGAAAAGTCTGGGAAACCATAACTCATCGTTAACCGCAACTTACTTTGCTGTGTATGGTCTACACTTAATAATAGATAGAGCACACAGAACCGGACCGCCGGAAAGGAGTTGCCCATGCTGAGCTTTATTTATCGACTGGTGCGTAAGTTTGAATCCGAACACGGTTACCGTCCCAACCTCCTGCAAATATCACCACAACATTTCACCGAACTTCGACTTAACCTTCCCGATTTAACCCAGCGTGACGAGATGACGCGGTTTCTGGGTATGCGCATAATTTTCAGCCGGGAGGCCATCCATCCTCATGTGGCCTGGACCGCGACTGCTGAGATGGAATCCGCCTAGGGTTTCCGGATTCAGCAAGGGGCAGACCCAATACGACCGAACCCGGTATTGTTACTCCGCTTCTGCTGCCGTTTCATCGATCAACTGGCTGTATTCCCCAGTAAATCCTTTACCTTGTTACACGCATGCGGCATGATACGCGCGCTATTTTGCCATACCGGTAGATGTTATCTGCCGATGACGAAAAATTATTGTAGAGGAACAGCGTGGCCAAAGAAGATCATATTGAAATGGAAGGTACCGTCATCGAGACGTTGCCCAACACCCTGTTCCGCGTCGAACTGGAGAACGGCCATGTGGTCACTGCCCATATCTCCGGTAAAATGCGCAAGCATTACATCCGCATCCTGACCGGTGACAAGGTCACGGTGCAACTGACCCCCTACGATCTCTCCAAAGGCCGCATTACCTTCCGCAGTCGCTAGGCCTTACTGCTATCTCAAAGAACAAACATCTGCCGCAGAGACGCAAAGGCGCAGAGAAAAGAAAAAATCATAGGGCCGGCTTTAACCGGCCATGATAAGTAAAATTCTTTATTCTGGCGGTCCGCCGGACCGCCCTTTGTATTCCTCCGCGTCTTTGCGTCTCTGCGGCAGATGTTTATATCCGACCTGAATAAAAAAAAGGCCCCGGCTGTAACCAGCCGGGGCCTCTGCCCTGTCAAATAGACAAAAAGCAATCTAGCTACATTAGAAAATTGTCAGGAATTGTAGTGACATGCGATTGTCTATACTGCCTGAAAGCAGCGTGTTTGCGCCTGCATTACCGGGAGCACCGGCGGTACGGAACTCATAGTTCGCCAGCACGCGACTCTTCTTGTTGAAGAAATACTGACTACCTACCGTCGTCGTGGTGAAGGTGCGTTCGGCAGCCGCAGCCTGGGTACCTCGATTTAGCGTATCGTAGCGAAAATCGATGGTCCACTTGGGCGTGATGTAGTACCCGAAATCAACATAATAGCCATTCGCGGTACCCGTCGGTAGCAC
>JBGMQT010000008.1:33848-49479 GCA_048060695.1 Acidiferrobacterales bacterium
CCGATCATGGCCGCATAACTGTGGTCCCATTCGCCGGTGTCAAAGGATTCAAATACCTGTATACCGACATCACGGAATGCGCCCACGGGCCGCGTAGGTGCGTTAACGATATCGGTACCGGCAGCACCATTACCTGGCGAACCCGATCCATCACCATCAAAGAAACGCTCAAGCAGCAACTGATTGGTGACGTTGGTAAAGTTGACGTAGTCAAAGACGTGGATAGCCTGCAACCCTTCCTCGGCACCAGGATACTTGAACTGGCCGACCCGGATCCTCGCGCCCTTGATGTGATTCAGCGTTATGCTGGCATCGGTCACTTCCGCATCGCCACCACCACCACCGCCCGAGGTGATGCCATTGTTGCCGAATTCCCCCAAAAAGAAGTAGTTGACATTGGAATCAAGCGGCATGGCGATACCACGAACCCCGATTCGAGCGCGTATCACGTTGAACCCCGAGGACGAGGTCAAGTTCGGCCGCGACTGATTAAAGATGGCGCTCCGACCAGACCAACCGCCAGCGACTAATTTTTTGTCACTGGTCGATTGATATTCAGGCTGGATAAAACCCCACACCTTGGCCCGACCTGCAACGCCCGGTTTTTCAGTACCTTGAAGCATTAACCAGTTCGCCGCGTTTACCGTGCCCGAGCCGACAATCGCACTTGACATCGCAAGTGCTAACATTATTTTTTTAAATTTCACAACATCCTCCTAAGATGTAATGTTTATGTGCAATGGATCTGATAAACCATGAATTGATCAGGGACGAATGAGGATGTACCCCTTCTCCTGCAATTCGATGATTCTTACCACCCCCGCCGATACCGGCATTGCGTTCTTGTTTAACTCCGGTGGATGACCCAGCTTCTTGGTCATGCCCTTGATGGTGTTTTTGCACGCCGAGAATCGCACTTCGTTGGCAACGAGGTTTTGGATTCGATATTTATTGGCGTTTTCCTTAAACAACAATCGCAAACCCGGACCAAACGCGACGATTTCCAGTTTCACATTGTCGACCCCGTAATACTTTTGAAGGTTGTTCGCAACATTGAGAACCATTGTCTGTTTGGCGGGACTGCCATCGCTTATTTGAAGAACGATCTTTTTCATTGCCGCGGACGCTGTTCCCGTCAGCAGCAACAAGGACACGAGCAAAAAGCTCGTAATTGTGGTTCTACGCATTTTATTCTCCTGGTTGGTGTAATAAACGGGCAGTAATAGCAAACCCGTTTTTGTTTTGCCGGAGAGTGGTTCAGAAAACAGGTACTCAAACCCACCGCTTCCTGCGGTAAACTCCGATCGTTATTATTCCCCTTAGCTAGTAAGACGTGACAGCCCCACTTTTTCTCCATAATTTTTTGGAAAAGTTTCACTTGGTACTTAATACCATTAAATATCAATAACTTATTGTTTCCGACCACCCGTCTATAAGTGTTTGCTAATTGGGATTCGCTATTAGAGCCTGATATGGTTCGGCGAATAATCACTATGGTGGGGAGATATCCTAATGAACCCGTTGGCCCTGTTAGGAAGGTTTCATGGTTTTAATAGAAACCTTGGCGAACGTCGTCAGCGACTGTTTCGGGTCGCCTGTTCCTGGTGCCAGGATACAACCCTGGCGGATGATCTGGTTCAGGAAACCATGACCAAGGCATGGAAAAACATCAAAGGATTGCGGAAACCCCAATCGCTGGATTCCTGGCTGTTTAACATCCTGGCAAACTGCTGGCGTGATCATCTGCGCAGACAACGCACCTTGGAAGACGTAAATGACGAGGCTATACTCGCTGAGATAGCCACCGAGAGTGAGATGGAACGAAACGAGATGATTGAACGTGTCAGACTGGCAGTCAGTGAGCTGCCAATACCCCATCGGGAAGTAATCGCGTTGATTGATCTTGAGGGTTTCTCGTATTCAGAAGTTTCACAGATACTCGATATTCCACAGGGTACTGTCACCAGCCGGGTAACCAGAGCGCGCGATACGCTAAGGCGCAAGTTGAAAGATATTCAAAATCCGGAAATAGACAGGCAAGTTGTTGTTCTACGGAGTGTAAAGTGAAAGCATGTAAAACCTATTCGGACGAAACAATAAACGAGTACCTTGACGGTGAGCTGGACACCAGGACTGAAAAAGAATTCGTTCTGGCGTCGCTCGATGATCAAGAACTGGGAGCTCGTGTTCGCGAGTTGAGGCAAGTGCGCGCGTTGGTGCGACAAGCACTTGCTATCGAACCGGGAACCGGCATTGATGGCTCGAACACATTGTCACGAAATAAATCCGTTGTTATGGGAATAGCGGCGTCGGTATTAGTGGTCATCGGCGTGTTGATTGGCTGGGGTTTGCAACCAAAAGAATCGTTTGGCAACCTTCAGGCAGTTATCGGCCCAGGCAGCATCAAAACAACGCCACAACTGGTCGCTGGTAGTTACAGCGAGAATACCCGAGTCATTCTTCTCATCAGTAGCGCAGATACCGGGTCGATGCGTACCGCTCTGGACCAGGCTGAGAATTTGCTCCAGACATATCGCGACGCCGGACGGGCATTGCGTCTGGAAATACTGGTCAACTCCGGCGGACTGAATCTGTTTCGCCAGGACAAGACCCCGTTTTCACGGCGACTGGCTTCAATGCAGCGGGAATTCAGTAATCTTGAATTGCTTGCATGCAGCAAGACGATCAATCGATTGAGAAGAGAGAAACACATCGATGCAAAACTGGTATCAGGAGTCAAGATTGTGCCATCGGCGCTCGACCAAATCCTGTCTCGACTCAATGACGGCTGGTCCTACATCAAGGTATAGATGCTGACCGGCTAATGGGCCGCTTCCGTCTTTTCGTCCAGAACAAACCCCAGTTCACCGTCCTTAACACGGACTGTTACGTTGCCGCCATTGGCCAGTTTTCCAAATAGCAGCTCGTCGGCCAGCGGTCGTTTAACCTTGTCCTGAATCAGGCGCGCCATGGGTCGTGCGCCCATGCGTGGATCATAGCCATGTTCCGCCAACCAGGCGCGCGCTTTATTGTCGATCTCGATGGCTACATTCTGGTCGGCCAGCTGGGCCTCAAGCTCGAGAATAAACTTATCGACCACATGGCCAATGGTCTTTTTGTCCAGCGATTTGAAGTTGATAACTGAATCGAGGCGATTGCGAAACTCGGGGCTGAAGATGCGATTGATCTCCTGCATCTCGTCACCGGAATGGTTCTGCTGGGTGAATCCCATGGAAGAACGGCCAAGACGCTCGGCGCCGGCGTTGGTTGTCATCACAATTACCACATTACGGAAATCAGCCTTTCGACCGTTATTGTCGGTCAATGTGCCATGATCCATGACCTGCAACAGCAGATTGAACACATCGCCGTGGGCCTTTTCGATTTCATCCAGCAGCAATACCGCGTGGGGATGTTTGTTTACCGCTTCGGTTAACAAACCGCCCTGATCAAAGCCGACGTAGCCTGGTGGGGCACCAATGAGACGCGAAACCGTGTGTCGCTCCATGTATTCGGACATGTCAAAACGAATTAGCTCAACCCCCATTACATGAGCCAGTTGCCGAGTCACTTCTGTCTTACCCACTCCCGTCGGACCCGCAAAGAGATAGGAACCAATCGGTTTTTCTTCGTCGCCCAGTCCAGAGCGCGATAATTTGATTGAGGTGGACAAGGCCTCAATGGCGTCATCCTGACCAAAGACAACCAACTTCAGGTCCCGGTCCAGAGTGCGCAGGGCCTCACGGTCCGAGGTATTGACCTGCTTCGTCGGAATCCGCGCCATCCTGGCTACAATGTTTTCGACATCGTGCACGCCGATGGTCTTCTTGCGCTTGCTCGGGGCCAGCAGGCGCACGCTGGCACCCGCCTCGTCGATCACGTCAATGGCTTTGTCCGGTAAATGACGATCGTTAATATAGCGATCGGCCAGTTCGACAGCACTTCGTATTGCCTGATTGGTGTAGCGAATCTTGTGATACTCCTCGAAACGCGAACGAAGACCGCGAAGTATCTTCACTGTTTCCTCGACGGTGGGTTCCGGGATATCAATTTTCTGAAAACGACGCGACAGCGCACGGTCTTTTTCAAATATGCCGCGGTATTCCTGATACGTGGTGGAGCCGATACACTTCAGATCGCCGGTACTTAATGCCGGCTTTAACAGGTTGGAAGCATCCATGGCGCCACCCGATGCGGCACCGGCACCTATGATGGTATGAATCTCATCAATAAACAGGATGGCGTGATCCTCTTTCTTCACCTGCTGGATCACTGCTTTTAGTCTTTTTTCGAAATCACCGCGGTACTTGGTACCGGCCAATAGTGCACCCAAATCGAGGGAGTATATGCTGGCTTCTGCCAACACCTCAGGTACTTCGCCATCTACGATTTTCTTTGCCAGGCCCTCGGCGATTGCCGTTTTACCCACACCGGCCTCACCCACGAACAGGGGATTGTTTTTACGACGCCGGCACAAGATCTGAATTGTGCGAGTGAGCTCATGTTCTCGGCCAATTAACGGGTCGATTTTTCCCGCCAGCGCCTGCCCGTTCAGATTGACTGTGAAAACATCAAGCGGGCTGCGCTCCGGCGTTTGCGTCGGAACATCCTCGGCCTCTTCCGGCGCTGGCAACTCGGACTGGCCTTCCTCCGGCACTTTGGAAATGCCATGAGAAATATAATTCACCACATCAAAGCGGCTGATATTCTGTTTGTGAAGAAAGTAAACAGCATGGGAATCTTTCTCGCCGAATATTGCCACCAGCACATTGGCGCCGGTAACTTCTTTCTTACCTACACCCTGCACGTGTAACACCGCACGCTGAATCACGCGCTGAAATCCTATCGTCGGCTGGGCCTCGGTATCTTCTTCCCGTGACAGACTGGGGACATTCTTTTCAAGAAAATCGGTGAGACTGTCACGGAGTTCGTCGACCTTTCCACCACAAGCGCGCAACACCTTGGCCGCCGATGGATTGTCCAGCAGCGCCGTCAACAAGTGTTCAACGGTGATGTACTCGTGACTTCTGCCACGCGCATCCCGAAATGCACTATTGAGTGAAAATTCCAGCTCTTGGGATAACACAACAACCTCCAGCCCCAGTTTGATTTAAATCCTGCTCCTGATCCGGTTCCGCTTTTAATCCGGTTCCATCGTACACTGTAACGGGTGATCGTTTTCCAGTGAAAAATCCGTTACCTGCTGCACTTTCGTTTCGGCGATCTCGCGGGAAAACACGCCGCAAACACCTAACCCTTTTTGATGCACCTGTAACATCACCCTGGTGGCACCTTCGCGATCCATTCTAAAATACTTTTCCAGCACAACCACAACAAACTCCATAGGAGTATAGTCGTCATTTAATAACATGACCTTAAACAAAGGCGGCTTGGCAAGCTGGGGGCGCGCCTCCTGTACAACAAGGTCATCCGCATATTCCGGGTATTCCGTGCTCATTTTCTTGTGGTGCTTTCTATATTAGGTTAGACCATCAACGGTGGTCGTTCAGGGCCTATTTTCCGGTCCAACAGAAAAATTTCAAGCTCCAATCTGGCACAGAATTTGTGCAATTTCGATGGGTTTAGACCGGTCCGAACAAGAATCGTTCTTAAACCCCTTGACTTGAAAAAAGAATAGAGCAAGAGTTATTGGTTCGGGTAAATTGACGGGTTCCGGTCCGTCACCCGTGCGGGTGGGTGCAAGTGGGGGCAAATGAGTTGTCGGCTCAAGCCGAAAGAATCCGTGGTAAACGGACTAACTTATCAAGCAGCGCCAATTGAGGAAACACGAGCAACAGCAGGAGGCAGGATGGCAACGGGAACAGTCAAATGGTTTAGCGCCAGCAAAGGATACGGTTTCATTTCACCCCAGGATGGCGGGACGGATGTGTTCGCGCACTTTTCCGCTATCGAAATGGACGGCTTTAGAACGCTAAAGGAAGGCCAGGCAGTCGAGTACGATGTGCAGGACGGTCCCAAAGGGCCACAAGCGTCGAAAATAATGCCTGAGGGCACCACCGCCTAGGGACGTTGCCCATTGATACACAAGAAACCCGGCCAAGGAATGCTTGGCCGGGTTTTTCTATTTTTAAGGCAGGCCGCGCGTCAGAAAATGCTACATATTGCTGATCAGGGCATCTCCAAATGCGCTGCAGCTTAATTTAGTGGCACCCTCCATTAATCGATCAAGATCGTAGGTCACAGTTTTTGCCTGAATCGCCCCCTGCATCGCTTTGATAATGAGATCGGCGGCCTCGATCCAGCCAAGATGGCGCAGCATCATTTCCGCCGATAGAATAATGGAACCCGGGTTGACCTGGTCCTTGCCGGCATATTTTGGCGCTGTGCCGTGAGTCGCCTCAAACATGGCGATGGTGTCAGACAGGTTTGCACCCGGCGCAATACCGATACCGCCCACCTGAGCAGCCAGGGCATCGGAAATATAATCGCCATTGAGATTCAGGGTTGCGATAACACTGTACTCTCGCGGGCGTAAAAGAATCTGTTGCAAGAACGCATCGGCAATCACGTCCTTGATGGTGATCTCGGTTCCCGTGTCCGGGTTGTTAAATACGCACCAGGGTCCGGCGCCAATTTCCTTCGCACCGAATTCGCTTTTGGCCAGTTCGTAACCCCAGCTCTTGAACGCCCCTTCGGTGAATTTCATAATGTTGCCTTTATGCACCAGGGTGACCGAGTCCCGGTCATTATCAATGGCATATTGTATTGCCTTGCGTACCAGCCGTTCAGTACCTTCGCGCGATACCGGTTTGATACCAATACCCGAGGTGTCAGGAAAACGAATCTTGCTAACACCCATCTCGTCCTCAAGAAACGTAATAACCTTTTTTACCTCATCGGTGCCGGCGGCCCATTCAATGCCGGCATAAATGTCTTCTGAATTCTCACGAAAAATCACCATGTTGGTATTTTCCGGTGCCTTGAGCGGACTGGGAGTACCGGCAAAATAGCGTATGGGTCGGAGGCAGATGTAAAGATCCAGATTCTGTCGCAAGGTGACGTTCAAGGAACGAATGCCGCCGCCCACCGGGGTGGTTAACGGACCTTTGATGGATACCACATAATCTCTAACGGCCTCAAAGGTTTCGTCCGGTAGCCATACATCGTTGCCATAGGTCGCCACGGCTTTCTCACCGGCATAAACTTCCATCCAGGATATTTTTCTGTTTTCGCCATAGGCCCTGGTCACCGCCGCATCAACCACCTTTTTCATCACCGGGGTAATATCGACTCCGATACCATCGCCTTCGATGAAAGGGATAATAGGTTGGTCGGGAACAGTGAGATTGCCGTTGCTGACAGTGATCTTCTCACCCTCCGTTGGCACCTGAATTTTATCGAAGGCCATTGATGACTCCACAATTTTGGTTACACTCGTTTAAAATACGCTCGGACTCGCCGCGGCTGGGTCGGTACAGCAAAAGGGCCGCATTCTAGCACCCGCGGTGGCTCTACCAAGCCTATGGACTGGAAAAAGGGAAAGAAGTTGCTCCCACGGTTAATCATTTTAAACAAGCCTTACGGCGTATTATGCCAGTTTACCGACGGCGATGGCCGGCCGACGCTGGCGGACTATGTCCCCGTTAAGGATGTCTATCCGGCCGGTCGCCTTGATCGCGATAGCGAGGGGCTGGTATTACTCACCAATGACGGGGAGCTACAACACCAACTGAGCGATCCCCGCCACAAGACCCAAAAAACATACTGGGCCCAGGTCGAAGGCATTCCGGCGGACGAGACGCTCACCCGTCTTCAAAACGGTGTCCTCTTAAAGGGACAGAAAACACGCCCCGCCGAGGTGCGTCTAATCAATGAACCCGACCTGTGGCCGCGCGATCCGCCCATTCGGATTCGTAAAAACATCCCGACACGGTGGCTTGAAATAAAACTCACCGAGGGACGCAATCGGCAGGTTCGGCGTATGACGGCTGCGGTGGGCCTTCCAACCCTGCGACTGGTGCGCGTGGCGATTGGGCACTGGCGCTTGCAAGACCTGTCACCCGGCCAGTGGCGAGACGGCGAGACAAACTGTTAAGGTCGCCCCATGGTCTGGAAGCCCCATGTCACCGTTGCCGCCATCGTCGAACGCGAGGGGCGCTTCCTGATGGTTGAAGAGAACACCAGCGATGGCATCCGGGTTAATCAACCTGCGGGTCACCTCGAAAATGGCGAAAGTCTTGTCGACGCCGTGGTACGGGAAACGCGGGAGGAAACAGCCTGGTTATTCCGGCCAAGGGGACTACTAGGAGTCTATCGCTGGCCCCACCCACAGAAAGACATCACCTATATTCGATTTACCTTTGTCGGAGATGTATCGCATCACGACCCGTTACAGGCGCTGGATAGCGGAATACTGCGTGCCTCGTGGATGAACTACGACGATCTGATCGAATGCCGGCAAGAACATCGCAGCTCGCAGGTACTAGCGTGTGTAAACGATTACCTGAAACGAAATATCGTCTCACTGGATTTTTTAAACGAGCCAGGCTGAACCGGTTTATTGGCAAATTCATGAATAGCAAAAACAGAGAGCATGTAGTCGTTGGCATTTCTGGTGGAGTCGATTCTGCAGTCGCGGCCATGTTGCTGTTGCAACAGGGGTATGAAGTCACCGGTGTGTTCATGAAGAATTGGGAAGAAGACGATGATGCCGAGTACTGCGCTGCGGAAGAAGACTACAAAGTCGCTCGTGAGGTCTGCGCGCAGCTGGAGATTCCGCTTCGTGCTATTAATTTTGCCGCCGAATACTGGGACCGCGTGTTCGCCTGGTTCCTGGCGGAATACCGTGCGGGTCATACCCCCAATCCTGACGTCATGTGTAACAAGGAGATCAAGTTCAAGGCCTTTCTGGACTACGCCCGATCGCTTGGTGCCTCACGCATCGCTACCGGCCACTATGCCCGGGTGAAATTGAGCAACAGTTACTATCGACTGCTGCGCGGGCGGGATCGTAACAAGGACCAGAGCTACTTCCTTTATATCCTGGGACAAAAAGAACTGTCGTTATCCCTGTTTCCCATCGGTGAACTGGAGAAACCACACGTACGACAACTGGCCGAGGAAGCGGGATTTACCAACTACGACCGCAAGGATAGTACCGGTATTTGTTTTATTGGCGAGAGACGCTTCAAGGATTTTCTATCGCGCTACCTGCCGGCACAACCCGGCGAAATCCGGTCGCTGGACGGCACGCCTGTCGGTCAGCACGATGGCCTGATGTATTGCACCATCGGTCAACGTCACGGTCTGGGGATCGGGGGACCGGGCGCGCCCTGGTATGTGGTGGCCAAAGATCTGCCGAACAATGTACTCTACGTGGTTCAGGGACAAAATCATCCCGCCTTGCTCGCCGGGGAATTGAGCGCTGCAGACCTCAGTTGGGTGGCGGGTGAACCACCAGCAAATGGATTGCGCTGCACCGCCAAAGTCCGCTACCGCCAGCAAGATACCGGTTGCGTCTTGTCCCGGGTAAATAAAACGATTGATGTGAAATTTGATCAACCCCAGCGCGCGATTGCCACAGGTCAGTCTGTCGTATTCTACGATAACGAAGTCTGCCTGGGCGGCGGCATAATTAACGCTGTGTCTGGTGAAACCGTTCTTCCGGTCGCACACATCGCATGAGCGGGTCTGCCTGATCTGGTAGAATACGGCCGTCTGCGGTAACCCCGCCAACGAAAAAGAAGAATCATGGCCGACAAAGCGACCCTCGAACTCAGTAGCCTGACTGCTATATCGCCCCTCGATGGTCGATATGGTCGTGCCACGAAATCCCTGCGGCCGATCTGTAGCGAATACGGTTTAATCTATTTCCGCGTGCTGGTAGAAATTCGCTGGCTGCAGATGCTGGCCGATAATAGCGCCATAGCGGAAGTCCCGGCATTTGACGCCAAGACAAATAAGGCGCTCGACGCCATTCTGGACAATTTTAGCGAAACTGATACGCAACGTATTAAAGAGATTGAGGCAACCACCAACCACGATGTAAAAGCAGTGGAGTATTTTCTGAAAGAAAAAACAGAAAATATAGAGACCATAAATAAAGTCGGCGAGTTCTGGCATTTTGCCTGCACCTCGGAAGACATAAACAACCTGTCCCACGGGCTCATCCTGCAAAGTGCGCGTGACAAGCAGTTACTACCCAAGATCGACAAAATCATCACCGCCATTGATGCGCTGGCGACTCAGTTGGCTGATGTGCCCATGCTGGCGCGCACCCATGGACAACCTGCCTCACCCACCACAATGGGTAAGGAAATGGCTAATGTATCCCAGCGCCTGCGCAGGCAACGTGATCAGATAGCCGGGGTTGAATTACTGGGCAAGATCAATGGCGCGGTTGGCAACTACAATGCTCATCTTTCGGCCTATCCAGACGTCGACTGGCCCGGGGTCGCAAAAGCGTTTGTTGAGGCGCTGGGACTGACGTGGAATCCCTACACGACACAGATTGAACCGCACGACTATATTGCCGAATTATTTGATGCCCTTGCACGCTTCAACACCATCCTGATTGATTTTGATCGTGATATCTGGAGTTATATTTCACTGGGATACTTCGGCCAGAAGGTCAATAAAGGTGAAGTGGGTTCGTCAACCATGCCGCACAAAGTAAACCCTATCGATTTCGAGAATTCCGAGGGCAACCTGGGCATCGCAAACGCGATTTTAAACCACTTGTCCGCCAAACTGCCCATCAGTCGCTGGCAGCGCGATCTCACCGACTCGACGGTTCTGCGAAATATTGGCGTCGGCATCGGATATTCCCTGCTCGCTTACACTTCCACGCTACGTGGCATTGCCAAGCTGGAGGCAGATGAAACCCGAATCACATCTGACCTGAATCAACACTGGGAGGTTCTCGCCGAACCCGTCCAGACTGTAATGCGGCGATACGGCGTCGACAATCCCTATGAAAAACTGAAGGCGCTGACGCGTGGCAAGAAAGATATTACTCAGGGTGATTTGCAGGAATTTATCAATGGTCTGGATATTCCTGATAATGCCAAGCAGTTATTACTGGCCCTGACCCCCGCCAATTACATTGGTAACGCCGCTGAGCAGGCCAAAAAAAACGCCCGCTGAAGCGGGCGTTTAGATCTCAATTATTCTTGTAACTCGATCTAGCGACGTTTTTTCTTGGCCTTTTTCCTGGTTACTTTCTTCTTAACTGCCTTTTTCCTGGCCGGCTTCTTTTTAGCTTTTGGCGCAGGTTTTTTCTTCGCTGCCGGGCGAGCCTTGCCACTTCCACTGCCTGAATACAGTTCCTGCATTTGACCAACGAGCAAAAACGCCCCCACGCCAATAGTGAAAATAAGACTCGTCACAGTATAGACATTTGTTGGCATATCATGGTTTCCGGCCATGCTAAAGGCGCTTACAGCGCCCAAAATAAGCATCATGGTTGCCAATGCACCGGTGAAATCATCCCTGGGATCGTCAGAACCCAGCAGCAGCAAAATGGCGAAACCCAGGAAAGACCCGGCAAGCATACCGTGGGTAACATTATCAAGCGGACCGGTACTGATCAGCTTGTGGGTCGAAATCGGGTCCGATATCAAGGCAAGCGACCACAATAGAAAAAATGCAGCAGCAACTTTTAAACTAATCTGAATTTGTTCTCGCATATTATTGTTCCTCCACGTCTGTAGCGGCTATGCTATTATTTAATTAGCACAATTTTTGGCGGATCGGTTTTATCGAGCCGCCTCATCCTCCCATAAGACAGACTAATGGGCAACGAAGAAATCAGGAACTTTGATGATTCTGGCTCACGATTCCGGGCATCGGGACGTGAAGCTGTGAAGGAAAATGTCGCGCTGGCGTTCGAAAGTGCCCGCCGTGCTATCGTTATTTATTCTCCCCTCCTCGACCCCGCGCAATTTAACCAGTCTCGCGTGATTGAGGCGATGGCAACATTCTGTGCCGGTGGTCGCCCTAACAAGGTACGTATTCTGGTTGGCCGTGGCGACGAAACCATCCGTAGCAATGCTCGTGTCACCAGCCTGGCGCGGCGATTTAGCGATTTCATTGATCTGCGCCAACTGGGTAAAGGCAGTGGTTCGCCCTCGGATATGTTTGTTGTCATTGATCGCAATGGATATTTACACCAGCCTGACAGCGAGAAAGCGGAATGCATAGTGGATTTTAACGCCAGCAATGAAGTTGGCGCGCTTTCCAGGCGATTTGAAAAAATGTGGGAGCGAAGTGAGCCCATTGCCGGCCTGCACGTAACCGGACTTTAACGATAGCGGGGAGCCAAATGATAATCAGGCAAGCGTTGATTTTACTATCGTTATTTGCACTGCTGCTAACAGGCTGCTCAAGCAAACCGGCGAAACCGGTGCATAGCTATTCCATCTACGGCGAGCGGGCCGCAGCCTATGCTCAGAAATTTATCGGTACCCGGTATAAATACGGCGGCGACCGCCCCGGTCGCGGATTCGACTGCAGCGGCCTGGTGCAGTACAGCTACAAACTGGCGGGGCTAACTGTGCCCCGCAATACCAAATACCAGTTCCGCAATAGCCGCCGGGTATCGCGCAATCATTTGCGACGCGGCGACCTGTTGTTTTTTAACCAGGAGGGCAAGCGCAACTCGCATGTAGGTATCTATATCGGCAAGGACCGCTTTGTGCACGCCCCTTCCAGCGGAAAAAATGTAAAAATAGCGACGCTGAAGAATCGCTACTGGCAGAAGAGTCTGTCCAGTACCCGCCGATTTGAGGCTTTCTAGAAAAACCGTCCTTTCTGCACTCCGCGACCCGCTGATCTGGAATAGTTCTAATGCCCCGTCTTGTTCACCCGGTTCAATAACCTACGTCACATTCATCAGACACTTTCTCCGAAGCCACTGATTTACAAGTAGTTTTTGTAGGAATAATTGATTATTGGGTCTATAATCAGGAGACGTCGTGCGAACCCAGACGTGGGTGGATGGTGTCTTCAACCGCACCGCTTGCCACTCGTTGAGCATCCATTGCTCGATTGCATTCATCATTACGTTGAGTTGGATTGTTGTCTCAACGGCAACCAGTCAAACCAAGGAGTGGATATGCAGTCACAACACCTGGAAAAAACAGATCAAGACCGGCGCTGGTGCGCGCGGAAAATGATCGAGCTAAACGTCGCCCTGTATTACGACCGGCTCGGGCTGCTGCCGTGCAAGACCGTTGATATGAGCATGGAAGGCATGTTCGTCAACACCGGTCGTATCGTGCTTTCCCGGCATAATAAAGTAGATGCTGTACTCACCAGCCACAACGGTACAGAAAGCCAGCAGTTGCGCTTGCCCGCAAAGATTGTACGCGTTTGCATGGCAGGGGCCGGCCTGCAGTTTCACAATTTTGACATTGAAACTTACTATTTTTTACGAGAAATTCTTACGACACACTGACAGCGGTAAATCTTTTCTCCTCCTCAACCGACTGTCACATTCCACGGCAAACGGGTATATTCCGTTTGCCGTTTTTATTACCTCTCCCCATGAGCCAAACAGACACCCTGCACCGTTTTCTTTTCGAGAATAGCCCCGTACGAGGTGAGCTCGTGCGACTGGATACGACCTGGATATCGGTGCTGCAGAAACGCGCTTACCCGAAACCGGTGCAAAACGTGCTCGGCGAACTCATGGCTGCATCCGCATTGCTTGCTTCCACACTGAAATTCCAGGGATCCCTGGTTATGCAGATTCGCGGCAACGGACCCGTCACGCTATTGGTCGTCGAATGCAATAGCAACGGCACGTTACGAGCTACAGCAAAATGGCGCGAAACATTGAATGGTGGCTCCCCGAAGGAGCTGTTTGGTAGTAGCCAACTTGTTATTACCATCGACCCCAAACAGGGTAAAGAACGATACCAGGGCATCGTCGAACTGAAGGGCGACTCGATTAGTGACGCACTGGAAAACTATATGTTGCGATCCGAGCAACTGGATACCCGGCTGTGGCTGGCAGCTGACGACAAGCAAGCCTGCGGTATGTTACTCCAGAAGCTACCGAAAGATAGTGAGGGTATAAACGGTGAAGACTGGAATCGTGCACAGCACCTTGGCGATACCCTGACACGAGTTGAGCTACTCGAACTCAACCCCAGCGAAATCGTTCGGCGTCTCTATCACGAGGAAACTATTCGCATGCTGCCGTCGGATGCACTCAGCTTCCAGTGTTCCTGCTCACGAGACCGTATCGTTAAAACCCTGCGTATGATGGGTCCCGATGAGCTGAATAGTCTTTTAGCAGAACGAGGCAGTGTTTCCGTCGATTGCGAATTCTGCAGCGAGCACTATGATTTCGATGCAGTCGATATCGAACAGATCTTTGCCGCCAGCACCCAGGCCAGCGCACCGTCCGTCCGACACTGATTTATTGTGCTATGAAAACACGATTACCACCGGCTGCCGTTGTATTGATTGGCCCGACCTGCGTGCACTGCGCACAAGTCGTTGACTCGCTTCAAGTCCTGGTGAAAGACGGCAGCCTGTCACGCATGGAAATTATTAATGCAGAAATTGAAACCGAACTGGCGACCCGCCTGGACGTACATTCGGTGCCCTGGATCAGGATAGGCCCCTTTGTGCTCGAGGGGTCGCACACCGAAACCGAACTGCGCCAATGGGCCAATCGCGTTTTCGCTCCTGATGGCATGGCATGGTACTTTGATGAACAACTCAAGGACGGCAAACTCGCCCTGGTTGAAAAAATAGTCAGCGAGGCACCTGATCGGCTGCTGGCAATCATACCGCTTGCCTCGGATACCGATACGGCTATCCAGACGCGTGTAGGCATTGGCGCCTTGCTGGAGGGTCTTGAAGGATCGGGGTTGGCAACCGTCCTGGTCCCCGATCTGGGTAAACTCACCCGCCACCCCGATGCCCGGGTACGAGCCGATGCCTGTCACTATCTGGCGCTATGCGAGAATCCCGATGCCGTCACTTTTCTGGAGAAATGCCTCAAGGATGGCGATCCCACGGTGCGCGAAATCGCGGCCGAGGGCATCGAACACTTGTCCTCACTTCCTTCCACCAACAAGAATACCTCTGACTGATTCGTCCCTGCTATGGACGAACAACAATACCGCGAGACCTACCGGCAAGTAAACGAACTACCCTGTGTCTTCGAACGCGCTATATTGCGCCGTTGCGGGACTTGTGAAGATGCGCAACGTCTTAACCTAGCGGAAAGAGAAGCGGTGAAATGTCTCTCCGAGAGTTCGCACCACGACTGTAGAGAATTTCTCGACATCGTTCATGAGAAATCTGCCTTTGCCATTGGCCTGCCAATTCCCGGTGAGAAATTACCGTTTGGAAAAGAAATTAAAATCCAGTGCGGCAGTATTGCGGGGCTTAAAAACGTGCTGGATGAAGACGCTGAAGATCCGGGAATTCATGCGTTGATCCGGACCGCTACAATCTCATGCGGTGACATCACTAGCCTACCCTTTGAATATATCGTCCGCGAAGTATCCGCCTTCAAAAGCCGTCGTGGAAAAACCTGAGCACCCGCGATTGATCAGATGTGGATGAATGCGCTTGGTATTCTGTTCTAGGAAAGGGATGCTAATGATCTCCACGCAGCAATCCAGCAACACTAAGATCTTCATCTATTTCC
>JBGMQT010000009.1:0-47730 GCA_048060695.1 Acidiferrobacterales bacterium
GCTGTGATGACTATGACACCAAACCAGTGGAACTGCCGCGGTTGCTGGATAAAATCTCGGGTTTCCTCGGCAGCAAGTGAATTCGGACTGATGCTAATATTAAACAAACAACGCCATGACGGGTGACAACTTTTCGCTTCTGATTGTCGATGACAATGCGATGAACCGTGACATGTTGGCGCGTCGTCTGGCGCGCGATGGCTATGTCATCACTACCGCCTCTGGTGGTAGGGAGGCGCTGCAGTGCGTTGATAGGCAGAATTTTGATCTGGTGTTGCTGGATATACTGATGCCGGATATCGATGGCTACAAAGTGCTGGAGGAAATGAAAGCTGACGCGCGAACCCGCGAGATTCCGGTAGTGATGCTGACTGCAGTCCATGAGATGGATAGTGTGGTGCGCTGTTTCGAGATGGGAGTTGAGGATTATCTGACAAAACCATTCAATATTCCTTTTGTGAAGTCCAGAATTTCTTCCTGCCTTCGTAGCGCCAGCGTGAAAGGAATGGTCGACAGCAAAGGTGTTCCATCCGGGGCGCAAGAACACCGTCTCTTGATTGTCGATGATAATGCGATGAATCGCGACATGTTGGCGCGTCGTCTGGAGCGCGAGGGCTATCACATAACGACTGTTGATGGCGCTCGTCGGGCGCTGGAATTAATGGACCAGGAACACTTCGATCTGGTTCTGCTTGATATTCTGATGCCGGATATGGATGGCTATGAGATGCTTGAAAGGCTGAAGAGTGTTGACGCCACCAAAGAAATTCCGGTCATCATGCTTACGGCTGTAAACGAGGTAGAGAGCGTCAAGCATTGTATCGACCTGGGCGCTGAAGATTATCTCATCAAACCCTTTAATGCGGTGCTGTTAAAATCGCGTATTGCCGCAACCTTGTTATCAAAAGAAAAGGCAAATTTAACCGCGGAGTAGGCTTCGTCTGCGAGACGGGGAAGTGGTCGATGGGAAAGGGAATTAACGTTGTCTCACCAGGTGTCGACAGTATTTCACCCGTTCTTGGGCTATTCGCGCACTGGAGCGCCAGCAGCCGGGAAAAATTGTTTTCGCCATCAGTGTAATTTACCGGAACGGGTCGTATTCGGATGCGGTACTGATATCGATCAGGTAAACTCGTAACCAGTTTGTTGCGGGTGATAGCTAATGATTCTAAGAGTAGTATTGATCAGTATTTTGATTCAGTTCGGGTGGGTATCAACCACCAATGCTGCATGCAGTGTTGACGCCATAAATCGCATTGTGTCCCGGTCTCTCCCCAGAATTAAATTTGAAAGCGTGCGGGCGGCACCAATACCAGGTCTGTGCGAAGCCATAATCGATACTGAAGTCTTCTATGTATCCGAAACCGGCAAATATCTTATGGTCGGCAATCTGCTTGAGGTTAAAGGCGGTACTAATCTTACCGAAAAGCGCCGAGCCGATATCGTCAAAGATATTGTTTACCGGCTGGATGAAAAACAAATGATTAATATTGAGCCAGCCAGAACCAAACGTACCATCACTGTGTTTACCGACGTAGATTGTCCGTATTGCGCCAAACTGCATTCAGAAGTACCGCAATTGACTAAAAATGGAGTGAAGGTGCGATATCTGCTTTACCCTCGAAATGGGTTGCGTTCTCCAACTTATAAGAAATCGGTATCGGTCTGGTGCGCCAGGGACAGAATCAAGGCGATAACGATTGCTAAAGCTGGTGGCAAACTTAAAGAGCAGACGTGTTCCAACCCGGTGGCAGATCACTACAGGCTTGGACAACGACTGAAAATCACCGGCACCCCGACGCTGATACTGGATGATGGCTCGCGTATCGGTGGCTACGTACCGGCGCCGCGATTGCTGACCATGCTGGGTCTGAGTGGCGAGACGAAGACGCCGTAATCGACAAGACTTCCAAATCCTTGATGGATGACGATCGAATAAAATTACACCAGTTACGTCGCCAAATGACGATGCGGGAAGATCAAATACGACGTAATGAACGTATCTGGTCCGGGTTCCGCGGCATCGAAATAGATATGGTGGGCGCCCACTCATTTGGTGAATTACTAGGCATACTCAGCGATGGTATCCTGAAGACGTTTGATAGTGTCGAGTGTATCACCATTGCCTGTTTTGACCCGGAGTATGAGCTAACTCGCATGCTGGAAAGTGCCGATGATCGCAGTGCCCTGGCAAAATTATTCGTACCTCTCGGACCGGATACTATCATCGACCTATACAGGAAACCCTATCGTCCGTGGCTGGGACAGTATGATCCCGCTTCTCATAGCGTTCTTTTTCGTGGATCCGGAGACATTGGGTCGGTGGCACTGGCGCCATTGGTGCTTAGAGGCCAGATTATCGGCAGCCTCAATCAGGGCAGCAGGAAAGCCGGACATTTTGTCGGTCATGAAGCGACCGATCTACTTGAACACCTCGCCACGGTCACTGCCATGTGCATTGACAATACCGTGAGTCACGAGCGTCTGAAGCTGGACGGGCTTACCGACGCGTTGACTGGTATATCAAATCGACGGTTCTTTGAGCGTCGCCTCAAGGAGGAGGTCGAGCGTTGGCGTCGTTCCGGCTCCAGTTTATGCTGCGTCGTTGTCGATATTGATCATTTCAAACGCGTGAATGATAAATACGGTCACCAGATCGGGGATGTAATTCTGACGCGCGTGGCTCAGGAATTGGGAAAGATATTGCGAAGTAGTGATGTGTTGGCGCGATACGGTGGCGAAGAGTTTGTATTGTTATTACCGGAAACGTCTTTACCGGTGGCGGCAGAGATCGCCGATCGCTTGCGCGAGGACATATCAACAATAAGGTTTGATGAAAAAATTCTGGCAAACTTCCAGGTGACAGTTTCCCTCGGACTGGCAAGTTTGTCACCGGAAGATGACTACGAAAGCTCACCGGGGCAATGGTTGTTTCAGCAGGCCGATAATGCCCTCTTCGAGGCCAAAAAAGGTGGGCGTAATCAAGTGGCGGTAGCCACCACCTGATCCTGTCAATTACCTGCAGGGTAGGGCACCTCTACTGTTTCCGCACAGGCAGTAAAGAGCAACAGTAATTTTATATTTTTGTCGGGCCACAGTTTGCTCACGCCATCACCATAATAGCGCATCTGCGTGGTATACGGTTCTGCCAGCATGGCAATATTGTTTTTTGAAGCTGTCTCATGAGTCTTGTAGTCGATAACAGTAACCTGGTCGCCCTTGACAACAACTCGATCGACAATGCCGAATACTGCTATTCCATCCTGCCTGAACAGGACAGGCATTTCGTTACGCGACCAGGTTTTACCGTCGGGCCTGAGCAAGTGACACAGATCTGCGTCAGTAACTAGTTGCAGACATAGTTCCCAGTAGCGCTCGAACTCATCATTCTCCAGTTCATACTGTGACTCGAGCTTCAGTTTTATCCGTATCGTTGTGGTATCACTATGGTTGGTCAGGCATTCGAGGATGCGGTGTATCCAGATACCGCGTTTACGAGCTGCGGCGGCATCGCCGTTGGCGCGGCGCACATCATCCTCCAGTTCTTCCTGAAGACTGGGATTGACAATTGTATCCATTGCAAGTGACTTGATGGGTCGCGTCAAGGCATCGTCGATATCTGCCCCGGGCTTGAGAACGGGTTTTGTCGATGCAGTAACATGGCTATCGCCGGGGTGTCCGTAAGAGATCACCAGGGGAGAGGTATCGTCATTGTTTTTAGTACGCAGTTGAATATCAAAATCGGCCATACCCTGCATGAGCGTTTTCCTCTCCTGCTCCAGCCTTGATCTGATAAAACCGTACCATCCGTGATCTTTAGACCCCGGTTCGCAGCCGGAAATAAACAAAATCTGACGGGCACGGGTCAGGGCAACATAGAGCAAATTCGCCTCTTCATGTTTATCGGCTTGTCGTTTGGCCTCGTAGGCCCGGTCGGATGCCGCATCCCGCTCGGCCATTTTCCCCGCAAGAAGAAAAAATTCCGGTTTGCGGGCATTGTCTGGCCAACTGATGATGGTGCGATAACTGGCAGCGTGGTCCTTGATTGTTCGCGCAGCATCGGCCAGAAATACCACTGGCGCTTCAAGCCCCTTGGCGCCGTGGATGGTCATGATCCGTACACGTCGGTCAGAACCGGTATCGGCCGCAGGGGCATTCTCATCACCACCGAGGTAGGGTAGCGAGGCAACAAACTGACTTAGGCTTGGATAGCGACCGCTATCCATCTGCAGGGCAAGTTCCAGCAGGTGGTTCAGATTTGTCTCAATGCGTGGACGGACGTGATCGGGTGCGCCCGCCAGGTAGCGATTGACAATATTGGCCTGCTCGAAAATCTTGTCGAGTAAATCATGAACCGGGATTTTATCTACGAGCTCACGCCATTTGATTAGCAGGTGCCAGGCACGATGAACCGGGTCGTGGTCGTCTGCCACCGCAGCGACCTGTTGCAGTCGTTGCCACCACCATGGCTGAGTTTGTCTGGCCAACGATATTAACGTCTGATTGCTGCACGAAAAAATTGGCGAGCGTAGAACCGAGGCCAACGCCAGATTGTCGTGGGGTGACAATAGGGCCCGTAACAAATGGCTTATATCCTTAATTTCCAGTGCACTTAGAAACTGATCCTTGCTGGCGCTGGTAAACGGGATGCCGGCGCGGCGCAATTCAGTCTCGTAGATTGCCGTATGTGCCCTGCTACGTACCAGTATCATAATGTCGCCATAGTGTAGCGGGCGAGACTGAGTATCATCATCAATAGTCAGGCCAATCAGCGCATTGATCCGGCCAACAATCAGCTCGATTTCCAGGCGATGTTGCTTTTCAGTTATGTTCTCGCGATGGCGACGGGGTGACGTAAGCGGATTTCTAAAACCGCTCCCCTTTTCTTCTTTCGCACCCGGCTTTTCTCTCTGTATGAGAGGGAGTATTTCCACTTTACCCCAGCGTTGCTGGTGATGGGCATGGTGCGTCGTAAAATCGTGTAACTGATAGTGATCTCCGGATCTGGTATCAGCTGAGGATTCACTATCCATGGTGCGGTCAAAAAGCAGATTTACAAATTCCATAACGGCGGGGGAGGAGCGATAAGATTTTTTCTGGCTTGCGGTTTCTGCTCTCATGTTGATTGTTAGCCACTGAGTAGCGTGGTGGAATAATCCCGGTGCAGCGCGACGAAATCGATATATTGATTGCTTGATATCTCCCACGATAAAAGCACTTCGATCACGTTCCGTCTGCCCGGCTGCCATTTCGTCCAGCAATGGTAATAACAGGTGCCACTGGGTTGGGTTAGTGTCCTGAAACTCATCCACTAGAAGATGGTCGATACGCTGGTCGAGTTTATACTGCACCCAGTGCGCAAATTCGCTTTGGTTTAGCAATCGGTATGCTTGCCATTCGAGATCAGCGAAGTCGAGTACTGCCAGCTGAATTTTTAGCTGCTGGTATTCCTCCAGAAAAGCCTGTCCACAACGAAACCAGGCGTAGTTTATTTTTTTATTCCGGTTTCGTTTTTCCTGTTCACCCAGTTGATCAAGATGATGTTGAATATCCACCTCAAGTTGGTGAATCTCACTTATCCCTTCAACACCCAGGCTTTTTCGAGTGGTGTTATTGTCACTAAATACACGCGCTTTATCATTGCTATCACGAAATACTTTTCCAGCTTTGTTTAGTGAGAGAAACTCGGCAAGGGTTTCCAGGGAATTATTTTCAATCAGGGCAATTTGCTTCTGATTCGGTTTGGTTGGGTGTTTTGCCAGCAATTCGCCGTAACGCCGAATCTTCTTTCTTAAGGTTTCGCGAGCGGTGGTATCGAAAGAAACTTGCGCTGGTTCCCCTGCAAGTAACCGTTCAACACCATCCTGTGCGTAGGCAATGGCATCAGTCTTGCCCTCGACATAGGCAAGCCAGTCGGTGCGGTAGCGAAGAAAGTCGTACAATGCATTTCGCACGGTTACCGGGCTACTCATCAGCTGCAGCAGGACATTGAAAGAAGCCAGACAATCTTTTTGAGCAGGATTGCGCAGTTTGTTCTCGAATTTTTGCCATGCGAGATCCTGTAGCTGTTGCGGGTTCTCGACGACCTGAAACCCGGGCGGCAGACCACTCTCAAGTGGAAAGCGTTGCAGCAGGCTCTGGCAAAAAGCATGAAACGTCGTTACCCTGAGTGGGTGTTCCGACACCAGAAGCGACTCGTAGAGCTGGCCAGCCACTTTCAGTATCGCTGGCGAAGGCGCACACCCGATTTCCGCCAGCTTTTCTATCAGTGCTTCCTCTTGGCTTGCCGCCATTTCCAGCAGGCGCTCCATCACACGTTGTTCGATTTCGGCCGCTGCTTTACGGGTAAAGGTAATGGCCAAAATTGCGCCCGGTTGGGCCCCCTTCAGCAGTAAGTGAATAATGCGACTGGTCAGCAGCCATGTCTTACCTGTCCCGGCCGCTGCATGGACCACGAAATTGCCTCCCGGTTGTGTCGCGCGGGCGATATCAGGCACTATCTATTTCCTTGATATTTTGCCGGGAAATGACAAAAAACCGGCAATTCATGCCATATATTTTCAAAATATTGAAAATTATCATATTATGTAAGTCATTGTTATAACTGCTATATATAAAAATAATTTCACAAACTGGAGAAAATATCAATTTTAGCTTGACCCTTATAGAGTCGTGGCATATATTAATTTTTAGCAAGGATGCTAACAAGGAAGTCCCCACATATTAAAAGGCGCAGGGAGCGCCAGCTGCAAGGAAGTCTCCACAATGTATGGATGCATATCAGGAGCGCAGCAGTCCAATGCTATGCAAGGGTGGCCGGAAGGCCACCCTTTTTTTTGGCAACGGTCAAATATAGACAGGCAAATATATATTCGTAGCGAGGTCTCGGGCGGGCTGCCTGGTAGCGCAATCATCAGTCCTGACCCACCCAAAACTCTTTGCGGCAGATACCCTCAAACTCACAATATTGACACGTTTCGGTGTCCCCCCATGCCGGCATGACCGCACCTGCTACCAGGGCATGTGTGAGTGATTGCAGTCGTCTGCTTTCCTCATCGATCAACCCATCAAGCTCATCGTTTTGCAGACGGGCTGATGTCGAGATGCCGTCATCGCGGAGTTCCAGCGCCAGCACTTCTATCGGTCGTTTTTCTGTGAGCAAGGCATAAAAAAGCAACTGAACTGATTCGCCGCTGGTAACATTCTTCTTTGATGGCGTTTTGCCCGTTTTGTAGTCGATTAAAGAGATGTCCCTGCCATGGTAGTCAAGACGATCGATGCGTCCGCCGATGTTCACGTCAGGCCCGGAATGTATCGATTTCGTTATAGCGTGTTCTGTCTCGCCGGTGGACCAGTTCTGTTCACGCTGTTGCTGCCAGGTCAGATAGCCGGGAACGATCCGCTGCCACAAGTTCAGCCATCCCTGTGCCGTCGGGTGGTGCTGGATATCGCGCGCAAAAACTACATCAGAAATTTCAGTAAGCAGTGCTTTGGCTTCATCGATAGTTTCATCCCTGATCGATTTACCAAAGGGACCGGGGAGATCGCTGGTACCGGAGTGAAACGCTTGCAGCACCCTATGAACTCTTGACCCGTAATCCCTTTTCTCGACTTCGTTGTTGATTTCCTCTATCTCGCTCAATCCGAGCTGGTCACGACTAAAAAACTGGAATGGGCAGTTGATAAGACGTTGATAACTGGTTGCAGAAACAGTGCGGGGCAGCAGGTCTGCGATAGATTGAACGTCAGGCGGTAATTCCTGTTGCGGTAAGTGTTGTTTATCCGATGTTAGCAAGGTCTGTGTGTTTCGGGTCAGGCGAAGTAGCTCGGTCGCCTCAAGCGTGGAGTCATAGGCCAGCGAATGAAACGCCTGTATCCGTTGCAACCAGGGGCTTTCAGGTGCTGGATTGCCGTTGTCTTCTGTGTTGCAACTGACAAGAATTTGGGGCGCAGCTTGCAGCAGGTGCCGGAAATCGGCCAGACGTTCCTGTTGTGACAGAAACCCGCTGGGCAGACTGAGCTGGGTGCGGACACTTTCGTTAAAAAAGGGTGATCCTGCTACGTCTCCCGGCAGGTATTCCCGGGTGGTGCCGCCAATAACGAGGGCATCGAATCGGTACAGCCGGCTTTCCGTAAACCCCATGAGCTCAACACCGCTGCCGGCCATGGCGGGTTTGAATTTTCTGCGTTCGAAGTTACGCGTCAGCCATGTACGAAAGGTTTGCCAGTCAACTGGATGATGTGCTCCGGCCACACTGCGAACCAATGTCTCGATTTCCTCGATTACACCGGCACCGGCATCATCCTTTTCCAGTGTTTGCAGCACCCCCAGTTGCGACAGGCTCAAGTGCAGAGCGGTAAAATAGGTCTCCAGCGGGTTTTTCCGCCGGGAGCCAAGTTCAAGCAATGGTTGTGCAGCTGATTTCAAACGGGCAAGCAGGTCCGCCATGGCTTTGCTCGTGCCTTTTCCCGCACGTTCGTCAATTAATTCTTGCTGATGCTCAATGGCGCTCAGGTAACGCGCCAGGTCTGCAGTCGTGCCAGCCCGGAACACGACAGATTCCTCAAAGTGACCTACCAGTTCGGTGAAGTTGGGGTGCTCGCTAATGTTGGCCGTGAAAGGCGACTTGAGAAAATCCAGTAAGGACTTGAAATCAAAATTGGTTTCAATGCAGTCGAGCCAGCGTGTGATAACGCTGGCGGCACTGGTTGTTGAAAGCGTCCAGCCAGCGCTGTCGACGAGAACGATATTCGCTCGTTCCAGCAGTGCTCTTACACGACGTGCGAGTCGTCGATCATTGCTGACAATGCCGATATTTTTCTTGCCTTGCAACATCCATTGCCGAACCTGAATATCGATTCCGCGAGCCTCTTGTTCCAGACTTCCCGCTTCGAGTACCCGTAATCGTGCTGTAACCGGGCTTATCGGTGTTTGTTTTTTTTGTTTTTGCGTGCGTGTGAGAATTGATACGTCGTGTGAAGCAAAGACAGCCTTGAGAAAGTCGCTATAACTGTCTTTATCGTGGTGAGTGCGAGTTTTATCTCTATCGGTTTCGCCGTATGTCAGGACATCAATCTGACCACGGCTTCCCAATTTATCGATCCATTGTTGTTCCGACGCGGTGAAATTCTGGAATCCTGCCAGATAAACGTGGGTGTCCGGTGAAAGATTGTCGGCGGACGTTCTTAAGGCAGCAATGTGAGCAGTTGCGCTGTCCATGACATCGCGTTGATCCAGTTCCGCTCGCCATGCCTTCCACAACGTGTGTACCAGATTCGCCTCGTCATTGAGCGGTGCCAGGTTGGCAGTACCATAAGCCACCTCGACAGATTCGCGGAAGCGATTTGCGTCACTTGCAATGTCGCTGTTGTTGAGTGTCAGCTCCTGGAACAGAGACAGCAGGCTGTCGATTAACGGCCAGGCGCCATACCGTTGAATATAATGCGGGTACTCCGCCAGAGCCTGGAACAATAACAACTCTTGTTCGTTGTGATTCAGAACACGCTTGTCGGGTCGAAACTGTTCCAGCCACATGTTCATGCTGGTGGTTACAGGTGGGATGAGCGCATGACTATCTTGCTCTTGTATAACCTCGAGCAGTTTCAGTCGGAATCGCTGACGTGTGTCGGCCACCGGAAACAGGATGACGCATTGACCCAGATCGACCGGTTTTAGAGGGTGGCGTGCAAGGAGGGTTCTGGTGAGACGGTCCAGGATGTCGTCATCATAGGGGAGACAATAAATGTAAGATTCATCGTTCAAGGTATTTCAATTTGTTCGGCTTGTCTTCCCACTCCGCTGCATCCTTTGGCGCATCTTTCTTTTCCGTAATTACCGGCCACTGTGCCGCCAACTCGGTGTTGAGGTCGATGAATATCACCATATCTTCCGGTAAGTCGTCTTCGGCGTAAATGGCATTGATCGGGCACTCAGGTACGCACAACGTGCAATCTATGCATTCTTCAGGATCAATAGCCAGGAAATTGGGACCTTCGTGGAAGCAGTCTACGGGACACACCTCAACGCAATCGGTGTATTTGCATTTAATACAGTTATCCGTGACGACGTAGGCCATAAATTCGTTCCATCAGCTAGCGGAGATCAAGCGCGCGCAATAATACACGGTCTTAATGCCGGGGGTGAAATGTTCAGCAATATTGGTATTCCCCGCTAACGGAACTATTAATAACACATTGATTAATATAATAAACAAAAGCAACGAAGCGTCTTTCCTTGATTAGCCGGGCCAACTAAATTAATAATATTTATTATTCGAACGATGTTTTGGTGTTCTATGCCGGATCTAGTGCTAAAAATACCCCGGAAGAAAACAACGGCGTGGGTAACTGAAACTACGCCGAAGGCTTCCCGTTTCTGGCTTAATTCCCTGCCACTTTCCGATGGCCATCAGACCGCGCGTGAATTGTATCGATCACTTCATGCGCTCAATCGCTTGAAACTTGATCCCGGTAGCCGCAGTGCCATCCTTGAGATGTATCGGACACCGGTGAATACTGTTACTGCGGTTCTGCAGCAGACGCCAGGACAGCAGCTGTTGCCACGGGCAGTAAATTTACGTCGAATGACGGAAATCATACGCGAACTCAATCGTGAAATGGCGCTGGGTTACAAGATAGTGTTGCTGGACCAGCAGGCCAGCTGGAAGCAGCGGTTATTGCGCAAATCCCCGGCCATGGCCGTCGAGAGAGCGATGCGGTACCTGGGTGAGGTATTGGTGTTTTGCTATCATTCCTATCTGCCATTTCCATCACAACTCTGGTCTGAGTTGAATGAGCTTTATCGCTATAGTGATCAAAAGGAAATACTTAATACCCCGGTGGAGATTGATGTCGAGCGCGATATTGGTGCGACCACCATCAAAGAGCGGTATAAACAAATTTGTTTACTGGGTTTGTGCAATCCCTACCAGTTACCGCAGGGGGATGCCCGCAAGATCCATATTTTTTTGTATCGCTGGGCTAATACTGCCACGGTCAAACCGGTAAGTGGTACGTCGCCCGCAGTTGCATGTTTCCAGATTGACTTGTTACACGATGGACCGCCGGTTCTCTATAACCAGCCAATAGATTCCGCCAGCCAGCGGCGCATTCGTATTCTGGATGTGACGGTGCTGGTTGCAAAAGTAAAGTCGTTTGTAGAAAGGCTGGAAAATGGTGAGCCAGCGTCACATCTTGACCTCGGGACGGAGTGTCTGGATGTGGCCTGTCTGGAGTTGTTGCGTCGTATGTTGCGCGGATGGGGTGCTGTAACCAGCCGACAACATAGCCGCAGCAGTGGCAAAGGTTTTTTGTCTCTTTGTGTCGGTATAAATGCAACCCATTTTTTTGCGGATGGCCAACGCCCGTTTTCGCGACCCCCGGGCAGCCCGCCGTCGATGATAAAAAATACAAGTGAAGACGCGCTGGAAGAGCCGCTTGACATTGATGTTAATGCAATTAATGAAAACATTTCGAGCGGGACAGCATCCGGCGCGATTGCGGTTGAGGACTATCACGTTACGCGCTGGGAGATTGTCGATCAGAGCGCAAGTGGCTTGTTACTGCGTTGCACAGAGCTACCCGGTATGAGGTTGAGGGTCGGCGATTTTCTGGGAGCCCAGTTTGGTGACAATTTAGAAGGAGACTGGTGGCCAGCGACAGTGCGACGTATGCAAGGTGATGAGAACGGTAACATCGAGATTGGGATTGAGTTGCTTGCTTCTCAACTCATGCCAGTTGCCGTGTGTGCCGCCGATGGGCAGGTTCCGTGCCATGCCGCTTTGACACTGCCCGTGCTGGCAACATCCGATAAAAAGCGCCCGCGTTCACTGGTGATTCCGCGGGGGGTATTTCGTGAACAGGCCGATCTACTGCTTTTCGCACGCGCAGACGAGGAACCGGTGCGTATTCGACCACTCAAGCTGGTCGAACGTTCCAGTTCGTTCGAACAACTCTATTTCGCCGAAGTGACGAACCAGTAAGTCTTGGCAAAGTCAGGATCTAGCGCTTGAGATTGTCCGGCAAGTGGCGGGAGATGGTGGCAAACAGTTCACCATGAAGCTTCGAGTTACCGGCAATAATATTGCCGCTTTCAAGAAAGTTTTGTCCATTGTCAAAGTCACTGACTAGCCCGCCAGCTTCTTCAATTAGCAGGCATCCGGCTGCGATGTCCCAGCGGTTGAGGCCTATTTCCCAAAACCCGTCCAGTCGACCGCTGGCGACATGGGCCAAATCCAGCGCCGCCGAACCTGCGCGCCGTACGCCACTGCTCATAGGCAACAGGTCGCGAAAACAGTTGATCCAGGTATCGAGATAGTCGAACTCCTTGAATGGAAAACCGGTTCCAAGAAGTGCATTCTCCATTTTGTTAACCGGACTGACACGAATACGCCTGTCATTCAGCTGGGCACCGGCACCACGGCTTGCGATGAAAAGTTCGTCCCTGAGCGGATCAAAAATAACTGCCTGAGCGAGTTTTCCCTTGTCCAGTAGTGCAATTGATACGGCGTATTGCGGGTAACCGTGCAGGAAATTGGTCGTGCCGTCGAGCGGGTCGATTACCCACTGGTAGTCATCACCACTTTGTTCGCCACTTTCTTCGGCCAGTATGGCGTGGCCTGGATAGGCTTTGCGGATGATGTCAATAATCTCGAACTCCGCCGATCGATCGACCTCGGAAACAAAATCATTGTAGCCCTTGGACTCAATGGTGAGTCGATCCAGCTGGTCGCTATAGCGCAGAATGATATTACCTGCCCGGCGCGCAGCCTTAATGGCGGTGTTTAACATCGGGTGCATAGGTGTATAGATTTGCTTTGGCAACGAGGCGGGGCATTGTATCCATGCGGACGACAGGTTAAAAGCAGTGTTGGTTACTAATTTGTTGGAATATCCAAGTGAATCTGGAAAACATTCGAATTGTCCTGGTGAATACCTCTCACGCGGGAAATATTGGCGCCACGGCGCGGGCCATGAAGAATATGAACCTGTCGCAGCTTTTTCTTGTCGATCCGGCAGATTTCCCGAGTTCGGAAGCAACCGCACGGGCAACGGGTGCCGGCGATGTGCTGGCGAACGCCACTATCTGCGACACCCTGGAAGAGGCGATTGCCGGTTGTCGATGGGTTGTGGGCACGACTGCCCGGCAACGCAGAATCGGCTGGCCAACGCTGTCACCGCGTGCGATCGCGGCGGAAGTAGTCAATCGGGCAGTGGCAGCACCGGTGGCGCTGGTATTCGGTCGCGAACGAATGGGCCTGACCAATGAAGAGGTCGACAAATGCCAGGCCCTGGTTTCTATTCCCGGCAACGCAGATTTCTGTTCGCTTAATGTCGCCAGTGCGGTACAGATTCTCACTTACGAGTTCCATCTGGCGTCGCTGGACAGCAAAGGCCTGCTGCCCACAGAAAGCAGTGGTCGCGGTTCCCCGTCATCTGCGGATGAGTTGGAGCGTTTTTACGAGGAACTGGAGAAGGTCTTGATCAGAATCGATTTTCTCGACCCGGACAACCCGCGAAAGTTGATGCGCCGTTTGCGCAGAATGTTTGGTCGCACCGATCCAGATAACAATGAACTCAATATTCTACGCGGTATTTTGACCGCCATTCAGCAAACACAACACTGGCATGGTTAATCTTCAACGCTAACAGGCAAGTCGTGATATAAAACTGAAAAGGAAGTGACGAAAGGATAGAAGGTCATCAATGCGAAAGTATATCGCCAGTATTTTTCGACGTGATCCCGCGGCACATTCCGTGCTGGAGATTTTCACAGCCTACCCGGGTATCCACGCGGTTGGTGCGCATCGCGTGTCACATTTACTATGGCGCCTGCGCCTGCGGCTGGTTGCGCGCCTGCTTTCGCAGCTAATGCGCTGGCTCACCGGCATTGAGATTCACCCGGGCGCACGTATCGGCAAGCGATTTTTTATTGATCATGGTATGGGTGTGGTCATTGGTGAAACAGCCGAGATTGGTGACGATTGCACGCTTTACCATGGCGTGACGTTGGGGGGTACCACCTGGCAGCAAGAGAAGCGTCATCCAACGTTATGCGATGACGTTGTAGTTGGCGCTGGTGCAAAAGTGCTGGGCCCTATCGTAATTGGCGAAGGCGCTCGTATCGGATCCAATTCTGTTGTAGTCAGGGACGTGCCCGCGGGTGCCACCGTGGTTGGTATTCCGGGACGCGTTGTGGTGCCCCGTGACGACAAAAAATCCGAGCAACGACGCAAGATGGCAGCCAAGATCGGTTTTGACGCATACGGCCAAACTGCCGATATGCCGGATCCGGTCGCCAATGCCGTGGATGTCATGCTCGATCATATGCATGCCCTTGATGGAAAATTGGAGCAAATTTGCCGTGCATTAGAGCAGTCAGGTGTTGAATTGTCAGACGTTGCGCTACCGGAACTGGAAATTCACCACCTGGGTAGCGACGCGGATGTCCCGGAACAAAAATCCAGTGACGGTGCAGGAAAGGGGGACGAGAAGAATACTTGACTAATTTTGTCAGGATTGTAGAATTGTCAGTATCTTAACATGGCAAAAGGTAGAGGGCTATGAGGCTGACAACCAAGGGACGCTACGCAGTAACGGCAATGCTGGATTTGGCGCTGCACTACGATCAAGGTGCGGTCACGCTGGCTGAAATCGCCCGTCGACAGGGAATTTCTCTTTCTTATCTCGAACAGCTTTTCGCTCGGCTAAGGCGCAATGGTTTGGTTGATAGCGTCCGCGGTCCTGGCGGTGGTTACAATCTTGCGAGCGAGCCAGAAAAAATTGCAGTTGCAGACATTATTATTGCAATCAATGAAAATATTGATGCCCGACGTTGCGGCGGCAAATCCAACTGCGATGGTGACGAGCGTTGTTTGACCCATGAGTTGTGGGAAGAATTAAGTGACCGAATTTACGGTTTTCTGAAGGGAATTTCACTTGCAGATCTGGTCAATAAACCCGATGTGCAGGAGGTCGCTGCGCGACAAATCTCCCGGATTCAAGCGGCTAGCATACAGTAGGTTGTTAGTCGTCCCGGATACCGAATTGAGGTTGTCAGTAATAGTTCTCAATTACGTTTATAAATGCATATTTATGGTCACGCGAAACGCGGCCAGTGATCGGAGATGTACGGATTTAGTATGAAGAAACCAATATATTTTGATTATTCTGCCACCACGCCAGTTGATCCACGGGTGACCAGAACCATGATGGAATACATGATGCCGGATGGCGAATTCGGTAATCCGGCATCACGCTCGCATGCCTATGGCTGGAATGCCGAGGCGGCGGTAGAGCAGGCGCGAAATAATGTAGCAAATTTAATCGGCGCTGATCCCAGGGAGATTGTCTGGACCTCGGGTGCTACCGAGTCGGACAATCTCGCCATCAAGGGTGCGGCCCACTTTTACAAAAAGAAGGGTAATCACATCATTACCTGCAAAACCGAGCACAAGGCTGTGCTTGATACCTGTCGTCAATTGGAACGTGAAGGTTTTGAGATCACTTATCTTGACCCGCAGGCAAATGGGTTGGTCGATATCGAGAAACTGAAAGGCGCTATTCGTGACACCACTATTCTGGTCAGCATAATGCACGTCAACAACGAGATCGGTGTCATTCAGGATGTCGCCGCCATCGGCAAGCTGACGCGTGAGAAGGGTATTCTTTTTCACACCGACGGGGCACAAAGCGCAGGCAAAGTACCGATAGATGTCAACGCAATGAATATCGATCTTATGTCGCTTTCGGCGCACAAGATTTATGGACCCAAGGGCATGGGCGCTTTGTACGTTCGTCGTAAACCGCGGGCGCGCCTTGAGGCACAAATGCATGGCGGTGGCCATGAGCGTGGCATGCGCTCAGGCACCCTGGCGACACACCAGATCGTCGGTATGGGGGAGGCCTTTCGTATTGCCAAAGAAGAAATGGCAGACGAGAACGATCGTATTCGGTCCTTGCGTGATCGCCTGTGGAACGGCATTCAGGATATGGAAGAGGTCTATATTAATGGCGATATGGATCATCGCATTGCGGGTAATCTGAATGTGAGTTTCAATTATGTAGAAGGTGAGTCACTGATTATGGCATTGAAAGATATTGCTGTTTCCAGCGGTTCGGCCTGTACCTCCGCCAGTCTTGAGCCGTCGTATGTGCTGCGTGCACTGGGGCGGAATGATGAGCTGGCCCACAGCTCGATTCGATTTACCATAGGCCGTTTTTCAACCGAAGAAGAGGTGGACTACGCACTTAAACTGGTGCGAGAAAAGGTCACCAAGCTGCGTGCATTGTCGCCCCTCTGGGATATGTTCCAGGAAGGGGTTGATCTTGAAAACGTACAATGGGCGGCCCATTAATATACACAAGAGTGTGAAGCACGCTGTAAAGATGATTAAGGAGTAACTAATATGGCTTATAGCGAGAAAGTGCTGGACCATTACGAAAATCCCCGCAACGTGGGTGTAATGGATAAATTGGACAAGACAGTTGGAACCGGCATGGTGGGTGCACCGGCCTGTGGCGACGTAATGAAATTGCAGATCAAGGTTGGCCAAAACGGCCTGATTGAAGATGCGAAATTCAAGACCTATGGTTGCGGTTCGGCGATCGCATCTTCATCGCTGGTTACTGAGTGGGTAAAAGGCAAGTCTCTGGATGAGGCGTTAACTATTAAGAACTCTGATATTGCCGAAGAACTCGCATTGCCACCGGTGAAGATTCATTGTTCTGTGCTGGCAGAAGATGCGATCAAGGCCGCTATTGAAGATTTTCAGTCCAAACAGAGCAATTAAGTAGTCAGTACTCATGGGGATCACTCTGACAGAAAATGCTGCACAACGCGTCCGCGGTTTTATGGAAAAACGCGGAAAGGGCATCGGCTTGCGTCTGGGCATTAAAACCACCGGTTGCTCCGGTCTGGCCTATGTGCTCGAATTTGTTGACGAGTTTCGTGGTGACGATGAAGTGTTTGAGAGCCAGGGCATCAAAGTAATCGTTGATCCAAAAAGTCTGGTCTATATTGATGGCACCCGACTGGACTATACCCGGGAAGGTCTGAACGAAGGATTCAGGTTTGAGAACCCCAACGTCAAGGATGAGTGTGGCTGCGGCGAAAGTTTCACCGTTTAGTATTCCACGCTAGCTTTTACCCCGCCTCTCCATGCAGACTGCACTGGACAAAAACTATTTTGAAATTTTTGGTCTGCCTGAAGCTTTCGATATAGATACTGCCGTAATGAAAGGTCGTTATCACGATCTCCAGCAGCAATTGCATCCCGATCGCTTTGCCAGTGCAACGGACCAGGAAAAACGTCTCTCGGTGCAGATGACCGCGCTGGTGAACGAGGCGTTTCAGACACTGAAAAATCCCTTGCGTCGCGGTCGTTATTTACTGCAATTGCGGGGTATTGACACCAACGAAGAAATTGACACAGCAATGGACCCGGCCTTTCTCATGGAACAAATTGAGCTGAGGGAGGCCCTGGATGCTGCCTGCGATTCAGCTCGACCGTTACCGGAGCTGGCATCACTGGGTCACGAGGTGACTCAGGCAATCGATGTGCATACTGATAAATTGCGGGATAGATTGTCGCAACACAACGAGATAGCACTGAGAGAGGCACGCCATACGGTTCGAGAGTTGCAGTTTCTCGAGAAACTGGCACAGGAAATAGAACAACGTGAAGAGGAGTTCATCAAATGAATACTCTGAAAGATTCGACCGTGAAAATTTTCAGAGATGAAAAATGCAGCAAACTACCGCTCATTTTTCTTCATTTTCATCCGCTATACGTAACTGAAAATGGTGGCATGTTCTCGTACCACGGGAAAGTCAGGACGAATAAGGTTTCCCCGGGGAATTCGGGAAGTTACTGCTGTTTGCAATCGTCTGACCTATAATTCCGTCCCGACTTCCGATACCAAAACGACCAATCATCCCTGTATCCCATGGCGCTGCTGCAAATAAGTGAACCCGGCGAGAGTACTTCTCCCCATGAACATCGACTAGCGGTGGGCATTGATCTGGGTACGACCAATTCATTGGTCGCCACCGTGCGCAGCGGCGTGGCCGATACAATAGCAGACGAATCGGGGAATCACTTGCTATCTTCCGTCGTACGCTACCGCGCACAGGCCGAACCTGAAGTCGGCTCTGCGGCACAGTCGCAATCGATCTCCGATCCACTGAATACCATTGTTTCGGTCAAACGCCTGATGGGCCGGGGCGTTGAAGATATCCGCCATCTGGGCAATATTTTGCCCTATGAGTTTGTCGCTGCCGATTCGGACATGCCCTATATTCGCACCGCCGCGGGAGATCGCAGCCCCGTCCAGGTTTCAAGTGAAATACTCAAAGTACTCAAGCTTAGAGCCGAGGCCGTACTGGGGGGTGATCTCACCGGGGCAGTCGTGACGGTACCGGCTTACTTTGATGACGCCCAGCGACAGGCAACAAAAGACGCCGCACGCCTGGCGGGACTGCATGTATTTCGCCTGTTGAATGAACCCACTGCAGCAGCCGTGGCCTATGGTCTCGACCAGAAACCCGAGGGAATATATGCCATTTACGATCTTGGCGGCGGCACATTTGATATCTCAATTCTGCAATTGCATCGCGGTGTATTTGAAGTTTTGGCCACCGCTGGTAATTCTGCGCTGGGCGGCGATGATATGGATCACGTTATTGCGGAGTGGATCATGCAGCAGTCGGGCATTGATCACGGTGCCGATCGAAGTCTGTTACGCCGGTTGATGCAGGAAGGGCGGCGCGTTAAAGAGACACTGACGCAGGAAAACTGCACCGTGGCGAGCATTCAATCCGGTGACATCAACTGGCAGGGAGAGCTAACGCGCGCTGGATTGGTGGAACTGATTGATCCCTTGATTGACGGTACATTGTTGCCCTGCCGGCGCGTGATGCGTGATGCCGGCATCAAGGTTAACGACATCGAGGGTGTGGTACTGGTAGGCGGATCCACACGGGTGCGCCGGGTGCGTGAAAGAGTTGAAACTTTCTTTGGTAAACCACCACTGTCTGATATTGATCCCGATCGTGTCGTCGCGATTGGTGCTGCGTTACAGGCAAATATACTTGCAGGTAACAAACCCAAAGAAAAAATGTTGCTGCTGGATATCACACCACTATCATTGGGAATCGAGATCATGGGCGGCATGACGGAGAAAATTATCCCGCGCAACTCGGCTATCCCCATCGCTAAAGCACAGGAATTTACTACTTTCAAGGACGGACAAACTGCCATGTCCATTCATGTGGTCCAGGGCGAGCGCGAGATGGTGGGTGATTGCCGGTCTCTGGCCCGATTTGAGTTGAGAGGGTTTCCACCCCTGGTGGCGGGCGCTGCGCGAATTCGTGTTACTTACCAGGTCGATGCCGATGGCCTGATGAGTGTTACCGCACGGGAGCAGACCAGCGGGGTCGAGGCTCATGTCGAGGTAAAACCATCTTATGGCTTATCCGACGGTGAAATTGAAACCATGTTGCGTGAATCTTTTTCCCATGCCCACGAAGACATGGACGCGCGCAATTTGCGCGAAGCCCAGGTAGATGCCGACCGGATCATAGAGAATGTCACCGCAGCGCTTGCCGCCGACGGTGACGAATTATTGAGTGCCGGTGAGCGTAAGGCCATTCTGTTGCGGCTGGGCGAACTGGAAGCGGTGCGACATGGCGATGAGGTAAAGAAGATTGAGCGGGCTATCTCCGAGACGGACAAAGTCACCCAGGAATTTGCGGCTCGACGAATGGACGCCGGAATGCAAAAGGCCCTGACCGGTCACAAACTAAGTGAATTTACGTCAGAAAAATAGAATCAGAACCACGACATGACCAAAGTAACTTTTTTACCTCACGAAGAGATTTGTCCGATGGGCAAAACAATTGAAGCCGAACCCGGTACCACTATTTGCGATCTGGCGTTGGCTAATGGCATCGAACTTGAGCATGCCTGCGAGAAGTCATGTGCCTGCACCACCTGCCATGTCATTGTGCGCGAGGGTTTTGATAGTCTGGCCGAAGCGGAAGATGAAGAAGAAGACATGCTCGATAAGGCTTGGGGACTGGAACCGGAATCGCGGCTGGGCTGTCAGGCCAGGGTTGGCGATGTTGACCTGGTGGTGGAAGTACCAAAATATACGATCAATATGGTGTCGGAAAATCATTAGGTTCGCGGCGAACTATCAGAGGGGATAATAATGGGACTAAAGTGGAGTGATTCCAGGGAAATTGCCATCGAATTGGTAGAGAATTTTCCCGAAACCGATCCACTGTCGGTGCGATTTACCGATTTACGCGATTGGGTGACGGCGCTTGAGGATTTCGATGATGATCCCGATAAATCCGGCGAAAAAATTCTTGAGGCCATCCAGATGGCGTGGCTGGACGAGGTAGACTAGCTGCCCTGATTTTTTCCGTACTGGCGGACCAGTGTGAGTTGTGTCGACAGGCTAAGCGCCTTTCGATTGTTTCCCCGCTGCGCAACCGCTACACTATCCCGCCAAAATTGGCAGGAATTTCCTGTATTTATCAAGACTTATGAAACAATTGCGTGAATCCACGCCGGACGCGGTCGACCAAATGGATAATCCGGAAAATTGAGGCAGATTTGAACCAGACAGTAAAACAAAATCTCCTGGGCCTGGATGGGGAAAAATTGAAGGCGTTTTTCACTGAAATCGGTGAAAAACCTTTTCGTGCTCAACAGGTTTTGCAGTGGATTCATCAGCGAGGTATCATCGATTTCGATGCCATGACCGATCTGAGCAAGTCCTTGCGTGCCCGGTTAAAAGAAATTGCCGAAATTGTTGCTCCCGAGGTGGTGAAGCACCAAAAGTCGGCCGATGGCACACGCAAATGGTTGTTGCAACTTGGCGATGGCAATTGCATCGAAACAGTATTTATTCCCGAAGATGGAAGAGGGACCTTGTGTATTTCATCACAGGTCGGTTGCATCCTGAATTGCAGCTTCTGTTCCACCGCCAGGCAGGGGTTTAATCGAAATCTGGAAGCCCATGAGATTCTTGGACAACTCTGGGTCGCGGCCCGCGCACTGGGTCAAACTTCCCTGGAAACTCGCGTTATTACAAATGTAGTAATGATGGGCATGGGCGAACCGTTGCTCAACTTTGACAATGTGATCCAGTCAATGACAGTTATGCTGGACGATTGGGGGTATGGGTTATCGCGTCGGCGCGTAACGCTAAGCACGGCTGGCGTGGTGCCAGCCATTGATCGTTTGCGCGAAACCCTGCCAGTCAGTCTGGCAGTATCGCTTCACGCTGCAAATGATGCCTTGCGTGATGAACTGGTCCCGATAAATAAAAAGTACCCCATTGCCCAATTGATCGAATCCTGCAGGCGCTATGTAGCAGACGAATCCCGAGCCCGTGTGACATTCGAATACGTGATGATTGATGGGCTGAATGACACACAAAAACATGCGAGGCAGTTGTTACGCTGCCTCGAGGGCACACCGGCCAAAATCAATCTGATCCCCTTTAATCCATTCCCGGGTAGCGAATACAAACGATCGTCTACAATCGCGACCGATCAATTTCGCGATATCCTGATCCGCGGCGGTATCGTAACGGTGACCCGTAAACCCCGTGGAGACGATATTGATGCCGCCTGTGGTCAGCTCGCCGGCAAAGTACAAGACCGCACGCGACGCTCGCAGCATAGTCAGTCAACACCCATCGCCACTGTCGGATAGGAGCCGCGAGTGAAATTTGAAGCGATACTAAGAATGGTCGCGTTGTTCGCCGTGGCCATGTTGCTGTCTTCCTGCAGCTCTAAACCAGCCGATCAGAAGCAAAGAGAACTGGAGCAAACCAACAAGGTGGTCGCCACCAATGTGAGGTTGGCGACTATCTATTTGCAACGAAATCAACTGAATTTCGCCACTGAAAAGGCCGAAAATGCGCTGAAGGCCGACCCGAAAAGCCCCGATGCCAACAATATGATGGCACTACTCAGTTGGAGATTGAAAGAATATGAAAAGGCAGACAAATACTTTCGCAAGGCAGTGTGGTTGCAACCCACCAATTCTTCAGCCTTGAACAATTATGGTGCCTTTCTGTGTGACCGTGGAAAGATAGACCGTTCCTTGCAATATTTTGACCGCGCGGTGGAAAACCCGCTGTACAAGAGTCGTTCACAGGCTCTTACCAATGCGGGGCGCTGTCTGATCAAAAAACCGGATGCCAGGAAGGCCGAAGTCTACTTCCGGCGCGCATTGAAATTTAACCGCAACGAATCGGAAGCACTATTACAATTGGCCATACTGAATTTTCAGTCGAACCGCCTGCTGACAGCACGTGGCTTCATGCAGCGCTACATGGGTACGGGAAGAAAGACCGCTGAAAGTCTGTATCTGGCACTGCGCATTGAGAACGCCATGGGCAATAAACAGGAGGCAATTGGTTATGCCCGCGAATTGCAGCGGAAGTTCCCGACCTCGACCGAGGCATCGCGGGTAAAAATTCGTTAGGAGCCAGTATGGAGGAAATGCCGAGAAAAAATCGCAGTAGACCCACAGTCGGGCCAGGGGAGTTTCTGAGCGATACTCGCTGCAAGCTGGGACTGGAGCCTGACAATGTCGCACAGATACTGCATCTGTCGCGCCATCAGATTGAAGCGATCGAGGCCAACGACTATGAAAGCTTGCCAGAACCCACTTATGTTCGTGGTTACTTGCGCAGTTATTGCCAGCTATTGAATATCAGCCCCGATTCAGTCATCGACAGTTATAATGAAGCCGCGGGCGGTTGGAAAACGACAACCTATAGTGGCCTCACTGCAGAGCGCCAGATAGGTAGCAATGACAATATTGTACGCTTTGTCACCCTCGGTGTGATTGGGGTGGTTTTTGGTTTGGCGTTCGTCTGGTGGTTAGGCGAAGACGATGCTCCCGAGGTTGTACCGGCGCCGACCGAGGTCGCAGCCACTCCATCCAACGGCATTGGCGATAGAACAGACGTTGCTGTTGAAGAGCTGCCGCAACTGGAGCAATCCCAAACCTCCGCTGTTCCGACGGAAACAGCGCCTGTTGAAACACCGGAACCAGAACCGGTTGAATCGGTGGTTGAGGTGAAACCGGAACAAATCCCCCAGCCAGCGCCAGAGCAGGGCGAAAATACAGCGCAGCCAACGCGTAAAGAGGTAGCGACCTCTTTACCGAAATCCAACCCCACCATAATAAGCGGTGCACGGGTTAAACTGGTAATGCGTACCGAAGGAGACTCCTGGGCCGATATCAGGGATGCCAATGGCAATAAACTGCTTTATGAGACGGTTGCCGCGGGACGTGTTATCACAATCGAAGGCGAGACACCGCTGCACGTATTTCTCGGCAATGCCAGTGTGGTGTCATTGGAAATCAACGGGTCGGCCTATAACTTCAGCCAGTTCAGACGTGGATTGACGGCCCGATTCAGTGTTGGCGACCTGGCGGAAAGTGGCAGCGAATGAGTTATTGCGAGCACATCCGTCGACGCCGGTCTCGACAAATAATGGTGGGAGATGTCGCCGTGGGCGGGGATGCCCCGATTACCGTACAGAGTATGACCAATACTGATACCTGTGATGTTACGGCTACCGTTACCCAGATAGAAGCGCTGCAACAGGCGGGTGCTGATATAGTTCGTGTGTCGGTACCGTCCATGGATGCCGCAGAGGCTTTTGGAAAAATTAGGAAACGTGTGAACGTTCCGTTGGTGAGCGACATTCACTTTGACTATCGAATTGCATTACGTGTAGCTGAGCTCGGCGCAGATTGTTTGCGCATTAACCCCGGAAATATCGGCCGCGAGGATCGCGTACGTTTGGTGGTCGATGCCGCACGTGATCGCAATATACCTATTCGCATTGGTGTCAACGCCGGGTCGCTGGAGAAAGATTTACAAAAAAAATATGGCGAACCAACGCCGGATGCGCTGGTGGAATCGGCCATGCGGCATATCGATATACTCGATCGGCTGAATTTTCATGAATTCAAGATTAGCTTGAAGGCCTCGGAGATATATATGACGGTGGCCGCGTACCGGAAACTGGCGACACAAGTCGATAATCCGTTTCATCTCGGTATCACCGAAGCCGGCGGACTGCGTTCCGGCACGGTGAAATCATCGATCGGGTTGGGCATGCTGCTGGTCGATGGAATAGGCGATACCCTTCGCGTTTCTTTGGCGGCAGATCCGGTAGAGGAGGTCAAAGTCGGTTTCGACATCCTCAAGAGTCTCGGCATTCGCAGCAAGGGAATTAATCTCATTGCCTGCCCCTCGTGTTCACGGCAACGCTTCGATGTGATCGCGACAGTAAATGAACTTGAGTCTCGTCTGGAAGACATTCAGGAACCACTCGACGTGGCAATTATTGGTTGCGTTGTTAATGGTCCGGGAGAGGCGAAACAGGCCGATATCGGATTGACCGGTGGCGAGCCAAATCTGCTATATGTTGGAGGAAAACCGGATCATAAAGTCAGCGACAAAGAGCTGGTGGACGAACTCGAACGTGTTATCAGAGAGCGGGTTCGATTGAATAAATCCAGCAAAGAAGAACAAAATTCAATCCCGAAAATACGGACTGGCTGAGGACACGTTTTGAGTAATACCATCCAGGCCATTCGCGGAATGAATGACCTGCTACCCGATACAGTGGTCTACTGGCAGCGAATCGAAGATGTCGCGCGCCGGATTATGAGCGCCTACGGATATCGAGAAATTCGCCTGCCCCAGTTGGAAAAAACGGAACTATTCAAACGTTCTATCGGCGCAGTTACGGATATCGTCGAAAAGGAGATGTACACCTTTGAGGATCGCAATGGCGACAGTCTGACGTTGCGCCCGGAGGGGACGGCGGGTTGTGTTCGTGCCGCAATCGAGAACGGTATGTTGCACAATCAGATTCAACGCCTATGGTACGCTGGAACCATGTTCCGACACGAACGACCACAGAAAGGCCGTTATCGCCAGTTTAGCCAGATCGGTGTGGAAACTTTTGGCTTACCCGGTCCGGATATCGATGCAGAAATCATCATCATGACGGCACGTTTCTGGCGTGAGTTGGGATTGAATAACCTGACACTGGAAATTAATTCACTGGGCACAGTAGAAACGCGAAATAGCCATCGCAAGGAACTGCTGGCCTACCTGAGCGATCACATTGATCAGCTTGACGATGACAGTCGCCGTCGGTTGCAACATAACCCCCTACGCATACTGGACAGCAAAAACCCGGAAGTTCAGAAAGTCGTTGCGGGTGCACCCATGCTGATCGACCATCTCGAGGCCGCATCAAAAGAACATTTTGAACAATTGCAGGCCTACCTTGATGATGCCGGTGTAACCTATACCGTGAACCCCTGTCTTGTGCGGGGGCTGGATTATTACAGCCGTACCGTGTTCGAGTGGATTACGACGGAGCTGGGTGCGCAGGGAACGGTCTGCGCGGGTGGTCGGTACGATGGTCTGGTTGAGCAACTGGGCGGCAAAGCCGTACCCGCCGCCGGGTTCGCGCTGGGCATGGATCGCCTGGTGGAATTGGTACAGCAACAGCTGACGTCAGGCCTGCTTGAGCATTTTGATGCTTATATTGTATTGCTGGGGGAACGGGCGAAACAGGAAGGACCGACGTTAGCCGAATCCTTGCGCGACGATGGATTGAGGGTGATTACGCACTGCGGTGACGGCAGTCTTAAAAGTCAAATGAAAAAAGCCGACAGAAGCGGTGCACGATTTGCTGTTATTCTCGGTGACGACGAACTGGCCAACGGTCAGGCCAGTATAAAAGACTTGCGAGAATCGGGTGAGCAGATCCAGGTCGGATTTAACGAGCTGGCATCGGCGCTACATAGCTAAGAAAATCAATTTCAAACAGGTGAATAAGATTGAGTGACGAATTCCACGAAGAAGACGATTTAGAAAAACTGAAGGCATGGTGGAAAAACTATGGCAGCGCGTTGTTTATTGGTGTTGTCGTTGGAACGAGTGCCTTGTTTGGATATCGTTACTGGCAGCAATATGAGCATGAGCAGGCAGCCCAGGCCTCTGCCCTGTACGATCAGGTTGTGTTTCACATGAAAAAGAAAGATTTGGACCGAGCAAACAGTTTTGGCGGTCAAGTGATGGACAACTATAGATCGACGCCGTATGCGGGCATGACCGCGCTTTTGCTGGCGCGCATCAGCTATGATCGCGGAGACACTGCCAGCGCAAAACGGCAGCTGCAGTGGGCTGTCGATAATGCAAAGGTTGTGGCAACTCAACATGCGGCCCGACTTCGACTAGCGAAAATAATGGGTGATGAGGGCAAAAACAAGGAAGCATTGGTGATACTCAAGATAGAGGACCGCGGCGGATTCGCCGCTGAGTACAGTGAGCTCGAGGGAGATTTATACGCAGCACAAGGTTTGTCCGATTCGGCGCGCGCCGCCTATACCCGGGCATTATCAGCCGGGCAGGGACAGAATCGTGAATACGAAACAATACTGAAAATGAAGCTAGCCGATCTGGGGCAAAAGGAAACCGTCAAATGATGCGGGTAATCTGGCTACTGGCCGCAGCATTGTTTCTCAGTGCATGTGGCGGGGGTGGCAAGAGCAATCTGGCGCCACCGACGCCGTTAAAGGGCTTTAAATCTTCTGCGGCAATTACAGAGATTTGGAGCGTGGATATCGGAAGTGCCAGTGATCGATACAATCGACTTCAGCCCCGAGTCGCCGGCGATATTCTGTTTGCCGCAAGTGGCAAGGGCAGGGTATCGGCGTTCAATACGGTAAAGGGTAATCTGATGTGGCGCGAGGAATATTCGGTTCCGGTAAGCGGTGCCATGGGTTATGGCAACAACCTGGCTTTGCTGGGAACGCGCGAAGGCGAAGTGCTCGCGCTGCAATACGATAGCGGTAAGTTGTTGTGGCGCACCCGTCTAAGCAGTGAGGTACTGGTACCGCCTGTCGCGACGTCGGGCATTGTCTTGGCACAGACTGTTGATGGCTACGTCTATGGATTAAAAGCGAGTGATGGCAGCGAATTGTGGAAATTTAATCGAACAGTACCAGCGCTTTCGCTCCGTGGTACCAGCCGTCCCAATCTTCAGGGCGGACTCGCCGTGACCGGTTTTGCCAATGGCACCATGGTTGGGCTTGATATAAAAACGGGCCGCCTGCGTTGGGACGCGGTGGTTTCCCGTCCAACCGGGCGCACCGAGCTGGAGCGCATCGTCGATGTCGATGGCTCACCCGTGATTGCCGGTTTTCGTTTGTTTGCTGTCAGCTTTCAGGGCAGATTGATTGCGCTGGACTTGCGTAGTGGCCGCCTTTTGTGGACACAAAAAATGTCGGCCTATGTACCGGTGGCAGCGGATAACTCCCTCGTATATGTGGTGGATGCAGAAGGCATTGTGGTGGCGCTGGATCAACGTACCGGCGCCGAGGTGTGGCGACAAGAAGGCCTGCGGGCACGTTTTCTTTCCGCTCCCGTTTTAATCGGTAAATACATTGCGGTCGGCGATTACGATGGGTACCTGCATCTGCTATCACGTCAGGATGGCAGTTTTGCTGCCCGAACCAACATTGGTGGTGCCATTATCAGTGGCGCTGTAGCACGCGGCGATAGGCTGTATGTCAATAATCAATCTGGCAAACTGGTTGCGTTCCAAGTTTCACCTCTATAGAAAACAGCAGCGGGACATAGCCATGTCGGCTGCCTCTGTAAAAAATACCAGACAATGAAGCCGGTAATCGTTCTTGTTGGTCGTCCGAATGTTGGCAAGTCCACCTTGTTCAATCGTCTTACCCGTGGGCGTGACGCTCTGGTTGCCGATTCACCCGGTTTGACGCGTGATCGACAGTATGGAGAAGGTCGCAGGGGCGACAAACCTTACCTGCTGATTGATACGGGCGGCGTGGTCGAGGATCTGGAAAAAGCGAACCGGACCCAAGCGACCATGGCCGCAGTTACTCGAGAGCAAACTCGCCAGGCAATTGATGAAGCTGACGCAATAATTTTTCTGGTTGACGCAAGATCAGGTGCGACACCCGCAGACGAAGAGCTGGCACAATACCTGCGGCGCATGGAAAAGCCGGTAACAATCGCGGTAAACAAAGCCGAGGGAATGGATTCAGCGACTGTCACTGCAGATTTTCATCGTCTTGGACTAGGAAACATGTGTGCGATATCCGCCAAGCGTGGTGACGGTATTGATAACTTGCTACAGGGTTTGTTGAGCGAGTTTTCTGCAGAAGAAGACTCTATTGTCGATGATGATATCCCGCGAGTCGCTGTGGTTGGTCGACCCAATGTTGGCAAGTCTACGCTAATCAATTCCATGTTGGGCGAAGAGCGAGTGGTGGTATTTGATGAACCGGGTACAACACGCGATAGCATTCGTATCCCGCTGGAACGTCAAGGTCGTTCTTACATCCTTATTGACACCGCCGGCGTGCGTCGAAAAAGACGTGTGCATGAGACAATTGAAAAATTCTCGGTGATCAAAACACTTCAGGCGATAGAAGAGGCCAATGTGGTTATATTGATGCTGGATGCCGATCAGGGTTTAAGCGAACAGGACGCAAGTCTGGCAGGTTATATCCTCGAAAAAGGTCGTTCCCTTGTTATTGCTGTGAACAAATGTGACAAAGTAGATCAGCAAAGACGAAGTTGGATTGAGCGGGAGCTGGAGCGACGATTTGCATTTATTGCCTTCGTGCGCCCTCACTTTATCTCGGCGTTGTACGGTAACGCCATTGGTGCGTTGTTTAAATCGACTGATCGCGCGTTTGCTTCAGCATGCAAAAATATGGGTACCTCGCAACTGAATCGAGCATTGGAGAAAGCGGTTCTGGCAACCCAGCCCCCCATGGTAAAGGGGCGTAGAATAAAACTAAAATTTGCGCATCAAGGCGGCAGAAATCCGCCCTTGATTGTCATCCATGGCAATCAGCTTGACCGGCTACCCGATAGCTATCGCCGCTATCTGGCAAACGCCTTCCGCAAGGCATTTAAGCTTGAAGGCACACCGGTGAAAATTGAGTGTCGTGTTAGCCTCAATCCGTATTCGGGAAAAATCAGAAGAAAATCAGCTCGTTACCGTGGTAAGCCGTCGCGCCGTCCGGGCCGGTAAACGACCAGGTTGATTTCTTACAAGGAGTTCAATTGCGCTAGAATGTGTATAGAAATTCCGAAAATGCCAGATTCGAAATATTCACATTCGTCAGAATAGTCAGGAAGTACTGCTGAGGCCATTGCATGGGGGGATACCACAAAGACGCATTACCGCGAGGGCACAAACTTGCGGATTATGAAATCGAGACAGTGCTTGGTGTTGGTGGATTTGGTATCACCTATCTTGCTCACGACTCACAGCTTGGTTCCAAAGTTGCGATAAAAGAATATCTGCCCCAGGATATATCAGGGCGCGCCGAAGCAACAAAAGTTTTCCCTGATCCCGACGCACCTAACGCGATTCAGGATTATCAATGGGGATTAAAAGAATTTCTCAAAGAAGCCCGCCATCTGGTTCGTTTCAAGCACCCCAATATTGTTCGTGTACTGAGATATATGGAAGCCAATGGCACGGCATATATGGTGATGGAATTTGAAGAGGGTGAGAGCCTCAGCCAGCATCTGAAGAACAAACCCGGCAGACGACTTGAAGAAAAAGAGCTGCTGCGTGTTTTTCTACCTGTCCTGAACGGGCTCGGTGCCGTGCATTCAGACAAAATTTTGCATCTGGATATCAAGCCGGACAATATCTATTTGCGCAAGGATCAGACACCCATGTTGATTGACTTTGGTTCTGCTCGACACGCGATTACCGGGCCAGATCATGCACAGCGGATTACACTGACCCATGGTTTTGCCCCCATAGAGCAGTATCCTGATAAGGGAGAACCCGGTCCGTGGACAGATATTTATGCTATGGGTGCCAGCATGTACTACTGTATTTGCGGTAAGCGACCGGAAATCTCGATCAATCGCTACCAGACGATGTTGAAGCACCATGTGGACCCGCTGTTGCCAGCGACCAAAGTAGGGGAGGGCCGCTATTCGCAATATGTGCTCGAGTGCATCGACTGGGCATTACAAATTTATACCAAAGAGCGCCCACAATCCGCGCGCCATCTGCAGGACGCCCTTATGGGTAAGGGCGCACCCAAAGCGGAGCGGGTGAAACCAATTATCAATATTCCCGGGCCGGGCAGTCGGGACACCCAGCACCATGAAAGCAGGGCGGGGCGCTGGGTAGTTATTCTAGTGGTTCTGGGTGTGTTGGGTGGTGGCTACTATCTGAAGCCAAATCTCGTGAACAAGGTGTTTGACCAATCGGGAAATTGGGTCAAAGGACAGACGCAACGACTGGTCAAAATCCTGAAGCGATAAAACTCGAGGCGACCGGATCTAATGCTCAGGAGCCGTCGGTAGCGAGCCGAAGTTGCTCATTATAAGCCTGATTTTCAGCCAGAGATCGTGGTCTCACTAAAGGCGTTGGATCTACGAAGGTTTGATTCAGGATGACTCCCCAATGCAGATGCGGACCGGTGACTCGACCGGTCATGCCCACTTCACCTATTTTTTGCCCCCGGCCCACCCGCATCCCGGGGGTGACATCAATCTTGCTGAGGTGGTTATAGGTCGTCAACAACCCCTGGCCATGATCAAGAAAAATGTTGCCACCGGAAAAAAAGTATTCACCGGTGCTCACAACGATTGCATCGGCCGGTGCGTAAACTGGTGTGCCGGTCGGTGCGGCAATATCCAGTCCGCTGTGTCGCCGTGGTCGAGGGCTCTTGTTGTAATACCGGACCAGGCCAAACAGGCTGCTAAAGCGCCCCTTCGTCGGCAAATCAAACCGTAACCGTGGCTGAGAATTTTGCGACCAGGTAACAAAGGATTTGCCTATCGCTTCGCGGTCTTTCGCTATTCTTGTCAGGTCCTTTTTTGTTGGCTCAACCTTGCGCTTGTTCTTTATGGTTAATCGCTGTACCGGGTATTTCTTTTCGACCAGGTTAATCGGGTATCGGTATTTTTGTCCGTCAGCAAGGGTGTCCAGAAAATACTCGCCTGGCTTTAGCTTGAGCGGCAGGCCCAGCACTGCCAGCCAGCGGTTGCCGTCAAACAGCACCATCACCCGCTGCCCCTGAAACTCGGCGCGTGGTGTCGCAGTAGTCTCCTGTTGCAAGGGGATCACCATGATACCGCCGGGTACATTCATTGAATCAGGTAACTCAAGTGCGTTGGCGCTGAATGCAAACAGGGCCGCGGGCAGGATAAGGGAAAAGAAAAGCTTAATCTGGTTCATGCACATCCTCTACCACACAGTCTAGCCCACCTCGCGCGAGTCGCGCATGTACTTTGTCTCCCGGGTTTATGCCTTTCGTGTTGCGTATCACTTTCCCTTCCGTTTGAGTCAGTATTGAGTAACCTCGGTTCATTGTCGCCAGGGGGCTGAGTGCGTGAAGGCGCCCGGTGTACCCCTGCAACAGCTGTGAATCACGTTGCACGCGACTCGATACAATATGGCACAATTTCTGCCCCCGATTCCAGGTATCCAGTCGCAACCGGCTGATTTTTGCTGACATTCGGGCAAAATGAATATGTCCAGCCGCCGATTGAAGCCGCGATTTGATGAGCTGGATTCTCGCTGCCACCAGAAATTCCTGGCGTTGTGACAGGTTGACGAGTTTCTCCAGCGCACGATTTATGCGTTCACGTGGATGAGTCAGTCGCATGCTCGCCCAGTCGGTGGCTTGTCGGGCCTCGTTTAGAATTTTTATCATCTCGCCCTGCAACCGTTGCCAGTGAAACCGCAGCAAGCTGCTGATTTCTGTCTGATCCGGACTCAGCATCTCTGCCGCCGCCGTGGGTGTTGGCGCACGCGTGTCGGCGACCATGTCGGCGATGGTGAAGTCGGTTTCATGGCCGACTGCGCTGACTATCGGGATGCGGCTCGCGTCGATAGCGCGGGCTACAACCTCTTCATTGAATGCCCACAGGTCTTCCAGCGAGCCACCACCACGGGCAAGAATCATGGCATCACATTCTGCCCGCCTGGAAGCCAGCGCGATCATGGCGGCGATCTCTTCCGCGGCGCCTTTTCCCTGCACGGCCACCGGGTAAAGTAGTAACGGGATCGCCGGGAAGCGACGCGCCAGTGTGGTGATAATGTCATGAATCACGGCGCCACCCGGTGAGGTGATGATACCGATGCGCGTTGGCAGTGCAGGCAGCGCCGCTTTGCGGTCGGTCTGAAACAGGCCTTCGGCCTGCAATTGTAGTTTCAGGCGTTCGAATCGACGACGCAGCTCACCTTCGCCGGCGGGCTCCAGGGATTCAACAATGAGCTGAAATTCGCCCCGTGGTTCGTAGAGGCTGACACGGGCCCGGGCGACGACCTGCATACCGTCCTCCGGGTGAAACGACAGACCCTGTTGTTTGCCCCGAAACAAGGCGCAACGGACCTGGGCCTTGTTATCCTTCAGGGAAAAGTAGAGGTGACCCGATGCCGGTTTGGCGAGGTTGGATATCTCACCCTCAAGCCAGACGAGACCCAAACCACTTTCAAGCAGTAGCTTGGCCTCGCGGTTCAGGCGTGAGACGGTGAAAATGACCCGCGATTGCCCGGTAGTTGGCCCAGCAGGGGAATTAGTCATAACGGGCCCGATAAATACCGACTTGGTCAAGTATACCTAAAAAAAACCGGGCAGCAGCCCGGTTTTTTGTTTCGTGCTTTAAACCCGGGTCTAGAATCTAATCTTCGGGTTGGCCTCGGCTTTGGCCTGTGCCTGGGCCATTTTGGCCTGGGACAAGGCCTTGTTCGCCAGCTTCACGGCTTTCTTGGTATCGCCGTTGGCCTTGGCTTTCTTGGCCTTTTTCAGGATTTTACCAGTGTCACGCCATAAATAGTTCATTTTCTTGGCGACCTTCATCTCTTTTTGGGCTTCGGCGATAGCGTCGTCGGCCGATGGACCACTGGCGCAGCCACCAAGGCCAATAAGCGCGAACGCTAAGGCACTGGAAATAATAATTTTTTTCATTTGATTGTTCTCCTCCTGATGCTTAATCTTTTCTGGTGTCGGCAAACCCTAAAGCACTCGTTGGGACACGTCAACCCGTATCATCGCCGGGAAAAGGGATAAATAATTGCTGCCAATGCGCAAAAAACATGCCGATGGGATTTACCCTCGTATCGCGAGCCAGTATAATAGGACATGCGCATCTTACAAGAAGCACTCACATTCGACGACGTTCTACTCGTTCCCGCACATTCCACAGTCTTGCCACGCGATGTCGATCTGTCGACGCAGCTAACTCGCCAGATTCAACTTAATATTCCGCTGCTTTCAGCGGCAATGGATACGGTCACCGAATCCCGAGGTGCCATTTGCATGGCTCAGGAAGGGGGGTTGGGCATTATCCACAAGAATATGAGTCCGGCGGATCAGGCCGAACAGGTACGGCGAGTGAAGAAATTCGAGAGCGGCGTGATTACCAACCCGATTACAGTGGCCCCTACCGCCACCATTGGTGATGTGCTGGAGATTACCCGCAAACACAATATATCCGGATTGCCGGTGGTAGATGGCGGCAATCTGGTTGGCATCGTTACCCATCGTGATCTGCGATTCGAAACCCGGTCGGGTGAACCCGTTTCCGCCATTATGACGCCGAAAGACAAATTGGTGACGGTTAGTCCCGGTACTCCCAGTGATGAAGTACTGCGTCTGATGCACGAGTATCGCATCGAGAAGGTGATGGTGGTGGATGATCAGTTCACCCTGCAGGGCATGATCACCGTTAAGGATATTCAAAAGTCCACCGAACATCCCAATGCTGCCAAGGATGGTGATGGGCGGCTGCGGGTTGGCGCCGCTGTCAGTGTCGGCGAGGGTACTGATGAACGGGTGCAACAACTGGTAGCAGCAGAAGTCGACGTCATTGTGGTGGATACCGCCCACGGCCATTCCCAGGGGGTGCTTGATCGTGTGAGCTGGATCAAGAAACATTTTCCGGAAATGTCGATTATTGGTGGCAATATTGCCACCGCCGAGGCCGCGAAGGCGTTGGTCAAGGCAGGTGCGGATGCTGTCAAGGTCGGCATTGGTCCCGGATCGATCTGCACCACGCGCATGGTCGCTGGCGTCGGTGTACCGCAGATCTCGGCAGTGGCCAATGTGGCCGAAGCACTGGCAAAGACCGGTGTGCCGTTGATAGCGGATGGCGGCATTCGTTACTCGGGAGATATTGCCAAGGCCATCGCCGCCGGCGCTCATGGCGTTATGGTAGGCAGCTTGTTGGCGGGCACAGACGAGTCCCCCGGGGAAGTGGAGCTTTACCAGGGACGGTCCTACAAGACCTACCGCGGCATGGGGTCGCTCGGCGCGATGGCGCAGGGCTCCAGCGACCGCTACTTCCAGGAAGGTACCAGCCAGATAGAAAAACTGGTGCCGGAAGGGGTTGAAGGACGGGTACCCTACAAGGGTACGATGGTAAACATCATTCACCAGTTGATGGGTGGTGTGCGCTCCAGCATGGGTTACACCGGCTGTGCCAATCTCGATGAGATGCGCAGCAAGACTGAATTTGTGCGCATTACCAGCTCGGGCATCAACGAAAGCCACGTGCATGATGTTAGCATCACCAAAGAAGCACCCAACTATCAACGCTAGCTATTCGGCCAGCATGACCGATCTTCACTCTCAAAGAATCCTGATACTCGACTTCGGTTCGCAGTACACGCAGCTGATTGCGCGTCGTGTACGCGAGGCGGGGGTCTATTGCGAATTACATGCCTGGGACATGGGAACCGATGCCATCCGCAAGTTTGCTCCTAATGGCATCATTCTTTCGGGGGGCCCGGAATCGGTTACTGAACAGGAGACACCGAAGGCCTCGGACATTGTATTCGAGCTCGGCGTGCCTGTGCTTGGTATTTGTTATGGTATGCAGACCATGACCGCGCAACTGGGTGGCAAGGTCGACATGTCGGCTGCCAGGGAGTATGGCTACGCCGAAGTTCAGGCACACCCATCCGCGCTGCTAAACGATATCCATGACCGCCTGGATCAAAACAGCAAGCCGTTTCTTGATGTCTGGATGAGTCACGGTGACAAGGTTACCGAATTACCGAAAGGATTCTCTGTCATCGCACACACGGACAGCGCTCCCTTTGCGGGTATCGCGGACGAATCGCGTGCCTTTTTTGGATTGCAGTTTCATCCGGAGGTTACCCACACCCGCCTGGGCCAGGACATCCTGCGGCGTTTCGTGCATGACATATGTGGTTGCCAGAATCTGTGGACACCGGGCAATATCATTGACGATCTTGTTCACAGTGTACGCGAGCAAGTAGGCAGCGACGAAGTCATCCTTGGTCTTTCCGGCGGTGTGGACTCATCCGTGGTCGCGGCGTTATTGCACAAAGCCATTGGCTCGCAACTTACCTGCATTTTTGTCGACAATGGCCTGCTGCGCCTGCATGAGGGCGATGAAGTCATGGCTGCTTTTGGCGAACACATGGGCGTCAAGGTGGACCGGGTCGATGCCGAAGATCGGTTCTTGTCCAGATTGGAAGGTGTTGATGACCCGGAACAAAAGCGCAAAATCATCGGCAATCTGTTTATCGAGATATTCGAGGAACAGGCGGCCAGATTCAATAATGCCAGGTGGCTGGCACAGGGCACCATCTATCCCGATGTTATCGAGTCGGCGGGCGCCAAGAGCGGCAAGGCCAGGGTAATCAAGTCACATCACAATGTGGGTGGATTACCGGAAGACATGAAGCTGGAACTGGTGGAGCCACTGCGCGAACTGTTCAAGGATGAAGTACGCAAGATCGGGGAAGAGCTGGGTTTGCCACATCGCATGGTTCATCGTCACCCCTTTCCCGGCCCGGGTCTGGGTGTCCGTATTCTGGGGGAAGTAAAAAAGGAATATGCTGACCTGTTGCGCCAGGCCGATGCGATTTATATGGAAGAACTGTATCGCAATGATCTCTACGACAAGGTCAGCCAGGCCTTTGCCGTGTTTCTGCCGGTAAGATCAGTCGGTGTTGTTGGCGACAACCGTGCCTATGAGTATGTTATCGCGATTCGCGCAGTTGAGACCATCGACTTCATGACTGCTACCTGGGCCCGTCTTCCTTACGATGTACTGGACACCATTTCACGTCGTATTATCAATGAGGTGCGCGGCATCAGTCGGGTAACCTATGATATTTCCAGCAAACCCCCCGCGACCATTGAGTGGGAGTAGGGCTGTCTATATAGCAAGGCCAGGTGCCGATCCTGCTCCGTAAGACCCTGAACCCTCGTCCCCATGCCGATCCCGGTTTCCATTGGTCTACGCCGCATATGCTCAGGAAGTATTGATATAACGTCCATTATTATGTACACTACATATGATAGTGACCATAAAGATGGACGAAACATGAGCAAAACCCAACTAGACTTGATGGTGCCGATTCCGGTCAGGCGGGCGGTGCGTAAGCTTGGACAGGATATTCGTGATGCACGGCTCAGACGGCGTATTTCAACGGCTGTCATGGCCGAACGGGCCTCTATCAGTCGGACAACCCTGAACAAGATAGAAAAGGGCGACCCCGGTGTTTCGCTGGGTAACTATGCCAATGTGCTCTTTGTCCTGGGTATGGCTGAGCGGTTGGGTGATCTCGCTGATGCCAGGACGGATACGGTGGGTCTGGAGCTTGAAGAGGAGCGTTTGCCGCAACGTATCCGCAGGCCGCGCCAGAATAAATCCAGGCACAAGTCATCCCAGTCTGGACAGAAGAGTAAAGCGTGATGGAAACAGAAGTGCTTGTTTACGTGGATATTGCCGGTACGCCGCATCTGGCCGGGCGACTATGGGCGCGTGTGCGCAAGGGTAGGGAAAGCGCCACGTTCGAATATCATCCGGACTGGCTTGAGTATGCAGATCGTTTCTCCCTGGAACCGGCCCTGACGCTTGGCCCGGGTCCATTCCACACACCTTCAGGTAAACCCCTGTTCGGTACCATCGGTGACTCGGCCCCCGACCGCTGGGGGCGGGTTCTGATGCGCCGGGCAGAACGGCGACGGGCAGAACGCGCGGGCGAGACGCCGCGCACCTTGATGGAAATTGACTATCTGCTCATGGTAGATGATGAAGCCCGACAAGGTGCACTGCGCTTTGCCAGGCACGACTACAGGGATGTAGGAGGTAGGGCGACGCAGGACGCCAAAGCCGAAGAGGGCGGCCCGTTTCTTGCCGAACATGAAGCCGCTCGCATACCACCCCTGATCGATCTGCCACAATTGCTGTCGGCGGCGGAGCATGTCGTGGGTGACACGGATAGCGACGAGGATCTGCGCCTGCTGCTGGTGCCCGGCTCGTCATTGGGTGGTGCGCGACCCAAGGCGTCTGTCCGGGACCAGGACGGGCATCTCGCCATCGCCAAGTTTCCACACAAGGATGATGAGATCAATACGGTTCTATGGGAGGCGGTTGCGCTCCGCCTTGCAGCGAAGGCCGGTATCCCCGTGCCCGACTGGCGAATTGAACATGTAGCGAACAAGCCGGTGCTGTTGCTGCGCCGGTTCGATCGTGTACAAGGTCAGCGAATCCCGTTTCTTTCTGCCATGAGTATGCTCGGCGCCAGCGACAACGAGTCGCGCAGCTATCTGGAATTTGTCGACGCGCTTCGCCGGTATGGCGCCAGTCCGAAACAGGATATGCATGAGCTGTGGCGACGTATTGTCTTCAATATTCTGATTTCCAACACGGATGACCATTTGCGTAATCACGCTTTCCTCTATACTGGCCCGGACGGCTGGCGGTTGGCGCCAGCCTATGATCTCAATCCGGTCCCAACGGATATCAAGCCACGTGTTCTGACGACAGCCATTGATCTTGATGATGGCTCGGCTTCGCTGGACCTGGCGATGAGCGTGGTGGGCTACTTTGAACTGGATGAAGAAAAGGCACACGTGATCGCAGCCGAAGTCGGACGGGCGGTGGCAACATGGCGCGAAGAGGCTGCACAACTAAATCTTACGCGAGCCGAGATTGATCGCATGGCATCAGCCTTTGAGCATGAGGACCTGAGTGCGGCGCTTTCTATCCCTTAAGGTCCAGGTAACCCCATTCAAATTGACCTGTACGTGCAGCACCTCGACACTGTAGGTTTCATTGCCAAGTGAAAACGTCAACCACTGCGTTTGTGAATCATCTACGTCCTTACAGCTGTGCCTGTTTGTCATGAATCACCTCCCGCAGCAGTCGGTTTATCGCCTCTTCTTCGTAACCGATGTTCTCGACGATTTTTCTTGCTCGCGCGGAGAGACGGCGATAACCCCAGAGTGATCGCCGTTTGGTCTCGGCCCACCCCTCGCGCTGGTAGTAGAGCGGCAGGTTGACATCAAAATAGGAAATGCTGTCTGCATCCTTAAGCAGATCGGCGTCGGGATCGCCGCCCACCTCGTGGAACGTCACCAGACGGCAAGCCTCGTCCACAATATCCCGTGCCACACCGCATGCGGTTAAAATCGGGCGCAATAGTTCCGCACCGTGTCGGGCGTGGGCCGCCTTGAAGGCGTTGTAATCGTCGAAATCTGCGCGCTGCACCTTGATCTCCTCGATTGCCCGGTCGATATCATGGGCCAGGGCCGCCAATTGCAGGGCCTCGCCGGCATCCGGTTCCAGGCGCAAAAGCCACTCCAGCGTGTTGTCGGCGTGACCGGGATCTTCAGGCACTCGCGAGCCGGCGATCACCGCACGGATTTTCTCCTTCGCGTAGTCAATGTTGTCCATCAAGTGCAATTCTCACCCGTCGCAAGGTCTCGAGATTCATTACCACGGCAATCAATACCAGAATGGGTAACACCATATTGGCTATTGCACCAAGAAAGATGAGGAACACGCGCACGTCGCGCCCCATCCGTAACCCAGCTTTGCCCCCGGCCTGGACCCGATCGCGCATCAGATTGTCGTATTTATCCGCGGTGTAACTCAGCATGAACGAGCCAATAATGGCCATGAAACCGATCAACAGGATCCCGCCGCTTACGTCCACCGCCAGCAGATGCCAGGTCAAACCGAACAGCAGAAAGGCATCGGCGTAGCGATCCAGTACCGCATCGTACCAACCACCGACGTCGCTGCTTTGGTACTTGAGCCGGGCCACTTCGCCATCACAACCATCGATGATGGATGCAAACTGGGCGAGCACACCGCCAACGATCAGAAAAAAATACCCGCCCAACATAAACAACCCGGCGGCCAGCACGGAACACAGAAACGAGAATAGGGAAATCTGATTGGGCGTCACATCGCGCTGCACCAGATACCGGGACATCCGCACGGAGATAGGGCGGTTTAAATAACGTGCGACAGGCCCGTCGTTGGGCTTGTCGCGTAGTCGCTTCAGCAAAGCCTGTTCCGCTCTCTGGAATGCGGCAGGATCATCCACATCGATCCAGAATCCGTCCAACAAGATGGCTTTGGCTCGCCCTTCAGCGGCCAGAATCCGTATTGCCCCGGACAGGGTTGTGTCGCCATCTTTTTTTTCGCTTTGCTCCAGTGCCTTGAAGATGCCGGGGGAGCACAGGAAAATACCCGTGTCGAAACCATTGAAGTCGGCCAGTCCTTTGCCAATACCCATGATTTTTTTACTGCGACTCTTTTCACTGCTATCAGGGAGGGCATCATCTTCCAGCTTGACGCGGGTGACATCCTCCATGTCGATGAGCGGGTTGCGGGTGTTGCCGTCCACCACTAGCGCGATTTCCCCATCACCCAGTGTCAACGTCGCTAATGGTCGGACCAGGTTGGGGTCAAAAAGGTGATCCGCCATGAGTAGCAAAAACGGTTCATGCAAAACGTCTCGGGCCTTGAGTACCGAAAGACCATTTTCTTTATCCCAATCGTCATTCACCAGCGGCGTGATCCGAACCGCAAGGCGATCCGCCAGGCGCCCCAGAAAATCACGCACCCGCTCGCCCTGATGGCCAATGACCACAAAGAACTCATCCGCACCGGCCTCCATGGCCGCACGGATGACCCGTTCAATCAGGGGGATGCCGAGGATGGGAATAAGGGGCTTGCTATCACCCCTGGATTGCAGCCGACTGCCCTTGCCGGCGGCGATGAGCAAGCACTTCATGCCAATAGCCTCGCCCACCCTTGATCACTCACCTTTAATGAAGTCTTCCATCATTTTAAAAGCCTCATCATCCGTGAACTGGCGTAGCGGATGTTTGCAGAAATAGGCTGATGGCGCTTCCAGAATACCGCTCTGGCCACGATCTAACGCCAATTTGGCGCAACGAACCATATCAATAGACACACCTGCCGAGTTGGGCGAATCTTCCACCGACAGACGCAATTCGAGGTTCATCGGCACATCACCAAACATCGTTCCCTCCATGCGCAGGAAACAAACCTTGTTATCATTTTGCCAGGGCACGTAGTCACTCGGGCCAATATGGATGTCGTCGGCATCCATACGGTTGCCGGTCACGGCCTGCACCGCCTCGGTCTTGGACGCCTTTTTGGAGGCCAGGCGTGAGTGGTTGAGCATGTTGAGAAAATCGGTGTTACCACCGGTGTTGAGCTGGTAGGTACGCTCCAGCTTGACTCCCCGCTTGGCGAAGAGATCGGTCAACGTGCGATGGGTAATGGTCGCCCCCAACTGGGCCTTGATGTCATCACCGATGATGGGCAAACCGGCTTCTTCAAAATGGCGTGCCCACTGTCCTTCGGGATCGCTGGCGATGAAGACCGGGATATTGTTGACGAAAGCCAGCCCCGCTTTATAGGCGCAACCGGCATAAAAGCGAGTCGCATCCTCGGAGCCGACCGGCAGGTAATTCAAGAGGATTTGTGCGCCGGTATCTTTGAGTAGCTTAACGATATTTTCTTCGCTGGGTTCCGGCTCTTCTGCCAACACAAAAGTGCGTTTTTCGTCATAATCCATCATGTGGTCGGAAAAACCGTCCAGAATCTTGCCCATCTGTACGGTGACGCCGGACGCAGGGATATCGGAACAAAACACTGTCGTGCAGTTGGGCGTAGAAAAAATCGCTTCGTGCACATCGACACCGACTTTACGTTTGTCGATATCGAAGGCCGCGACGACTTCAATGTCGCCGGGTTGGTATCCGCCAATCTCCCAATGCATCAGCCCGATCGCATCTTTCTCGTTCTTCCCTTGATAATAGTGGATGCCCTGTATCAGGGAACTGGCACAGTTTCCTATGCCGACGATAGCAATCTTGATCTTACTCATGGTTTTCGCGTCTCCTGTCATTTTCGTTCAATGAATGAATTTTTCTCTGGAAAAACCCTTTGTTCTCTTTGATATCGTTCTGCACAAGTTCAGCGATCATTTACCGGTTAGATCGCTTGTCCATCGGCCTTACACGCCAGCGAAAGTCCGACCCGATGATATTCCTGATCCACTGCTCAAATTTTTCCCAACTCCCATCAAGGTAGTTATCCATTTTTTATACCTTATGAACCGCAGGTTTTGCAGTCACTTTTATTGCATGAGTTGTACACCACAATCCACACAGTACTTGTTTCTATTACGTCGCTTTGTTACATGTTTTTCCTCATTGCACATGGACGTGCAGGTGTCGCGGAGCACACGGATGTGCGGGAGCGACCACCACGCACTTCTGCAGAAATATTCTTATTCACCACCTCACCGCGCAGAGGACAACAACGCACCGGTGGGTTTGGGTGCCCGTGATTGTAGTTGAGGCAACGCGCTTCCGACGGTATCATCCTTTTCCTCCTTTCCCATCATCACTTTCATTGCCGGGACTATCAGTACCCGGCCTCTGACTTTTCATCCACGCGTCTATCTCCTGCCGGTCAAAGCGCCATTGGGATGCAACCTTGGATGCCGGAACCTCTCCATCCTGCGCCATCCGGTACAGTTTGCTGTGGCTGAGCTTCAAGTATCCGGCCAATTCATCAAGGGTGAGCCATCTATCGGTTCCCATCATCACCTCTCCACACTGGAAGCATTATTAAGTAGACTACACGAGTGCTAGCACATGCTAGCGCATGCTAGTATGTGCTAGCGCATGATAATGAATACCAGCAGCATTATCAAGTTCAGGGCGGGATATGCCTTGGGCGGCGGCAGGAATCAAAAATGGAGTACTCAGGGTTCATAGTGCTAAACCGGGTACGTACACCGGAAAAATGATAATTACCACTTTAACCCAAGTGGCCAGGGGCAAGGTGCCGGTGGAAGCCGGCTCAGTCAATCCTCGTCAGGCAAGAGGATGGTGATTACCGGTTCGGCTGTATCACCAGGTCCACGATGAGTTTCTACGTTACCAGTACCGCTTCCATCGAATGCCCATCACGGGGCACACGATAGAGTTGGAACAAGATCCGGTCACCCGATTTCTTGCTGGTCCGAATAGTGTGGTCGCACTGTAAAGCGTATCCCACAACCTTCCAGACTGATCCTGATGGATCTGTTGCTTACTGTCATCGTCCGTCCAAGCCACACAATCGGCCCGGGTGTTGTAAAATGTGATTCGTGATGGTCCGGAAGATGAAGAGGGACTTGATCCTCTACCACACTGGCGGATTATCTCTACCCGAAGGGCATCGGTTTGATAGGCGTTATCGACACGATGTGATGAAGGCCAACGTCGCGAATGAACATTGACAACAAGGAATTCCAATTCTACTTGTTTGGTCATATAGTTAATTCACGTACTATATATCAACAGCAATTTTGAACATGGTATTTTTCATGGTATCAACCCTTATGACCACCGTAAAACCCGCGCCAATACTGGCTTTTCCCGGCTTGTTTACAATCGAGTGGGAATAAGCGGTGTGTTGCCGTTGAATTCGCGCGCCTGTCATCATGAGTGGATCAGATCTAACTGACCATGAGCGCTGGATGGGTCGCGCAATCGAGTTGGCACAAAAAGCAGAAGCCGCGGGCGAAGTTCCGGTTGGCGCGCTCCTTGTTCATGAAGGGAAAATAATCGGTGAAGGCTGGAACCAGCCCATCACCAGCCGCGATGCAACCGCCCATGCCGAGATAATCGCGTTACGCGCTGCCTCTGAAGAGATAAACAACTATCGGTTACCTGCTGGCACCAGTCTATATGTAACGCTTGAGCCTTGTCCGATGTGCGCCGGGGCAATGGTGCACGCCAGGATTTTCCGGGTGGTGTTTGGCGCTGCCGACCCACGCGCCGGTGCCGCGGGTAGCGTATTTAACATTCTGGATGCAAAGGAACTAAATCACCGTGCAGAGATCGTACCCGACGTGATGGCCTCGCATTGCAGTGAGTTGCTGACAAATTTTTTCAAAGAAAGACGATGAAATATTTCTATCTTGTTCTGGTATTCGGTCTTGCGGGACTACTTTCAGCGTGTGTTGGCACCGGTGGTGACAGTACCGGCTATTCAGGCAGCTTCAATAACGACAAATATGCCAAAGTCGACGTGGACATGACGCTGGTGCGAATATCCAGAAATTCATGGTTTGTTCAGGGCAAGGCGGGCACGGCAATCGAGAATGCCGGGTTCATTTCCAACGCCGGGTTTGTCGTTACCCCTGATGGCATTGTTGTTTTTGATGCACTCGGCACCCCTTCACTGGCAGCCAAACTTCTGGCCAGGATCCGTAGTATTTCCAGTGCTCCGATCAAGGCGGTAGTGATGAGCCATTATCATGCCGATCATTTGTACGGATTGCAGGTATTCAAGGAACAGGGAGCGCGGGTGTATGCACCGCGAGGCGCGCAGGATTATCTCAATTCGGATGTTGCAGATAATTTGCTTGCCGCACGGCGAAAATTACTCGCGCCCTGGGTAAACGAGACGACTCAACTTGTTGTACCTGATGTCTATGTAGAGAAAGACATGGAGTTGAAATTCGGCGGCGTCACGTTGCAAATTACTCCGCTGGGGAAAGCCCATTCCGAAGGTGATCTGGCGATGATGGTGAAACCGGACAATGTATTATTTTCCGGCGACATTATTTTCGAAGGTCGAATACCCTTTATCGGTGAAGCCAATACCCGAAACTGGATGAAGACACTGGACAGTCTGCGGGGAACCAAAGTGGCCGCTTTGGTTCCAGGCCACGGCCCGCTTGCAAAAAACCCCGACAAGGTGATTGAGTCAACCTATCACTACCTCGCCAAATTGCGAAAACACATGCAGGTTGCTGTCGATAGTGGAGACTTGTTTGGCGAGGTATACGATAAGATTGACTGGGGTGAGCTAGTCTTTCTGCCTGCTTTTTCCGAGGCCAATCGTCGCAATGCCTATAACGTCTATCTCTCAATAGAAAATGAAATGCTGATGGATGACCCGGGACCGTCGTAATGCATAGACGATACTTTGTTATCAAACACCTTCTCTGCTGCCGATATAGCTACATGCTCTAATGTCGAGCTTGTAGGGTTTTGTAAATTAGTCGATATATTCTGGAGCTAAATCGCCGGTGCGGTGAGGCCAATTGCGTCATTACGTAGTTCATCCTGTACTTTTTTGTCCAGCTTCGTCAACACATCATAGTAACGCCGTATCCGACTCACATAACGCACGGGTTCGTTGCCACGCGCGTATCCATATTTCAATTTTGTGTATACCGTGGCCCTCGACAGTAGAGGCAGGCGTCGTTTGACGTCTCGCCAGTTGTCCGGGTTACCTCGTTGCCTTATGGTTATTTCACGCGCATCCATCAGGTGATAGTAACCGACATTGTAAGATGCAAGCGCCATCCAGGTACGATCGGGTTCTCGAATGCTATCCGGCATGCGGTCAATCATTTCGCGAATGTATTTGGCGCCACCCTCTACACTTTGGGCAGCGTCCAGACGATCTTCAACTTCCATTTCTTTCGCTGTGGATTCGGTCAGCATCATTAGCCCACGTACACCAGTCGGCGATGTTGCTCGAGAATTCCAGTTAGATTCCTGGTAGGCAATGGCGGCAAGGAGACGCCAGTCAATATTGTATTTTTGCCCGGCTTCCTCAAACAATCGTTTGAAGCTCGGCAACACGTTTTGAATTCGCAGTTGATAGAGCGTCATATTGAAGTAGTCTGTTTCAACTGCACCGTAGTATCGTTCCAGCAGGACCTTGATGTGGCCGTTGCGCCTGATGGTGTTTTGGTATTTTATGGCTTCATTATAGAGGCTTGCGTCCTGACTCAGGGGAAATGCCCAGGCGAGGGCCTCTCTTTTTTGCATATTGAATGCAATACGCAGGTCTGGATATAGCGGGCGATTGGCATCTACTATATTTGAATCGGCAATGGTGAACGTTAGCGTGCCTTCAGCCACTGCATGGACCAGTTGCTCGGTATCCATCTCCCTGCTTTCTTCCCAGGCAAGATTTTTATATTTTTTTTGAAGTTGGCCCAGTCGTTCGGCATAGGTTGTGCCAGCAGTTACGATGATGTCTTCACCGACTATATCTGCTACCGATCTGGGTTTTTTTGTGCCTAGACGATAAACAAGTTGTTGGCGAATTCGTTGATAGGGTGGCGCAAATCGTACGATTTTTTTGCGGGCCATGGTAACCGTGAGTCCGGCTGCCGCCATGTCTGCTTTATTTTTCTGCAACAATGTAAGAATGTCCCCGAAACGGCTCGGTACTACCATTTTTAGTTCCACGCCCAGGAGGTCGGCAAATTCTTTCGCCATGTCGTATTCAATCCCAAGGTAGCCATCAGGACCTTCGTAATAAGTGGTTGGGCTCTGTCGGGTTAACACCACCAGTTCGCCGGCTTTCTTGACGGATTCAAGCTTGTTTGAGTTTCCGTTACTGCATGCACCAATAACCAGAAGCAGCGGAGTGATAAACAACAGTTTTACCCAAGCCGGAATATTTGTTGACTTGTCGCGCTGCATGACTCCACGTAAGCTAGGCGGCGCTCGGAGAGGTGCCGGAGTGGTCGAACGGGGCGGACTCGAAATCCGTTGACCCTTTCGGGGGTCCGAGGGTTCGAATCCCTCCCTCTCCGCCATACTAAATGAAAGCGGGATCGCATTGGGCTCGTTTTCATTTAGTGGATTGAGAGGGGAGGGGTTCGAACCCGAGGAAATCATATCGTCGGGTTCGACAAGCGGTGGAACCGCGAAGAACGCCGGAGCGAAGCGACGGCGGCCCGAAGGGCCGAGTAATCCCTGCCTTGGCAACTGCTTCCTGCGTTGCTCTACCTCCTGCGCCCATGCAGTCGTCTCCACCAGCCCAATCAATTTTACCGGATTATCTGGTAAATTCGCTTTCCAGCAAGAAAGTGAATATACGGACCGTCTTCCAAGTAATGCTTCTTTCACTGGAAATATTCTTTGGGTACAAAAGTACCAACTCCTATAGAATAGATAAAAACCCGATACCGCGATATATAGACCGGCAAAAACAGATTACATGACTACGACTGACGTACTCAAGGATCTTATCCCGATAAATACACTGACGTCGGATAACTTTAACGAGTTGGCGGCGGTAACGCGTATTGAGCGAGTTTCCGCAAAATCAGTTCTATTTAAACAGGGTGATACAGACAACGAGGCAATTTATTTGCTTGAGGGCCGGCTGCGAATGACGTCTGATAGCCAGAGTTCGGAGCGCATCGTCGAAGGCGGTACCGATGATACCAGATATGCATTGGCCCAGCTAAAGCCGCGCCAAGTGACCGGCAGCATGGTTAGTGATGGCACCGTTGCCTATGTTGATAGTGAACTGCTCGATCGATTGCTGACCTGGGACCAGGTCAGCGGTATCGAGGTAGTGGAGCTCGATGGAGACGAGGACACGGACTGGATGCTGCAGATCCTGCGAAGCAAGACTTTCGAGAAGCTTCCGCCAATTAATGCGAATGAGATGTTCTCACACATGGAGTCAATAGAGGTCAAAGCGGGGCAGGTTATTATTCGCCAGGGTGATCCGGGTGATTATTACTATCTGATTAGAGAAGGTAAATGCACGGTATCGCAAAAAAATAGTGACGGTAAAGTTGCGATTGTAAACCAACTGTCCGATGGCGATCAGTTTGGAGAGGAGGCGTTGATTTCGGACGCCCCCCGCAATGCCACTATTATGATGACCAGTGATGGTGAGCTAAAACGCTTGGCCAAAAAAGAGTTCCTTAAGCTACTAAAGGCTCCGCTCATTTCATGGGTAACTCAAAAAGAAGCGGAACCGCTATTGACGGCAGGCGCGTTGCTGCTGGATGTAAGAACGGAAGCGGAATATCAACGTGGCGCAATTCGTTCCAGTAAAAATATTCCTTTGTATCAAATTCGGCAAAAGGTGAGTTCACTGAATCCGGGCCAAAAGCTGGTAATTTATTGTCAAACCGGAAGTCGTAGTTCGATAGCCGCCTTTATGCTCAATCAGCGCGGATTCGACTGTTATGCGTTGGAAGGCGGCCTCTCGGCCCTGCAGGGTGCGGTAGGTGGCGGCACAACGGCGTGATGCCATTGCCTGCAGCGAAGTAGTGGTTTAACCTTCGCGCGCCCTGGATTGGTGAGTATCCACCGGACGGGGGTCAATAATTGGAGAGGTGGCCGAGTGGTTGAAGGCGCACGCCTGGACGATGTGCAGGATGCACAAGTGTCGCGGGAGGCAGGACGCCGGGAGCGACAAGTGGGTAACACTTGAAAGGCGAAAATTAGTGTACGTGCGAGAGAAGGAATAACAGTTTCATTGGAGAGGTGGCCGAGTGGTTGAAGGCGCACGCCTGGA